>JAJDUQ010000052.1 GCA_022826505.1 Gammaproteobacteria bacterium
CGTCTCGGCGCCGGCTCAACGCTTGGTGCTCATCGGGGGTGGGCATGACGTTCTCTCCTGCCTGCCTGTATTGTATGCAGACAGAATCCTGCCATATCCCAGCCTACTTTTCACAATCCCAAAAATCTGACGTGCACCCATGCGCGATAGCGGGTTTGTCGGGTGCGAGCGTGATGCCGTATCCTCGCGCGCCTCATCTTCGTACCTCGGCCTCCGGGCACCGGGTTTCGACCCCGCATCGAGGCGCCCGCGGATGGCACCGGGCGCGGCTACCTTGGGAGCAACCTCGTGAGCAACCTCAGAACTGCGCTCGACGGCGATCGATTCGTCGTCACGAGCGAGCTGACGCCGCCGAAAGGCACGTCGCTGGATCCGCTTCTGGAGCGCGCGCGCATGCTGAGCCGCCATGTCGACGCATTCAACCTGACCGATTCGCACGCCGCTCGCATGGCGATGGCACCGATGGCGGTCGCCCATCATCTGGTCGATCTGGGACTCGAGCCCATCATGCAGATCACAAGCCGCGACCGGAACCGGATCGCCATTCAGGCCGACCTGCTCGGAGCGTGGTCGCTGGGCGTGCGAAACATCGCGTTCATGGGAGGCGATCCACCGAAGAACGGGGACCATCCCGACGCGAAGGGGGTCTTCGACGTCGTGTCCGCCGACATCATTCGCGCCGCGGCCGGCATGAGCGGCGGGAAGGACATGACCGGCAATGCGCTCGACGGCTCTCCCGAGTTCTGCATCGGTGCGGTGGTCAATCCGGGAGCGAGGGAACTCGACAAGGAGATCGATCGGATGATCGAGAAGCGCGATGCCGGCGCCACGTTCTTCCAGACCCAGGCAATCTACGATCCGGGAGCCTTCGAGCGGTTCGCGAACCGCGTCGACTCGCTCGGCGTGCACCTGCTCGCGGGGATCATCCCCGTGAAGTCACCGAGGATGGCCGCCTACATGAACGAGCATGTACCGGGCATCGATGTCCCCGAGGCGCTCATCCGCAAGCTCGCCGATTCCACCGACCGGGCCGCGACGAGCAGTGAGATGGCGGCGGCGGTCATCGCGGACATTCGTTCCATGTGCAAGGGAGTGCACGTCATGGCCATCGGATGGGAAGACAAGGTGCCGGGCATCCTCCAGGCATCGGGAGTCCGCTGATCCGCCGAGAGCGCCACGCGGGCGGATTCCGCATGGATTCGTGACTGCGCAGTGCGACTCCCGACCGGTGCCTTGATCGAGGCCATACCCCACAACGTCAACAGGAATTCGAAACATGGCAAGTTATCTGTTCACGAGCGAATCGGTCTCGGAAGGCCATCCGGACAAGGTCTGCGATCGTGTCTCCGATACGGTCGTCGACATGTACCTCGGCGCCGACACCGATGCGCGGGTCGCGTGCGAGACGCTCTGCACGACGAACCTCGTCGTCATCGCAGGGGAGGTGCGAGGTCCCGATTCCATCGGAACGGACGACATCGAGTCGGCGGTGCGCGACGCCATCCGGGACATCGGATACGAGCAGTCCGGGTTTCACTGGAAGAACGCCAACATACAGGTGCACCTGCACAAGCAGTCCGCCGATATCGCGCAGGGAGTCGACGCGGCCGGAAACAAGGACGAGGGAGCGGGTGATCAGGGGCTGATGTTCGGGTACGCATGCCGGGAGACGCCGGTGCTGATGCCCGCGCCCATCCATTTCTCCCACCAGATTCTGAAGCGGATGGCCGAGGCGCGGCACGCGGGCTCGACACCCGGTCTCGGGCCGGACTCGAAAAGCCAGGTCACGCTGCGCTACGAAGACGGCAAGCCTGTCGCGGCGACCTCCGTGGTGGTCTCCACCCAGCACGATGCATCGCTGGGACAGGAGGAGGTACGGGAACTCGTCCGACCCTTCGTCGAGAAGGTGTTGCCGGATGGATGGATGTGTCCCGAGAAGGAGTTCTACGTCAACCCCACCGGGCGCTTCGTCATCGGCGGCCCCGACGGCGACTGCGGACTCACCGGACGGAAGATCATCGTCGACACCTACGGAGGCGCGGCGCTTCACGGCGGCGGCGCGTTCTCGGGCAAGGACCCCTCCAAGGTCGATCGCTCCGCCGCGTACGCGGCGCGCTACGTCGCCAAGAACGTCGTCGCGGCCGGCCTGGCCGAGCGTTGCACCATTCAGGTCGCCTACGCGATCGGAGTGTCCAAGCCGCTCTCGGTCTACGTCGATACCGCCGGCACCGGGAGGGTCGACGAGTCGAAGCTCTCGGAGGTCCTCCAGGATCTCGTCGACCTGTCGCCTCGCGGCATCCGCGAACGGCTCGGACTCAGCCGGCCGATCTACGGCCGCACTTCGGCGTACGGCCACTTCGGCCGGGAACCCGAGCCGGATGGCGGCTTCTCCTGGGAACGCACCGATCTGGTTCCCGATCTCAAGAGCGCATTCGGGGCCTGAGCCGCAGACCGGTGCCGGGCGACGGTATCGCGAACGTCGATGCACGCGCCTGGCCGTCACGACCGAACCATTAACGAAATGTGAACCATGACGACCAAGGAAGACTTCAAGATCAAGAATCCGGCGGATGCCGAATGGGGTCGCAAGGAAATTGCGATTGCCGAGACGGAGATGCCGGGGCTGATGGCGCTGCGAACCGAGTACGGCGAAGAGCAGTCGTTGGCTGGAGCGAGAATCGCCGGCTGCCTGCACATGACGATCCAGACCGCGGTGCTCATCGAGACCCTGACCGCGCTCGGCGCCGAGGTGCGCTGGAGCTCGTGCAACATCTTCTCCACCCAGGACCATGCCGCAGCCGCGGTTGCGGCGGCCGGTGTTCCGGTCTTCGCCTGGAAGAACGAGACGGAGGAGGAGTTCTGGTGGTGCATCGACCGCACCATCGAAGGCCCGGGCAGTTGGCGGCCGAACATGATCCTCGACGACGGTGGTGACCTGACCGCGGTCATGCACGAGAAGTTCCCCGAGCTGATGGACGGCGTTCGCGGTCTGTCCGAGGAAACCACGACCGGCGTACAGCGCCTTTACGACATGGAGAAGGCCGGTACCCTTCTGGCTCCCGCCATCAACGTCAACGACTCCGTCACGAAGTCGAAATTCGACAACCTCTACGGGTGTCGCGAGAGCCTGGTCGACGGAATCAAGCGAGCCACCGATGTCATGATTGCCGGGAAGATCGCGGTGGTGAACGGATTCGGCGACGTCGGCAAGGGCTCGGCCGAGAGCCTGCGAAGCCAGGGAGCACGGGTCGTGGTCACCGAGATCGATCCGATCTGCGCCCTGCAGGCGGCGATGCAGGGCTACGAGGTCCGCACCATGGACGAGGTCGCGCCGGTCGCGGACATCTTCGTGACCGCGACCGGCAACGTCGACGTCATCACCATCGACCACCTGCGGCAGATGAAGGACCGCGCGATCGTGTGCAACATCGGGCACTTCGACTCGGAGATTCAGATCGAGGCGCTGCGCAACTACCGGTGGCACAACGTGAAGCCGCAGGTCGACGAGGTCGAGCTGCCCGACGGCCGCCGGCTCATCGTTCTCGCCGAAGGCAGGCTCGTCAATCTCGGCTGCGCGACCGGCCATCCGAGCTTCGTGATGAGCGCATCGTTCACCAATCAGGTGCTGGCCCAGATCGAGCTGTGGCGGCATCCCGAACGTTACGAAAGAAAGGTGTACGTGCTTCCGAAGCATCTCGACGAGAAAGTCGCGGCGTTGCACCTCGACAAGCTCGGCGTGAGGCTCACGACACTCAATGAGAAGCAGGCCGAGTACATTGGCGTCGACCCCGCAGGACCCTTCAAACCGGAGTACTATCGGTATTGAGCGGTGCAGCGGGAGGACGACACCATGAACGCAGTGCGGCGGCACCATGACATGGGCGGGCTCGACGCCGGCCACATCGACCGGGACGAGCACGACACGGCTCCCTGGGAGAAGCGCGTGGACGCGCTGAGGGTGCTCCTCGGGCAACGCAATCTCCTCTGCGTGGACGAGTTGCGCCGGGGCATCGAAGAGCTCGGAGCCGACGCCTACGACCGCTACAGCTACTACGAGCGGTGGATGGCGTCCATGACCAACCTGCTGCTCGAGAAGAAGATCATCGGCGTGAGCGAGCTCGGGGCGCGCATGGCCGAGATCGAGGCCGGCCGGAGGTACGAGCTCGGATGACCGGCGCGGCTGCGAGATTCTCTCCGGGCGATCGCGTGCGTGTACACGAACGGTACCCGCCCGGGCACGTGCGCACCCCCTGGTATTGCCGCGGACAGGTCGGAGAGATCGAGCGCATCTGCGGGCGGTTCCGCAACCCCGAGCAGCTTGCGTACGGCAATCGCGACGCGGCGCACGAGGTGCTCTACCGCGTGGGTTTCGCGAGCCGCTCGCTCTGGCCCGACTATGGCGGCAGCGAACGGGATCGCGTGGAGATCGAACTCTACGAGCACTGGCTCGATCCGGTTTCGGAGGACGCGAAATGAGCGGACACGAACATGCCGGCGGACAGACGCACGGACACGAACGTCAGCACGCGCACGGTCACGGCGGATACGACGTGGATCCGACCCACCATCACCCGCCCCAGCCGGACATGGAAGACACCCCCCTCGCTTACCACCAGATCATGCAGATGGCGGTGGTGTCCCTCCTCATCGAGAAGGGGGTCGTCACCGCCGACGAGATGCGGGCGCAGGTCGAGCGGATCGACACATTCACCCCGGCCCGCGGCGCACGGCTCGTGGCCCGCGCCTGGATGGACGACGGGTTTCGCGAGCGGCTGCTGGCCGATTCGAAGACCGCCGCGGCGGAGACCGGCATCGACGTCGGACCCATACCGATACTCGTGATGGAGAACACACCCGAGACCCACAACGTCGTGGTGTGCACCCTTTGCTCGTGCTATCCGCGATTCCTGCTCGGCCGTCCTCCCGACTGGTACAAGTCGCGGAGCTACCGCAGCCGCACGGTGAGTGAGCCGCGCCGGGTGCTGGCGGAATTCGGAACGGAGATCGAGCCCGGCCGCCGGATTCGGGTCCACGACAGCACCGCCGACATGCGGTACATGATCCTGCCGATGCGCCCAGCCGGCACCGAGGACATGAGCGAGGAGGAGCTGGCGGAGATCGTCACTCGCGACAGCCTGATCGGGGTGACGGAACCACGAGTGAACTGAGGTTCGCGATCAGAGTCCTTCCGCGATCGCATCGTCCCGCTCACGATATTCTCGCAACGCCTGAAGCGTGATCCGAGTCGCGGACCACAGGAACAGTCCGGCCATCGTGGTGGCGACCAACAGGTCGGGCCACGCGGTGCCCGACGCCCAGACACCGCTCGCGGCAAGAATGACCGCAACGTTGCCGATCGCGTCGTTCCGGCTGCACAGCCACACGGAGCGGACATTGGCCTCGCCGTGCCGGAACCGCAGGAGCAGCAGCACGCACGCAAGGTTCGCAGCCAGGGCCAGGAAACCAACCAGGCCCATGATCTCCGCCTTCGGAACCCCGAGCACCAGCACCGCATGGAGGGTGTCGGCGAACACCCAGAGCCCCATGACGGCGAGGGTCAGGCCCTTGAGCAGGGCGGCGGCGGTGCGAGCCCGTATCGACCTGCCGATAACGTAGAGGCTGAGCCCGTAGGTGAGCGTGTCGCCGAGAAAGTCGAGGGCGTCATCCTCGTAGGGACCGGGATTCGACGAGCTGTCGGCAGTGTTGTCGCCCCCGTCGTCACAGAGTCTGGAGAGGAGTCCCCACTTCTTGCCGCGTCACGTCCACAGCCGCGAATCAGTGGTGAACAGAGATGCGACGATGCGACCGCGGGGTTCATTCCCGCGGCGGCGGGATGGGGTTGCGAAGGCCGTCGACGAGGCCGTTCAGCGTTCCCTGTTGCTCGACGAGCCGGGTGATCTCCTTCGCGAACGCCAGCCGATCGGCTCGTCCTTCGGCGCGCATGTCGTTCATCGACGCTTCGATTCTCGCACGGTCGGCCCGCACCTCGGCGCGCATCTCTCCCTGATTCACGAGGATGAGGCCTGCGAGCGCGACCCCGACCGTCAGGATCGTGATCGTCTCCTGCGACAGCGAGAACCTTGACTGCTTTGTTCCTTCCGGTTCCTCGCGATGGTCCATGGGTCAAATCGTCAGTTCAGAATGTTCTCGATGGTTCGGCGACGCCGCAGCGGCTACTCCTCCGAAGACGGGATGGGGTTGCGGAGACTGTCGACGAGGCCGTTCAGCGTTCCCTGTTGTTCGACGAGTCGAGTGATCTTCTTGTCGAACGCCTCACGGTAGGCCTGTCCCTCGGCGCGCATCTCTCGCATTGCCGCATCCAATCTGGCGCGCTCGGCACGTGAGTCTCCCAGCATCACGAGCAGAAGCCCGGCAAGCGCGGCCCCGACCGACAGGATCGTGATCGTCTCCTGCGACAGCGAGAATCTGGTCTGCTTCATGTCACGAGATTCCCGGTTCCGATCCACGATCCAGTATCCGTTCAGAGTCGCTGGACACACCCGATTGCGTTGCCGGACAGGATAGTACGCAATCCGACGAGGTTCGCGTCCTCCCAGGGCGCCCGGCGTCAGCGCGGAGAGATGAATGCGTAGGCAGGGAGCCGGTCATGCCACTCCCGGAACGACCTTTGCCCGACTGTACGCGGGGCACGTGGTGACGCCATGCACATCCATGCGTCCGGGAGCAGCGAGTTCGGCCCTGCCGGGTTGGTCGAGTACCGTCGGACACTCTCCCGGGTGTCGAGCCACCGCGGCCGACTGGCACGAAAGAACCGCCTCCCGACCGATTACCCGACGGCGACGATTTCCGCGCCGAACTCCGCCGCTTCGTCCTGGAGCATCTCCCACAGGGCGAGACCGAAGCTGCGGAAGACGTAGAGCCGGAATTCCTCGTGGCCGGACTTGACGACCTGAACGTTGAAGGGACCGGCAAGCGTCACGGCGCTGTCGCCGCCGCGCATCGCCTCGACGTCGATGGGACAGAGCTTCGCCAGCAGGTCCGTCGCCGCCGGACCGGACACCCGCGCGACGGTTCTCGCGTGACTGAGATCGGTGGTGCTCGCTCCGTGGTCACGGAGTGCATTTTCGATATGCGCGATCAGCTCGCTCGGACCCTGCTCGTCGCTCTCGGCGAGCCACTGGTCCGGTCCGTTCCACGCGTAGCGCACCGAGCCGGCATGAAACGTTCGATTGGCGGCAACCTCGTCCTCCGATGGGCCGAGCGCTGCCGCCAGCACATCGGGCTCGGGCGCACCGTTCAACTGCACCATCGAACGCGGTCGAGACTCCGCGAGCAGGACACCGGGGGCATCCTCCACTCGCGCGCCGGACCGCCCGATCCGATAGTGGCGGTCGAGTGCGCTGCGTCTGGCTGGTACGCTCACTTTGTCTACCTCTCCTGGAAGTCGCAACGATCCCCAACGCGGCTCGGCCGGGAATCAGTGGCTCGACGATCCACCGTGCCGCGTCATCCCTTCGGCCGCCGGTTCTCGGGATCGATGAACACGTGATCGGTGATCCGGACCGGGACGTGGCTCCCCGTGAGCGGTGACGCGGCGTAGAGCATCTTGCCCTTCCAGTCCTCGGCGTCGTCCATCAGCGCCAGCCCGATGTAGCGTTGCAGCGTGGGGCTGTAACAGTTGGACGTGACATGGCCGAACATCCGCATCGGCCTCGGGGCGGTGGGATTCCACACCAGATGCCCGCCGCGGGGGACCGCATTGCCGTTTTCCGAGACGAGCCCCACGAACGTCTTGCGCCGCCGCTCGCTCGTGCGGAACCGCTCGAGCGAGCGGCGGCCGATGAAGTCCTCGTCCTTCTCCATCCGGTCGAATCCGAAATCCGCGGGAATCGTCCGCCCGTCCAGCTCGTTCGGAACCACGTGCCCCTTCTCGATGCGCAGCACGCTGAGCGCCTCGGTGCCGTAGGGCATGACGTCGAACGGTTCCCCCGCCGCGAGCAGCGCCTCCCACACGTGCACGCCGAAGTCCGCCGGGCAGTGCACCTCGCAGGCCCGCTCGCCGGAGAACGTCATGCGGATGATGCGCACCGGCGCTCCCGCGACCGTCGCCTCCATGCAGCCCATGAACGGCAGCGCCTCGTCGGAGACGTCGGCACCGTCGCAGGCGGCTGCGAGCAGATCCCGTGCTCGGGGCCCGGCCACCGCGGTGCCGGCCCACTGATCGGTGACCGACGTCAGGTGGACGTCGAGCTCGGGCCACACGGTCTGCGCGTAGCGCTCCAGGTGCATCATCACCGCCGCGGCGTGGCCGGTGCCGGTGGTGAGGTAATACTCGTCGTCACGAATGCGGGTGCAAGTGCCGTCGTCGAGCACGAACCCGTCCTCGCGCAGCATGAACGCATATCGGCAGCGGCCCACTCGGAGATTTCGGATCCGGTTGATGTACACGCGGTGCAGGAACTCTCCCGCATCGCGGCCGCGCACCTCGATCTTCCCGAGGGTGGAGACGTCGACCATCCCGACCGCCTGGCGAACATGGAGCGCCTCGCGGTTGATGGCGTCCATCATCGACTCGCCGGGACGGAGATAGTACTGGGCGCGCATCCACGGCCCGACGGTGACGAACGTCGCGCCATGATTCGCATGCCAGTCGTGCATCGGCGTCCGCCGGACCGGCGCCTGCTGGACACCGACTTCGCGGCCGGCGACTGCGCCAAGCGCGACCGGCGAGTACGGCGGCCGGAAGGTCGTGGTCCCGACCGCGGGGATCTCGCTGCCCAGCGTGGCGGCGAGCACCGCGAGCCCGTTGACGTTGCTGGTCCGGCCCTGATCCGTCCCCATCCCCAGGGTGGTGTAGCGCTTGAGGTGCTCGACGGAGGCATATCCTTCGCGCGCCGCGAGCTCGACGTCGGCCACCGTCACGTCGTTCTGGAAGTCGACGAAGCGCTTGCCGTGGCGCCAGGAGGGGACCGGTACCGCCCAGAGCGTTCGCGCCGGGGCGCAGTCGCTCCACTCCCGCACCGTCGGACAGGTGGGCTCCGATTTCACCTTCAGTCCTGCGGCGCGAACCGCATCGGAACCGGCCACGACGCCGTCGGACAGGCATTCGGACAGGCTCGGCAGTCCGCGCGCGGCACCGGCCGAGCGTTCGCGCTGCACGCTCTCGCCCGGCACGAACGCCGCGCGCTCGGCATCGAACCGCAACCGGCCCTGAGATTGGGAGAACAGGTGTACGGTCGGATTCCAGCCGCCCGAGACGCACACGAGATCGCACGGCATGCGCCGGGAGTCGTCCCCGACCGAGGCGCCGTCCGGCGAGAGCGAACGCAACTCCACGCCGTCCACCCCGGTGCGGCCGATCGCGCGCATCACCACCGCGCCCGAAATCAGCTCGATCCCGAACCGCTCGGCGACGGCCAGCGCATCGCTCCCCGGACCGTCGTCGCGTGCGTCGGCGATTGCGACGATGTTCGTCCCCGCGTTCAGCATCGGCTCTATCGCCTCGTACGCCGAATCGTTGTTCGTGCCGATGACGCAGCGATCGCCGAGCCGGACTCCGTACTGAACCGCGTAAGTCCGCGCGGCGGAGGCCAGCATCACACCGGGAAGGTCGTTGTTCTCGAACGGGAGGGGGCGCTCGATGGCGCCCGTGGCGAGTACCACTTCCTTCGCGCGAATCCACCACAGCCGCTGCCGCGGACTGTGCTCGGGAGGTTCGGCGACGTGGTCGGTACGCCGCTCCAGGGCGACGATCATGTTGTCGTCGTAGTATCCGAGTGCGGTGGTACGGCTCAATACGCGGACGTTCGGACAGGATGCGAACTCGTCGCCGATGCGGGAGACGAACGCCATCGGGTCGCCGTTCTCGATAGTGTCGGTTGACGCGAGAAGGCTGCCGCCGAGAGTGGGCGCGTCGTCGACGAGGATGACGCGCACACCCGACCGCGCGGCGGTGAGCGCCGCCATCAGACCGGCCGGACCGGCACCTGCGACGAGTACGTCACAGAAGGCGTAGCGGCGATCGTAGTGATCGGGATCGGGTTCGTTCGGGGCTCGTCCAAGCCCCGCCGCCTTGCGGATGAAGTGCTCGTACAGCATCCACCACGATCCGGGCCACATGAACGTCTTGTAGTAGAACCCGGCCGGCAACAGCTTCGAGGCAATGTTGCTCAGCGCGCCCACGTCGAATTCGAGTGACGGCCAGCGGTTCTGGCTGGCAGCGACAAGGCCGTCGTAGAGCTCCACCTGGGTCGCCTTCAGATTCGGCTCGGCCCGCGCCCCTTCGCGGACGCGAACGAGGGCGTTGGGCTCCTCCGACCCGGCTCCGAAGATGCCGCGCCGCCGGTGATACTTGAAGCTGCGACCGACGAGCCGCACGCCATTGGCGAGCAGCGCGGAGGCCAGGGTGTCGCCTTCGTACCCCTCGTGGCGCGTACCGTCGAAGGTGAATGCAAGCGGTGCGGAGCGGTCGATGCGCCCTCCGCGTTCGGCCCTGTGGGTCTGCCGGTTCATCGGTGTCCATCCTTTGCGCGGAACGAATGCGAGCGCCCCGACGGGATCCGGACCCACTGCCGATACCGGCTCATCGGTGTTCGTCCTCGCCGAGGTCGGACCCGGGAGGTCCGCTACCGTGCACCCGATGGGTCCACGTGTCGCGCTTGACCTTGATCCAGCTCCGGCACCCGGAGGTGTGCTGCCACCATTCGTTGTGAGGCCCGCGGGGGTTGTCGCGGATGTAGACGTGATCGAGCCATTCCTCGGCAGAGACCGCATCGGGGTCGGCGGGTCGGTCAACCGTCGCGTCGCCCCCGTAGGTGAACTCGATGTGGGCGCGTGGCCCGCACCATGGACACGTAATCAGCAGCATGCTGGTGGCTCCCTGTGGCTCGCTGCTACGCCGGTGTCGTGCAATCGAGTGGTCGCAGCTAGTGCGCCTGCGGACTGGCCCCGACGCCCTTCTCGTCGAGGATCTCGCCCCGGTGGAATCGGTCGAGCCGGAACGCCGCGTTGAGCGGATGCGGCTCGTCGTTGGCGATGGTCCAGGCGTGGCACCAGCCCGCCGCGGGGGTGGCCTTGAATCCGCCGTAGCACCAGCCGCCGTCGAGGTAGAGGCCCTTGACCGGCAGCTTGCCGAGGATCGGGCTGCCGTCCATCGTCATGTCCATCACCCCGCCCCAGGTCCGCATCAGCCGCAACCGACTGAGGAATGGGAAGAGCGAGATCGCACCCTGGATCACGTGTTCCAGCGTCGGCAGGTTTCCGCGCTGGGCGTAGGAGTTGTAGAAGTCCAGGCTGCCGCCCATCAGGATTTCGCCCTTGTCGGTCTGGCTGATGTAGCAGTGGGCCGCGCCGGAGGTCACCACCGTGTCGATGGCCGGCTTGAGCGGTTCGGTGACCGCCGCCTGCAGCACATGCGACTCGATGGGCAGCCGAATGCCGGCCATCGCCGCCAGACGCGAGCTGTTGCCCGCCACCGCGATGCCGACCTTCTTCGCCCCGATGTAGCCGCGCGTGGTCTCGATTCCGGCCACGCTGCCATCATCGGTCCGGATGCCGGTGACCTCGCAGTTCTGGATGATGTCGATCCCGTACGAGTCCGCGCCCCGCGCAAATCCCCATGCCACCGCGTCGTGCCGGGCGGTCCCGCCGCGGCGCTGCACGAGTCCGCCGGTGACCGGAAAGCGCGCGTTGGGCGAGCAGTCGAGGAGCGGAACCATGGCCTGGACCTGGTCGACCGAGAGCCACTCCGCGTCGATGCCGTTCAGCCGCATCGCGTTGCCGCGGCGGCGTGCCCCGTCGATCTGGGAATCGTTGTGCGTGAGGTTCACCACCGCGCGCTGGCTGAACATCACGTTGTAGTTGAGATCGCTCGTGAGACCTTCCCACAGCTTCAGCGAGTGCTCGTAGAAGTGCGCGTTGGGCTCCAGCAGGTAGTTCGAGCGAACGATGGTGGTGTTGCGTCCGGTGTTGCCGCCGCCGAGCCAGCCCTTTTCCACCACCGCGACGTTGGTGAGGCCGTGGAGCTTGGCGAGGTAGTACGCGGCCGCCAGTCCGTGACCGCCGGCGCCGACGATCACGACATCGTACTCGCGCTTGGGCTCCGGACTGCGCCACGCCAGCGGCCACCGCTGGTGGTGGCTCAGCGCATTTCTGGCAAGGCTGAAGATGGAATAGCGCACGCTTGGCATCCCTGGATCCGGCCCGCGGTGAATATACACGCGATTGCCTCGAATTCACTGCGATTTCGGGAAATTCGCCGTAAACCGCGCCATCAGGACCGGACCAGCTTCGTACGGTTCCGGCGGGGGGCCGGAGCAGCCGAATGGAGACGTTCGAGGTGTAGCAAAATAGCTACAAGACGCAGACCGCATGCGCGCGGACGGGGATCTCGTCGGTCTCGACGAAATCGTCCACGTGGTTGGTGTGTGACATCGCCGGCCGTCGACTCGTTGACCGCATCTACACCCAGCCGCACCCGTCACGGCGCGGCTTGCAAGCATGTCCACGATTCGAAATCGAATTCCTCGACCGTCGCGTGAAGGGTGTGAAATGGAGGCGACCCGCACCAGCCGCACCCCGGCACTCGCGTCCGTCGCTGCCGCTGCTCCCTTCCGGGCCTGACGGGGTTCACGACCTGGCGATGCGAGGGGACCGATGCGAGCCGCCATCGACCGTGTCCTGAATCGCGAAGGGTGGCGAGGATATCATGTGTCCCGCTGCTGCTCCCAAACCTCTCGCCAGCGCCTGCGAGGCCGCTGCGCGAACCCGGAAGTACGAATGCTCGAGGCTTCAGGCGGTCCCCGCCTCCTCGAATCGCCGTTGAATTTGGTCAATATGCACTCGGAGTACGCGCCGGTCCGAAGATTGCGGACTCGCGGCGGCTCACTTACCCTTTGCGGCCTCCGGAGAGGTGTCCGAGCGGCTTAAGGAGCACGCCTGGAAAGTGTGTGTACGTTAATAGCGTACCGAGGGTTCGAATCCCTCCCTCTCCGCCAATATATCTTTAAAAACAATCACTTACGTAAATCATACCACAATTCGTACCACAAGAATAAAAAGCTTGAGTGACGCCACTTGGCGTTTTCTGAGCCCATCCTGACCACCGCAAAGCCTTCCTCCCCTCCTTCCTGCACCCGCTCGAAGACAGCGCTTTCTCTTGATGCCCGCGTCTCCGGTGGGGGGTTGATCGAACCCGTGCCCAGCCGCGCGGCCCGTCGTGCGGGGTTCGATCTGGACGAAAACGATCGGTGGGGGACACGACAGATGAGATCCAGCAAACGCACTCCGATCTCGTCGAGGAGATCCTCGGTGCGGCCGGTGAGCCGCATGTCGCTCGGCGAAAGCTCGACCGTACCGCGGGGGTGGTTGTAGTCGCAGATCAGCGGCCAGCGACACTGCAACAGCCAACAGCGTGCTGACGTCCCTGTGACGTCCCTGTGGTTGACGAACCTCACATATCTGTTCGACGATATCCTGCCATGAAGGCTCGCCAGTTTCTCAGGAAACTCCGAGCGCGAGGCGCTACGGTGGACGCGGGCCGCGGCAAGGGCGGACACGTCTACGTGAGACACGGAGGCCGCAAGTCAATCGTCAAGATGCACGGCTCGAAAGATCTCGACAACAGCTACGTCAAGCTGGTCTGCCGCCAGCTCGGCATCGACCCCGAAGATCTGTAGGAGCGACCGGCATGCAGTTCCGCTATCCACTCGATCTCTTGTCGTCCGAAAGTCAGGTCATTGCGCGGGTGATCGACGTGCCCGAAGCCATCACCTTCGGGGAGGATGCCGAACACGCCATCCATGAAGCCGAAGATGCCCTCGTCGTCGCCCTAGGTGGCTATATCGCCGACCGCGAACGGGTTCCGACCCCGAGCGAACCAGGTCCGGAGCAGCCCGCCGTCACATTGTCGCCGCTGGTGACGGCCAAGGTCGCACTCCACAACGCAATGCTCGAACGCGACATGACGAAGGTCGCCCTGGCGCGCAAGCTCGGCGTCACCGAGACGATCGTGCGCAGACTGCTCGACCTCGATCATCGCTCGCATATCGGTCATGTCGAGCTGGCGCTGGAGCAGCTCGGGTACCGCCTCGTGACCTCGGTTGCGAAGGTCGCTTGAACGCCTGCCGGGTGCAAGCGGGTACTCCGGGTCGTGGTTGCCGGAGCGAGTTCAGGGTGATGGGGGAGCATGATGATGCGGCCCATTCATCCTTGGGGGCGACCCGACCGCCTAACGCAATGGCGAGCGACCCTCAACAGGCTCCGCTCTAGTTCTTGCGTTTTCGACCTCATGGTCGAAGTCGCTGGCCATTTCATGGAGGAGGAACACTCGAGATACGCGATGACGGGGCACTCGCTCGGCGGTGCCGTCGCGCAACACGTCGGCCAACATTACAGCCAGAGCCGGACCAGCCAAGGGTTTCGCGCGTTCGCGTTCAACGCACTCGGAACCGACGCGCAGGCCAATCCAGCGATTCTCCAAAGCTTCGTGATCGACGGAGATCCGGTGCCAGCCATCGGGGCACGCATTGGCCAGGTCCAAGCAGGACGGGTGGTGCGCTTCACGCCGCCGGACTCGGACGACTGGAGGATTCCGGCACGGTTTTCATTGGACCGCCACCGGCTGTCTAGCGTTCAACGAGCACTCTGCCACTGCATGAAAGGCAGAGGAGCCTTGACCGTCAATCCAGCGTACCAATGAGCGGCGCTCCGCCAGCAGAGGCTCGAGCAACGTAATCGGAGCCGAGTCGCAACAAGAACATCGGAACGGGTCGCGCAGGCGCGAAGCACGTATCGACCGCGCCCCGGGTCCGCATCGCGCAGCCCCGGGGCGGGCGTGGGGTAGCTGAGTGCTGATGGGCGATCCGCTGCCTCGCTGAGCGAGACGGGCGGAGCCGCAGCAAGAGCTGCGAGAGTGCCCTGTGACGCCTTACGCTGCCGACCCAGGCGGCGGCTGCGGCGTGCCGGTTGTCCGACAGTGGCCGCGAGCACGGTTTCGGCGCGCCGCGCTTGCAAGCGTTGCGCTTCGTCCGCACGGCCAGGGAGTGCCCCCGGCCCCGCTTGCAACGCCACGCGCCACGGCTCGGAGGCATCGTCAATCCCGGGGGGTTCCCCGGTCACCGCACCGGACCGTGAGGTCCCGTGCGGTGACCGCCTCGCCGTTTGGCTTGAGCGGGCCCGCCTCCGCTTCGGAGTAGCCCGTCGTGCCTGGGGCGGGGCGTTAAGCCCGCGCGACATCGCGATGGATCGCGATACGGCACCTGATTGCGCCTTGCGGGCGTCGTGCACGTAGTACAGGTACAGGAACGGCTCGTGCAGTGTCGCCAGGTCGTCGCGTTCGAGTTTCGCCCGTTCCAGGGTGCTCGACATGGAGCGGGGATGGCACCACAGGAAGACGAGCCTGTTCACTCCTCGCCCCCCCGTCTTCCCGCATTCCAGGACAAGAAACGCTCGCGCCACGCCAGCAGGGCCGGTACGAAAAACAGGACGACGAGGGTCGAGAAGGCGAGCCCGAACGCAATCGTCACCGCTATCGGAATCAGAAACTGTGCCTGCAACGAGGTCTCGAACATGAGCGGGGTGAGACCCGCGACGGTCGTGAAGCTCGTCAGGAGCACCGCGCGAAGGCGCAGGCAGGCGGCCTCCTCGATCGCGGCGGCGCCCGGCAGGCGCTCCCGGAGCCCTTCGTAGAACGTGACGAGGACGATGGAGTTGTTCACCACGATCCCCGAGAGCGCGAAGAAGCCCAGTACGGAGAGCATGGACGCGTCGATATCCATCACGTAGTGGCCCACCAGCACCCCCACGAGACCAAACGGGATGGCGGTCATCACCAGCAGCGGCAATCCGTAGGAGCCGAAGACCCAGGCCAAGATGAGGAAGATCAGCGCCAGCGCGACGACGAGGCCCGTGCGCATGTCTCCAAGGGTCCGCTCCTCGGTCCTGCTCCGGCCCTCGAGCGAGTACTCGACGGTGTGACGGCGGCCGATCTCGGGCAGAATCCGCTCGAACAGCACCCGGTTGACGTCGCGCGCGGTCGTGACCCGCGCATCGATGTTCGCGGTGACGTTGACCGCAAGCCGTCCGTCGGTATGGCGCAGCACGTCGAATCCGCGCCGGAAGCGGAGGTTCGCCACCGTGTCGAGGGGTACCGTCGCCCCGGACGGAGAGACGACCCCGACCGCGCCGAGGCTCGCGAGACGGTTGCGTTCCGCGTCCGGGAGCATCACCCGCACCTCGATCTCGGCGTCCTCGTCCTGGAAGACCTGCGCGAGACGTCCGTCGTACGCGGCACGGAGCTGTCTCCCCACATCCGCCACCGTGAACCCGAGCGCTTCACCCACCGGCGTGAGCTCGAAGACGAGCTGCCTCCGACCATGCGGCATGTTGTCGGCGACGGAGAGGGCGCCCGGCACTGCGGCAAGGCGGACCACCATCTCGGATGCCGCTGCCTTGAGGGTTGCGGGGTCGTGCCCGACGAGCTTCGTATCGCTGTCCGCGCCCGGGGGACCGATCGCGGCCTCCGAGATGACCACCGAATCGACGCCCGGCCGATCCGGTACATGGCGTTCCCAGGCCTGCATGGCCTGCGCGTTGCGCGTCCGGCGGCGATCGGAGTCGACGAGCTGGACCGCCACCACCCCTTCGTCGGCTCCGAGCCGCACGTACGCAAGCCTGACGAAGTCCTCGCCGACCTCGCGCTCCGCCGCGCGCAGCGCCCGCTCGACCTCCAGCACGTAGGCCCGCATCCGCTCGCGCGGCGTCCCCGCAACGAACCGGACGTCGGCATGGACAAAGCTCGTCTCGGGCGTCGGAAAGAAGTGGAATTTGAGGTGGCCGCCAAGCACCAGACCAGCCGCGGCGAGCAGCATCGCCAGACCCAGGGCGAGGACGATGGCGGGCGCGGCCACCGCGCCGCGCACCATCGGCCGGAACACTCGCTCCCGAAACCGCTCGACTCCGGCGTCGATGGCGGTGCGCATCCGCCCGGCCCGTTCGCGGGGCGGGAAGTGGGCGCGCAGATGGCCAGGCAGGATCAGGAAGCATTCGACGACCGATGCCGCGATGACGCAGATCACCACCAGCGGGATCTGGAACAGGAACTGCCCGATGAACCCGCCCACCATGAGCAGCGGAACGAACGCCGCGATCGTGGTCAAGGCCGCTGCCATGACGGGGACGAGCATGCGCCGTGCGCCACGTTCGGCCGCTTCGGCCGGCGCCGCTCCCCGCTGGAAATGCGCCAGCCCGTCCTCCCCGACCACGATTGCATCGTCGACGATGATGCCGATCGCCATGATGAACGCGATCAGGCTGACCATGTTGATGCTGCCGCCGGCCAGCCAGAGGGCGGCAAGCGCCGCCATGAAAGATACCGGGATCCCGATGGCTACCCAGAACGCTACCCGTCCGTTCAGCAGCAGAAACAGGATGACGAGCACGAGCACGAGCCCGCCGCCGCCGTTCTTCAGCAGCAGCGCGAGTCGATCCCACACGCGCGACCACGGCTCGTTCAGGACATGGATGGTCACGCTCGGGGGCAGCGCCGATTCGGCCCTTTCGAGCCAGTCGCGCAGCTTCTTCCCCAGCTCCAGGGTGTCGCCGGTGGTGCTGCGCTGAAGGTCGAACACCACCGCGGGCCGTCCCTCGTGGAGCACCTCGATCTGACTGGGCCGCGGGCGGCGCTCGAGCACCGCGACGTCCCTGATCTCGATCCGCCGTCCCCGCTCGTCGGCGAGCACCGGGATCCGTTCGAACTCCACTTCCCGGCGGCGCTGTGCGAGGGCGCGCAACTGAATCGCGAAGTCGTCACGCCCGACCGTCCCCGCCGGCATGTCCCGGCTGTACCGGTCCACACGGTCCGCGATTGCATCGAGCGAAAGGCCCAACTCACGCAAGGTCGCGCTCGCCACCTGGATCGCGACCTCTTCCTCCGGATCGCCCTCGATCTCCACCCGATCGATCCCGACATCCAGCAGATCGCGCTTGATGCCGCGTGCGAGGCGACGCAGCGCCACACGGCTCTCAGGGCCGGTGAGAAGCAACGTGGCGATGGTCTCGTAGACCTTGCGCTCAGCCACGGCGGGCGAGCCTGCGGACTCCGGCAGGCTGCGCATCGCGTCCAACCGATCCTTGATCTCGTCCACCGCCTCGTCGATGTCCGTCTCTTCCCGGAACTTCAGGCGCAGGGCGGTCCTGCCGTCGCTGGTGGTGGAGGTGATCTCGTCGAGTCCGTCGAGCGTGCGCAACTCCGCGTGAAGGGGCAGGGTAATCCGGTTCGCGACGTCCTCCGCCCCGGCGCCCGTCCAGGCCACATCAACCGTCACCACGGCTCGGGCCACGTCCGGGAGGTACTGGCGGTCGAGCTCGCCGAGGGCGACCGCACCCGCCAGGATCATCAGCGCCATGAGGAGATTCGGCGCCACCGGGTGGCGCACGAAGAGACCGATCAAGCCATCGCTCCGCGGTCGCGTCCGTCCCTACTGTACCGGCAGACCTCCGAAGCGGCGATGCGGTCTCCGGCGGTCTCCGGCGCCCCGAAAAGGGAGGCGGGTCCGGCCCCTGCACCGGCCGAGTCGTCGGAGCCCCACTCGTGCCGGCGAGTCGGTACTGCCGCACCCCAAACATGGCAGAATTATCCAGTCATGCTGGGAAGCCCACTCTTTCGCGACCGGGCACTGATCCGCAGCGCACAGCCGGAGCCGCTCGACGATCTCCTGCGGGTCACCGCTCCGCACGAATGGCTGCTGCTCGCCTGCCTTGCCGCCACCCTGCTCGCCGCCGCCTTGTGGGGTGGTCTCACCCGCGTGGAGCAGACTGTGTCCGGGGCCGGCGCGCTCGTGCAACCGGGCGAGCGTTACGCCGTAGTCTCCGCCGCATCGGGGGTCGTCACGGAAGTCACGGCGGAAGTGGGGGATCGGGTCGAGGCCGGTGAGGAGATCGCCCGTCTCGATCTGCCGGAGCTTCGCTGGCGTCTGCGGATCTCCCGCGCGCGGGTCGCCCTGCTCGAGGAACGGGCGAGGAGTCCGGAGGCTCCGCCCGGAAGCTGGCTGGATGCGGAGCTGGCCGCCGCCCGCGCGGAAGTGCTCGAGCTCGCGGCCCTCGACACGGCCGGAGCCGTCATCGTCAGCCCGCGTGCCGGCGAGATCACCGCGAACGGCCTCGTCGCAGGACAGGCGATCGGCGTCGGCGAGTCGGTGGCCGAGGTCCGCACCGGCCTCCGCCGCGAACCGGAAGCAGTCCTGTTCGTCGCGCCCGAGCAGAGCCGGCGCATCGACGCCGGCATGAAGGCGAGGGTCACGGTCACGGACCGATCCGGCGCCCGGGTCTTTGCCGGCGAGGTCGCCGAGGTATCCGCGCGGCCGGTGGATCTTCCCTCGTGGCTCTCGCGGATCGGAGTTGTGTCGTCCGAGGCGCCCGGTTCTCCCCGCCATCTGGTCAGGCTGACCGTGCGCGGCGCCGGAGATGCGCGGATGCCGGACGGTGTGCCGTGCCGGGTCGAGATCGTGGTGGCGCGGCGCTCGCCGCTCGGTCTGCTGGTGTCGTCGGCCGGGCGCCCGCGGTGAAGGGCGCAGCGCGCCCGGCCGTCGAGCGCATCCGCTGTCCGTCGGTGCGCTGATGGCGGCCGGACGAATGCACACCGGCGCCTCGCATGCTTCGTGCGCACCTCGCGGGCGGAGGCGGGTGCGCACCCCGGTGGTGATGCAGCTCGAAGCCACCGACTGCGGCGCCGCCTGTCTCGGGATCGTGCTCGCCCACTTCGGACGCCGGGTCTCGCTGGAGGAGCTGCGCGAGGCATGCGGGGTCGGGCGCGACGGCTCCAACGCGGAGGACCTCGTCCGCGCCGCCCGGCGCTACGGGGTGGAGGGCACCGGGTGGCGCCGGGAGATCCATCAGCTCGCGACGATGCCCCTGCCCATGATCCTCTTCTGGGGGTTCAACCACTTCGTCGTCCTCGAAGGTATCGGCGAAGACCGCTGGTTTCTCAACGATCCGGCGGTCGGCCATCGGGTCGTCGACCGGGACACTTTCGACCGCGACTTCACCGGTGTCGCGCTGGCCTTCGAGCCCGGGGAGACGTTCCGGCCGGGCGGCGATCCGCCCGGAGTCCTGCCGCGGCTGTGGCCGTGGCTGCGCGAGTTCAAGGCGTCCCTGGTCTTCGCCGCGCTGTGCGGGCTGCTCCTCGTGGTGCCGATGCTGGCGCTGCCGCTGCTGCTCTCGGTCTTCGTGGACCACGTGCTCGGAAGCGGTCAGGCCGACTGGGGCGCCGCCATGACCGGTGCGATGGCGGCGGCCGGCGGGGCGACCTGGCTGTTGACCTGGCTGCAGATGCGTTCGCTGCGCAAGCTGACCGTTCGCCTGTCGATCGACCGGTCGGACCGCTACATCACCCGGCTCCTGCGGCTTCCCATGCAGTTCTTCGCCCACCGGTACGCGGGCGATCTGGCGTCGCGGGTCCAGTTGATCGACCAGGTCGCAGAGGTCGGGGCGAGTCAGTTGACGGGCCTGGCGATCGAGCTCCTGATGAGCATCGCCTTTCTCGCGCTCATGCTCGCCTGGGACCTCCCACTGGCGCTTGTCGTCGCCGCGCTGGGCGCACTGTGCTTGTCGGCAATGCGCCTGACGGGCCGTCTTCGCAGGGATCAGAACCATCGGCTGCGCCGCGATCAGGGTCTGCTTCAGGGCGTGGGCATGGCGGGGCTGCACGCCGTCGATACGCTGCGGGCGACGGCGCGCGAAGACGACTTCTTCTCGCTCTGGAGCGGCCGTCAGGCGACCGAGCTGCAGGCCCGGCAGAAGTTCGCGGAGCTCGGTCACCTGACCCTGGCGCTCCCCGCCCTGTTCCATCTGCTCGGCGCGGCCGTCGTGCTCGGCGTCGGCGGGTGGAGGGTGATGTCGGGCGAGATGAGCACCGGCATGCTGATGGGCTTCTACGTCCTGGCCGTGAACTTCCTCAATCCCATCGGCCGTTTCGCGCGGTTCTCGGACCAGCTCGAGACGCTGGGAGCGGACCTGCAGCGCCTGGACGATGTCTTCGACGCCCCGGAAGATCCGGAGTTCGACGCCGGGGAAGCCGAACCATCCCGGAGCATCGTGACCTTCGCGGGACGCCTGCGCCTGAGCGGAGGGCTGGAGATGCGCGGCGTCACGTTCGGCTTCCAGCGCAACCGCCCGCCGCTCGTCGAGAACCTGAACCTGACGATCGAGCCCGGACAACGGGTGGCGGTGGTGGGGCCGAGCGGCTCGGGCAAGACCACGCTCGCGCTTCTGGCCGCGGGCATGTACCGGCCGTGGTCCGGCGAGATCCTCTTCGACGGGCACGTTCGCGATGCGATCCCTCGCGAGGTGCTGACCGCCTCCGTGTCCGTCGTCGATCAGCACGCCGTTCTGTTCGCGGGGACGGTGCGCGACAACCTGACGATGTGGAATGCGCAGACCCCCGATGAACACCTGACCGCCGCCACTCGGGACGCGGCGATTCACGAGGAGATCATCGCCCGCCCGCTCGGCTACGACTCTCACGTGGAGGAGGGAGGGCGCAACTTCAGCGGCGGGCAGCGCCTGCGCCTGGAGATCGCCCGCGCGCTCGTCAACAACCCCACGCTGCTGATCCTGGACGAAGCCACGAGCGCCCTGGATACGCTCACCGAGCTGCAGGTGGACGACAACCTGCGGCGCAGGGGCTGTAGCTGCCTCATCATCGCGCACCGGCTGAGCACCATTCGCGATGCCGACCGGATCATCGTCCTGAATCGGGGCCGCGTGGTCGAAGAGGGGACCCACGAAGCGCTGATGGCGGTCGAGGACAGCTTCTACGGCAGGTTCCTCCGTGGCCAGTGAGGCGGGCCGCCGCGGCCCGGGTCCGGGACCGCTCGCGGAGTACGCGGCTCGCGCCGGCGAGCTTCGTGTGTCCGCGGCGAACCGGCCGGTCGAGCTGAGAGATCCCGAGGTCGCCTGGCTCGTCGTCCGCGGTGCGCTCGATGTCTCGGTTGCGGAGTACGCGGACGGCCGGGTTCTGTCGGCGTTCAGGCACGTGCTGCGTCTCGGGCCGGGTCGCCTCGCATTCGGAGCCGGCAACGGAGGGACGGAACGCGGCTTCAAGCTCGTCGGGAAGGGCCTGCCGGACTCCCGGCTGTACCGGATCCCGATCCCTCCCCTGCTCGACGAGGTCGCGAAGGATCCGGGCGGGGCGGACCTCGCCCAGGCGCTGGCCGTCGGGGCCGACGCCTGGGTCGAGGACTTCGCGGGAGCTGTCGCGCGGGCGGTGGCACCGCGTCCGCCCTCCGTGCTCCAGATCGAGCCTGGACAGGATGCGCAGGCGCTGACCACCGGCATCCTGACGGCTCGCCACGGAGTGGTGTGGATCCGCGGCGAGGCCCTGGAGGCCGCCTTCCTCGAGACGGAGGATGCCGGCGCCGAGGGACCGGGCCTGATGCCGGTCACGCCGGATGCATGGATAGCGCTGCGTCGCACGGAGGGCATCGCCTGCGTCTCCTCCGCCGAGCTGGACCCCGGCATCCTGGTGCGGCGGGCGCTGCCGGAGTTTCACCGGCTGGCGTTCGGCGCCGAGGCGAGCAACCGCCGGCTGATGCTGGCGGACGAAGCCAATCTGCAGGCGGCGCAGGTCGTTCAGCGCCGCCGCGAAGAGGCCGCCGCGAGGCGGAGTCTGGAGGCCCTGTCCCGCGCGCGTGCGGAAGACCCGGCCGCCGACAGAAGCGCGCTGGTGGCCGCGTTGCAGGCGATCGGCCGGCACGAGGGCATCTCCATCCGGACCCCGGTGGTGGGCGAGGGCCTGGAGCCGTCCCTGGACGACATCGTGCGGGCGTCGGGGGTGCGCGCCCGGCGCGTGCGGCTGTCCGCAGAGGCTCGGTGGTGGCTCGGGGACAGCGGCGCCATGCTGGCTTTCCGTCGCGAGGACGACCGGCCCGTGGCCCTCCTTCCGGGCGCGGGTGGCCGGTATCGGGTCCTCGACCCGACCACCGGGCGGTCGGAGCGCGCCGACGCCGGCACCACCGGGGAGCTCCTCGAGGATGCGCGGCTGCTGTACCGGACGTTGCCGAACGACCGGCCCGCCGGCGTGGGGGACCTCGCCGCCGTCGCCGGCGGCGGGCGCGTGGCCGGCGACCTGGTCCGTCTCGCGGTGGCGGGTGTCGGCGCCGGGATTCTGGCCCTCGCCCCGGCGGTGGCGGTCAATGTGCTGATCGGCTCCGTGATTCCGTCCGGCGACCCGGGCGCGCTCGTCCAGCTCGCGGGGGTGCTCGTCGGGCTCTCGTTCATGGCCGCCTTGTCGCAGCTTTTCCGCGGTACGGCGCTGATGCGCCTGGAAGGCCGGATGGTGGCCCGGATGAGCGCCGCGCTCTGGGACCGACTGCTGCGCCTGCGGCCGCGGTTCTTCCGCGGCTTCACCTCGGGTGAGCTCGCCTCGCGGGCGGCGGCCTTCCAGGAGCTGCGCGACCGGGTGTCCGGGGCGGTGGCCGACGCTCTGCTGTCGGTGCTGTTTCTGCTGCCGATGTTCGCGCTGCTCTTCCACTACGACACCGCGCTCGGCTGGCTGACCCTGGGCCTGGGCCTCGCGGCGCTGGCCCTCACGTCGCTCGTCGTCGGACTTCTCCTCGGTCCGCAGCGGCGTCACGTCGAGATGACGCGCGAGCTCGCGGGCGAGTTGTTCCAGTTCATCAACGGCATCGGCAAGCTGCGCACCACCGGAACCGAAGGGTCGGCCTTCGCCGCCTGGGCACACCGATACCGGGAGCTGAAACGGGCCTGGATCCGCATCTCCGTGCTCACCGAGTACGCCACCGCGTTCAGCGCCGCGGTGCCCGCGCTGGCCGGCGCTGCGCTGTTTGCGGTCGCGCTGCGGCAAGGCAAGGGTGGGCTCGCGCCCGCCGACTTCCTCGCCGTCTACACCGCTTCGATGGTGTTCTACATGGCCATGGTGCGGCTCGGCCAGTCGCTCCAGGCCGTCGCCACCATCGTGCCCGGGTGCGAGCAGGTGCACCCCATCGTTCGGGCCAGGCCCGACTCCGCGCCCGGCGGCGGCGCACGGGTCACGCTCCAGGGCGAGATGGCCTTCCAGCGCATCAGCTTCCGCTACTCCGAACGCGGTCCGATGGTGCTCCGGGACGTCACCATCCACGTCAGGCCCGGTGAGCTCGTCGCCATCGTGGGGGAATCCGGGGTCGGCAAGAGCACGCTGTTCCGCATCGCCCTCGGTCTCGAAGAGCCGTTGTCGGGGGCGGTGTACTACGACGGGAAGGACCTCGCCCACCTGGACCGCGATGCGGTGCGCCGGCAGGTCGGCGTGGTCACGCAGGAGGGCCGTCTCCAGGGCGGCAACGTGCTCGACAACATCATCGGCGTCACGAACGACCTGGGCGTGGACGACGCCTGGCGTGCCGCCCGCCGGGCGGCGGTCGAACGCGACATCGCCGCGATGCCGATGCAGATGCTCACCACCGTGGGCGAGAACGCATCGACCTTCTCCGGGGGGCAGATCCAGCGGATCCGCATCGCGGCGGCCCTGGTGCACGAGCCGCGCATCCTCCTTCTCGACGAGCCCACCAGTTGGCTCGACACGATGAGCCAAGCCGAGACCATGGAAGGCATCGAGAAGTCCGTCGGCACCCGGATCGTGATCGCCCATCGTCTGTCCACCATCCGCAAGGCGGATCGCATCTACGTGCTCCAGGACGGGCGCGTGGTGCAGGCCGGGGAGTTCGAGGAGCTGCTGGGGCAGGAGGGTCCGTTCCGCGATCTGGCCCGGCGGCAGATGGTCTAGCCCCGGTCCGGAAGAACGTTTCGAGGGGCGTGGCTGCGACCGCACCGGGCGTCTCCCGGCTCGAGGGGGCGCTGCGGAGTTCGGCCTCGGCCGGCGGCGTTGTCTCCCGCCTGTAACGTCTCCGTCACCCCTGCGGCCGCACCGGCACGCAGCGCAGCCCGGTATACGCCTTGGCGCGCACTCCGCCTTGCTCGACCAGGAGCTTGACGTGATTGATGCCCAGGTAGAGGAGATGGACGCCCCTGGCACCATACAGTTGCCGGACTCCGGGCCACGCGAGCAGGCCACGCGCTTTCTCCGGGAGACACCAGCCGCACGCCTGCAGCCGCTCCACAACCGGTCTCCAGTCCTCGATGTCCGTCGCGAGCCAGTCGTCCTCCCGATCCCATTTCTCCCTGACGAACAGCTCCACCCCCAGACGCGGTGCCGTTCCATGGGCGGAGACATCCACCGACAGCCGGAAGCGGCTGCAAATGTCCCGGAAGTCGCTCAGAGCCGAGACCACGACGTCGGAGTCACCGGACCATTGCACGCATTCCAGGAAACCGGGGACCTCCGCTCTTTCGAGTCGCTGAACCAGTATCCGGAGCGCCCGCGGCGCGCGGCCCGGCAACGCCCCGATATGGGCCACCTCGCCGCCCGCCGGCAGGGCGTCGAAGGCTCGCTGCACCGCGCGCCGCTCCCCTTCGTCCGGCTCCCACCCCACCGCCGCGGCGATTCCGGCCGCCGCGGTGCGGGGACTGCAGTGATGCGGGTCCTTGCGTTCCGGGGTGCGCGTGCGCCGCGTCTTCAGGAACACGCCGGGCGCAGCCCCTCCCCGCGCGACCTCCGCCACGTCGTACTCGAGGGTCATCCCGTTGTTCCAGTCGGCCACCGAATTGCCTCGGGACGGTCCATCGGGGTCCATCAAGACGAGATGCCGGGCGAGCCCTGCGGCCGCCGGACTCGCTTCGTCCGTCGTTCCCCGCCGGATGTAGTACCGGGCCAGGACCTGCCCCGGGATGACCACGACGAAGAAGTCCGCTGCGGGTGCCGGGGCGTCGAGCCGGAACTCGAAGCCGCACCGGGACGCGACCCCCTTCTCCGGAAGTCCGCCAATGCGGTCAAGGAGTCGAGTCCACTCCGGGCCACCGATCAGTTCGCGCGGGATGAATGCGCGCAACGCCTCGAGGAGCGCTCCGAACTTCCCGCCGGCGCGGGCTTCGACCGTTGCGGGCGCCTTGCCATCGGACATCGTGCGTTCCGTCAGGCTCGCATGGCCCGGGCCATCGCCCCGATGCAGCACGCGGTGGTCAGCGCCTCGGATGAAAACCGGCCGTCAACGCCGGGTCGGCATTTCCAGATCAGGCACTCCGGCCAGCCGCCATTGGCGTGTTGCGCCTCCAGCACCCCTTCCAGCGCGCGCCGCACCACCTCCTCTTCCCCGGTGGCTTGCAACTGGACCAGCGCCGTCACCGCCTGCGCCAAGCGATACGCGTCGATGGTTTCGCCGCCCGCTTCGAGCCACCCCACGATCCGTGCGGCCAGCGTGGCGCGCAACCGGGCGAATACCGGCGGGGCGAGGCGGCTCGCGCGTGCCATCGCCGCGTACAGATCCATCGTCGAGAGGTAGTAGGGCGACGTGCCCGGTTCGCGCCCCTCCTCGACCAGCTTTGCGAGCCACCACTGCGCTGCCCGGGTCTCCGGCCGGTCGCCGAGGTAGGCGAGGACGTTCGCGTTGACGACCGAATCCACCAGGTTCGGGGAGGACTCGGGCACGTCCCCGGAGGCCATCCGGGCGGATTCTGTTGCGTGGAATGGTTTCAGACGTTGGCCCCGGCGGACCATCCACGTTCGGAAACGTCCTTCATCGTCGCGGCAGGACAATATCGGCCCGACGTTGCGTCCCATCAAGACCCAGAGATGCGACCCGGCGGCGACCGAACAAAGCACCGTGTCGTCCAGGTCGGGAACCAGTTGGGGATAGTACCGCCATACCCCCGGATACTCGATGCGGGAGTGCAGGAATGCGCGGCTTCTCGAGCCTAGGGCCGCGGCCCTGGAAGTGCCGCACGCCTCCAGGGCCAGTATGCCGGCGGCTGCAGCGAAAGGCGTCCGCTCGGGCACCACCAATCGGCCGCCGTCATGGATTCCGAAGGCAGGCCAAGCTCCTTCCGCCCCGATGATCGCGTCCAGAAAGCGGAGCCCGGACTCCACCGCTCGTGCCATTGCTTCCCGCAGAAACCGGTATCCCGGCCCGCGCATGGGCTGCCTCTTCTTCACCCGCTCCGATGTCTGCGGCTCCGGAGCGAGCGATACGTCGAAATCGGAAGGCGCCAAGCCATTTCGGTTTGTGCGAACACCGTAAGGGGTGGCCTCCGCACATCAAGACCGTGTTGTCACGATTACCATCCGCTAGCGTCAAAGTCGTCGTTGCTGCCGCCGCTCACCCGCGCCATCTCTGCGTCCGTGAGGCGATTGCTCCTGGGAAGGACCAGGTGCGCGGCCGTGCTGTCCTCTTCGTGCACGTGAACCGTCAGCCCCTCGGGGATGGTCACCCCCAGCTCCTCCTTGAGCACGTTGTGCGGATCATCAAGCAGTCGTGCCCGGAACTCCACGTCTTCGGCCGCCTTGGCGAGGAGCTCAGCCTGCATCTGTTCGGCAGTTTTCATGGTCGCTCTCCGTTGTCGGTTCGGAACTTTTCAGAGGGGGTGTCATGGTAGAATGCAATCATCAGGAAAGGCAATTCGCGAACGAAGTCATTCGCGAACGAAGTCAGCGGCAATCCGGCACGACACCGTACCAGCACTTCGGATACCATCGCGTATGGGGTTTCATGCTCGCGCGAACGTCTCCTTCGGACGCATGTCCACGCCGGACGCAGCGCCCGCATTCCATTCGAGACTAGCGTATCATCAACGTCCGGACGGACTTGGCCTGCTGTGATGAAGCGTCGTACCACCCCGCCTTCCGCACCCCCTCTGGAGGCGACGGCGTCCGGGAATCTCCTGCGGGGCGGGACACCGATCGTGTCCTTTGCCCACCGGACCGCCTTCCAACAGGAAGCGGATTACCTGCTGGCTCTGTCCGCCGGTGATGCAGCCCGCCCCGTTCCACGTATCAGCATCAAGATCGTCGCGGACGCCCTCGCCCGGGAGCCGGAAGGAACGACGGCTTCGGAGAAATTGGACGAGCCGCGTGGCTGAACGACGCGGCGCACCCCGCCGGAACCGTCACCTCGGACCGGAGCCGTCCGGCGACCCGACCCAGCGCAACGCCTGAGGATGTCTCTCCTGCAACCGGACCCTGCGCAGTCCGAGCCCCGTGATTCCTCGCCGGTCGAGGTGCTCGTGGCAAGCCCCGAGCGGCTCGGAACGGCGCCTGGGCTCGACGGCATCGTCCGACCACTCTCCACGCAGGAGTTCATCGACACCCGCTACCGGGACAAGCGCGCGGTCCTGTTCCGCTCGGAGAGCCCGCGCTTCGCCTCCCTGTGCACCTGGGAGGAGCTCAACGAGCTGCTCCTTCTGGGCTTCGGGCAGGGCCGAATGCGCCTCGTCCGGGACGGCGGGCCGATCGCCGAGCGCAACTACACCACCCCGAAATTCGGCCACGGATGGAGAGGGCCGCGCGAGGGCGAAGTCCGGCTCGACGACCGGCGGCTGACCGCCTTTCTGCGCAAGGGCGCCACCGCTATCCTGCGCGGGATCGAGGATTTCCATCCCCCCGTTCGTCTCCTGGTCGATACCTTCGAGGAAGCCCTGGGCAGCTACACCGGAGTCAACCTCTACGCCTCATGGGCGGCGACCCGAGGCTTCTCGACGCACTGGGACGACCACGACGTGTTCATCCTCCAGGTCGCCGGTGCAAAGCGTTGGCACCTCTACGGCGAAACCCGCCGCTTTCCGCTCATCATGGATTCGGAAGCGAACCTGACGCCGCCTCCGGAGAGGGTGTGGAGCGAGGTCCTCCGGGCGGGCGATGTCCTCTACATACCGCGGGGCTGGTGGCACGACGCCCGCACCGAGGCCGTCGATGGCGCCGGCGGCACAGGAAGCCTGCACCTCACCGTCGGCGTCATCTCGGTCACCGGGTTCGACTTCATGGCGTGGCTCTCCGGCCGGCTCGCCCGTCACGAGGCGTTCCGCCGCGACCTCCCCCACCCTTCCGACGTGACTGGCGACGCCCACTACGCAGCACTCCGGGAGCTCGTCCTCGAAGAGCTTGGCGGAGACGCCGGACGGAGGTTCCGCAGCCACCTGCGCTCCACCTGGTCCGAGCACCCGCGCACGACACTCGGCCCATACCTCGAGCCCTGGAAGTCTCCCGACTGGGAGAGTCACGGAATCCGGCTCCGAGGCGCCCGGTATGCGACGCTGGAGCGGAACGCCGACGGGGACACGGTGCTGGAGGCGAACGGCTACCGCTGGACCTTCGACCCTCGGTGCATGGAGCTGATCGTTCCCCTGATCCAGGGCGGAACGGTGAGGGTCGGCACCTTCCGGGAAGCGGCCCCGGAGGGCGCTCCGGCATCGCTCGCCGACGAGTTCCTCGTGCTGCTGGTCGAACGCGGGATCGCGCACTGCGTTCCGCCGGACCCCGCTTTCGACCCGAGCACTGAATGACACGTCGGGCGGCCAGCCCACCGGGTCAGGCCATCTGCCGGCGGACCAACTCCATGAAGGGACCCTCGGCCTTCATCAACACCCGAAGGTACCCGTCTGCGACACCCGGCCCTCCTGCAGCACGTAGATGCGGTCGGCCATCCGGATGGTCGACAGATGGTGGGCACTGACGAAGCGGGTGATGGCGAGTCCCGCCACGCCCTGCATCTGACCGTCTGCATCCACATCGGCATGGCGACGATGTCTTCGTCGATGGCGGCAGGCGGTCGCCGGACTCGCGTGGGTACGGCCGAGGTGGCGGTGTCCACCGCCGGCCCGGTGCTTGAAGCCCTATAGCGGATACGCTACATGACGGGGATGGGATAGACGGTCGAAACCGTCTCGGCCGTCGATGCCGAAATCGCATTCGAGGCCCTGCCCGTGGCGGTGCGCGCCCGGACGGAGCTCACCCACGCGGCTGACGGTGGGTCTGGTGCGGGACGAGGGCCGAGGCGGGACCTCGGAGTTCCAGCCCTGGTTGAATCGCCGACGCGACAGCATGTGGTTCGGCGGGCAAGCGCGACGATGTCCACCGCAGGTCTACACCAGCAGCGCGTTGTGATTCCGGGCGATGAAGTCAGTCGCAGCGTCTCCGGCGCGAAACTCGGGATGTGTTACGCAGGCGGCGAGATACCCTGCATTCGTGGCGATACCGCCGACTTCGACCGAGTCGAGCGCTTCGCGCATCCGGTCGATGGCGGCGTCACGGTCGTCACCGCGCACGATGATCTTCGCGAGCAGCGGATCGTAATGGAAGGTGACCTCGTCACCCTCGCGGAAGCCGGTGTCGATACGCACGTCGGGGCCTGGCTCCGGCAGTCGAAAACGGACGAGCCGACCCGGCGACGGCATGAAGTGCCTTGCAGGATTCTCGGCGTAGAGCCGGCATTCGATGGCGTGGCCTGACGCGATGACGTTCCCTTGCTCAATCGGAGTCAGATTCCCGCGGACGAGTTCGATCTGCCAGGCCACGAGGTCGGTGCCGGTCATCATCTCGGTCACCGGATGCTCGACCTGGATGCGGCAGTTCATCTCGAGGAAGAAGTAGTCCATCCGCTCCGCGTCCACCACGTACTCCACCGTGCCGGCGCCGTGGTAGCGCTCGTGCCGGCACAACGCGACCGCGGCTTCGGCCATGTCGTCGCGCAGCGACTCCGACAGCCCGGGGGCCGGTGATTCCTCGATTACCTTCTGGAAGCGCCGCTGTACCGAGCAGTCGCGTTCGTGCAGATGCACCGCTTGGCCGTCGCCGAAGCCGAAGACCTGAATCTCGATGTGCCGCGCCCTTTCGACGAAACGTTCCAGATAGATGGCCGGATTGCCGAACGCCTTGCCGGCCATCGATGCGGTCGCCTCGGCGACCTTGCGCAGCGAGGCCTCGTCGTCCACCTTGCGCATCCCGATCCCTCCGCCGCCCGCGGACGCCTTGACCAGCAGCGGGTAGCCAACCTCGGCCGCCGCGTCCTCGATGCCGTCGAGCGTCTCGGCGTCGAATCGCGGACTTCCGGGCAGCACCGGCACGCCGGCGGTACTCGCGATCTCGCGGGCGCGCTCCTTGTCGCCCATGTTCTCGATCGATCGGGGATCGGGACCGATCCAGACGAGTCCCGCCGCCTCGACCGCACGCGCGAACGCCGCGTTCTCGGACAGGAATCCGTACCCTGGGTGGATGCCTTCAGCGCCGGACGCGATTGCCGCCTCGACCAGGCGGGCCCCCACCAGATAGCTCTCCCGCGCGGGTGGCGGACCGATGGGCACCGCCTCGTCGGCGAGCGTGACGTGGCGCGCACCGGCATCCGCCTCGGAATGCACCGCGACGGCAGCGATCCCCAGGCGGCGGCAGGATTCAATGACCCGACAGGCAATCTCGCCCCGGTTCGCGATGAGGATCTTCTTCACACCGACACGCAGAGCCGGAACGTCTCCGCGCGCTCGGCAAGCACCGCGTGCCGGCGAGCGTGACGCCGTTCCGTCTTCAGGAATTCCGGAGCGAGATTTACCATGCGCGACATTCTGCCGTCACAATGGCGCGACGCACCATGGCCGAAACCATCCGCAGGGTCACCCTGCGGCGTCTCGGGATGCCGCTGCACGTCCCGTACAAGCTCTCCTACCGCACCTTCGAGGAGTTCGAGCCCTATCTTGTGGAGATCGTCACCACCGAGGGGGGGCACGGCTTCGGGGACGGGCACATCTCGCCGGGATCGAGCGACGAGACTCGCGAAGGGGGCTGGGCATTCTCGCGCGAGATGGCGGGCGCCTTGCTCGGAAACCGGCCACGCCTCGACCATGATCGGGTTGCGGGGCACACGACGGCATGCGAGATATTCGAGGAATTCACCCATGCCTCATGACGAAATGCTGGCCGAGCTCGACCGCAGGCGTGAACGCGCATCGGCGATGGGCGGCGAGGAGAAGCTCGCCCGGCGCCGGGAACGCGGCACCCTCAATGCGTTGGAGCGGCTGAGCCACCTCGTCGACGAAGGCTCGTTCGTCGAGACCGGCCTCCTCGGCGCGTCGGGGATGTTCGCCGCCGACGTCGCGAAGACGCCACGCGACGGCAAGGTCGCGGGGTTCGCCCGCATCGACGGCCGCGACGTGGCGGTCTGCGTCAACGACTTCACCGTGAAGGGTGCCTCCACCAGCGCCACCAACTCGAAGAAGATGGCGCACATCCGGCGCGTGGCGACCGAGAAGGGCTTCCCGTTCGTCCACATCGGAGAGTCCACCGGGGCGCGGCTGCCGGATGCGATGGGCTCGCGCGGGATGGGCCTGCTGCTCGGCAACGATCCGACCCAGTTCCGCCGCACCCGGGAGAGCCCCTGGGCGGCGGCGGCGCTCGACGCCTCGTTCGGGTCGTCGGCGTGGCTGTGCTGCGTGTCGGACTTCGCGGTGATGAAGAAGGGCTCGACGATGTGCGTGTCCAGCTCGCGGCTGGTGTCGATGGCCATCGGCGAGGAGGTCGATCTCGAGGAGCTTGGCGGCTGGCGGCTGCACGCCGAGAGCACCGGGCTCATCGACCGGTTCGTCGACACCGACGAGGAGGCGATGGACGAGATCCGGCGCTTCCTCTCCTACATGCCGAGTCACAACATGGAGGCGTCGCCGGCGGTGCCGGTGGCGGCCGATGCGGCCGGGGATCAGCGGCCAATCCTCGACGTGCTCCCCGAGCGCCGCACCCAGGTCTACGACATGCGGAAGATCATCCGCATTCTCGTCGACAGGGGCAGCTACTTCGAGCTGAAGCCCCGCTTCGGCCGCCCTGCCGTCACCGCGCTCGCGCGACTGAACGGACGCAGCGTCGGCGTCGTGGCCAACAACCCGATGGTCGGCGGCGGCGCCCTCTCCGCCGAGGCGTGCCGGAAGATCATCGACTTCCAGGTGCTTTGCGACTCGTTCAACATCCCCATCGTGCGGTTGATGGACACCCCGGGCTTCGTCGTCGGCACCGACGCCGAGCGCAAGGGCGCCCCCGGGTGGATCATGAACTTCATGAACTGCACCTGCCTCGTCACGGTGCCGAGCATCACCGTGCTGGTGCGCAAGGCCTACGGCCGCGCCTACGTCGCGATGGGCGGCGGGCGGCACAACGACGAGATGATTGCGTGGCCGGGCGCCGAGGTGAGCTTCATGGATCCGGTGTTCGCGACCACCATCGTGCACGGCAAGGCACCTGGCGACGAGGGTTTCGAGGAGGCGCTGGCGCACATCCGCAAGGACATCGAGGTGTGGGACATGGCGACGATCTACTCGGTGCAGAACGTCATCAAGCCACAGGAGACGCGCGACTACCTGATTCGCATGCTCGACGTGTACCGCAACCGGCGCAGCGCGGAGATCGGGAAACATCTCATGCAGAACTGGCCGACGAGCTTCTGATGTCACCCGCGCGACACCGCCTGTCGCGGTCCGGATCGGACGCGAGGAGCGGCGCCTGCGCCGTCACGAAGGCGGTTTCGAATCGGGATGCGTCTCCCCGCGCGGTCGTGCCCCGGATCCCTTCGGCGTGGTCGTTGCGGCGAATGCGGCCGGAGCGGCAATCCCGCACTCGCGGAACCGCGCCATGCCGGCCGGCCACGATGCGGTGGCGAATGCGGCCGCTGGGCTCGGGCGCACGCGCACGCATCCGCCGTGCCGGGACGCGCTGGTGGGAATTGGCACGGAGACGCGTGCGGCCTGGTCCGCCCGGAACCGGAATGCACAGGCGGTGAGCCGCTCGATCGTCGCCGCCGCTCTCGAAGCCGGTCGCCATGCGCTGACCGAGATCGAGGGCAAGACGCTGCTTGCCGAGTGCGGAGTCGGGGTCCCGCGACACCGGATCGTGACCGGTGCCGAAGAAGCGACTTCCGCCGTCACCGGCCTGCGCGGCCCGTTCGCGGTGAAGGTGGTCTCCAGCGACATCCTCCACAAGAGCGACGCCGGAGGTGTCGCGCTCGGGTTGCTGGACAGTACCGACGTCGCCGACGCCATTCGTGACATGGCACGCAAGACCGCCATCGCCGCCGCCGCGGTCGATGGCTTCCTCGTGGAGGAAATGGCGCCGGCCGGTCTGGAGGTCGTGGTCGGGGCGGTTCGCGATCCACAGTTCGGCCCGATGGTGATGGTTGGTATGGGCGGAATTTTCGTCGAGGTGCTCGGCGACGTGAGTTTCCGGCTTTGCCCGATTGTCCGGTCGGAGGCCGCCGCGATGCTCGATGAACTCAAGGGCGCGGCGCTGCTCGACGGTGCGCGCGGAGCCGATCCGGTCTCGCGCGAAGCCGTCGTCGATGCGCTGCTCGCCGTCGGCGGCGAGGGCGGGTTGATGCTCCGCGAGGAAGGTATCGCCGAGATCGACGTGAACCCGATCATCGCCACCGCCGACGGTGCGGTGGCGGTCGACGCGCGCGTGCTTCTGCGCCCCCCCGACAACACCGCCAGAGCGCTCGGGAAGCGCGCGCGCGACGACCTGTCGACACTGGAGCGATTTCGCCCGCTGTTTCGCCCCGGGACGGTGGCGGTGGTCGGTGCCTCGGCAACGAAGCCGACCATCGGCAATACGTTCATTCGCCGCATGCAGGCGTTCGGCTACCCCGGCACGATCTACCCGATCCATCCCAGGGCCACGCACATCGAGGCGCTGCCCGCGTATCCGAGCCTCGGCGAGACACCGGAGCCGGTGGACTACGCCTACGTGGCCATCGGCGCCGAGCGTGTGCCGAATCTCCTCGCCACCGCCGCCGGCAACGTGGCCTTCGCGCAGGTCATCACCAGCGGGTTTCGCGAGGAGGGCAACTCCGATCTGGAGGATCGCCTGGTCGCCGCCGCCCACGCCGCCCGCGTGCGGCTCGTCGGCCCCAACTGCCTCGGCACGTACTCGCCCCGCGACCGCAGCCTCACCTTCCCCGTCGACGCTCCCACGGAGTCGGGGCGCATCGGCGTCGTCACCCAGAGCGGAGGCCTCGGCACCGACGTCATCAAGCGCGGGCAGTGGAAGGGGCTCGGCCTGTCCGCGCTGGTGACCGCGGGCAACTGCGCCGACGTGGGGCCCGCGGACCTCGTCGAGTTCTACCTCGCCGACGACCGGACCGATGCGATCGGACTCTATCTGGAGGATGCAGGCGACGGTCGGCGCTTCTTCGAGCTGCTGCGCGGAGCGTCGCGGCCCAAGCCGGTAGTGGTGCTTCGCGGCGGGCGCTCCGGCCCCGGTCGGACCGCCGCGATGTCGCACACCGGGGCGCTCGCGGGCGACGGCCGCGCCTGGAATGCGCTCGCGGCGCAGACGCCGGTCGTCCTGGTCGATACCGTGGACGCGTTCCTCGATGCGCTGATTGCGGTGCAGTACCTGACCCTGCGCCCTGAACGGCCCACGACTTCGGTCGCGCTGTTCGGCAACGGCGGCGGCACCGGCGTGCTCGCGACCGACTTCTTCGCCGAGCGCGGGCTCGCGGTGCAACCGTTCGAGGGCGCGGCGAAGGAAGCGCTCCTCGCCCTCGGGCTGCCGCCCGGCACGAGCGTCGCCAACCCCGTGGACACGCCGGTGATCACCCTGCAGACCGGCGAGGGACGCATCGCGAACGAGATTCTGGACATCATCTACCGGCACGCGCGACCCGACGCGGTGGTGATGCACCTCAACCTCGCGTCGTTCGTGGGGCGGGCCGGCGTCGACCCGGTGGACAACCTCATCCAGGCCGCGGTGCGCATCGGGCACGCCTACCCGGGCCAGGCCCACTTCGCGCTCGCGCTGCGGGTGGATGGCTCGCCGGAGCTCGACGACGCGAAGCGCCGTTACTGCGCGCTCGCCCGCGATGCGGGCATCCCGGTATTCGACGAGCTCCCCGAGGCGGCGCGAGCCCTCGCCGCAGTCGCGCACCTCGAACGCGCCCTGGGCCGCATGGATTCCCGCCTTTGCGGGAACGACACAAACGCAGAGTCCGTCATTCCCGCGTAGCGTGTCCCCGCGACGGCGGGGGAGCGGGGATCTGCGGAATTCGGGACCGATTCTCCTCGAAATACCGTCAACCGATGACGGATGTCCTCGGCCCGCGGCGCGACGCTGACGCTTCCCGCGCGGGCGCCCTGGGCCGGTTGCGTCCCGCGGGCCGATTCGCCGTTCAGGCCTCGAGCCGTGCGACCACCGTTCCTTCGGTGACGACGGCACCCTCTTCCGTGAGTATCGCGGCGACGGTTCCGTCCTCCGGTGCGGTGACCGGAATCTCCATCTTCATCGACTCCAGAATCAGGATCGCCTCGTCCTCCTCGACGCGGTCTCCCACCGCCTTGACGATCTTCCAGACGTTGCCGGTGATCTCGGTCTTGATGTCGAGTGTCGCCACTTGAGTTTCTCCCAGTCTGTCCGTAGACCTCGCACAGGGCCCTCCCGGTGCGTCCGAGCGATTTCCGTGCCGCTGGCGTATGCGGCGATTCAATCCATGCAACGCACCGTCTCGTCCCGACCGCCGCTCGCTGCCGCATCCGCCGTGCGGTGCGGCCCCATCGCCGAGGTCCGGTCGGGACGGTGCGACGGCTGGAAACATGTGCAAGTGAAGCCGGCACGGCCGCACGACCGTGCCGGTGCCGCGCTCAGACCGGAGCCGCCTCGGCCTTGACCTGGGTACGGTGCATCACCCGGCGAACTTCCGGCGGGAACGCGTCGCGCCGGTGCATGACGCAGCGGTTGTCCCAGATCACGAAATCGCCGACCCGCCACCGCTGATGCCACGTCCGGGCGCCGAGTTCCTCGACATGCGCCCACAACGCGTCGAGAAGCGATTCCGAGTCGGCGAGCGGCAACCCGTTCACGTAGGTGTTCTGCCGTCGGCCGACATAAAGCGCCTTCCTTCCCGTCTCCGGATGCGTGCGCACGATGGGATGGCTCGATCCCGGCAGCGCCGCGACGTCCAGCGTCCCGCTCGCCTTCGCCTCGGCGAGCGGCGGGCCACCGGCTCGATCGTACCCATCCAGCGTGTACTGGGTGTCATGCTTGATGGTGCGTCCCTCGACCTGCGCCCGAAGCGTCTCCGGAAGTGTCTCGTGAGCGTGATACATGTTGAGGAACCCGGTGTCGCCCTCGCCCTCCGGCACTTCAAGGGAGAACAGGCAACTCGCCTTCGGCGGGACCGGCGTGTAGGACATGTCCGTATGCCACAGGCATTCGCCGTCGCCGAGCGACCCGATCGGCGACCCGTTCTCGACCACGTTCGATATCACGAACATCTCGGGAAGCCCTTCGACGAACGCTTTGCCGTGACCCGGAATCGGGGCGAGATCGAGCTCGCCGAACCGGCGGCTGAAGTCAATCATCTGCGGGTCGGTGAGGACCTGATCGCGGAACCGGAGCACCTGGTGGTCGAGCCACGCGCGATAGATGCGGTCGAAGACGGCCTCGCTCATCGGTGCGGCGAGGTCGACCCCCGTTATGTCCGCCGCAATCGTGTTCGAAAGTGGACGGACCTCAATCACATCGGATGCGATGGTCGCTCGCATGCGGTTATTCCCGTATCGACGATACGCAACAACCGTATCGTCGACGCTCAGGACACGCAACTCCGCAATTCGCGAGCCCTGCGAGCGCGCGTCGTACGCGTATCGACCCCCGAATCGGGCAGCCGCGGCTGAGACTTTCCCGCGAGAAGTGTAAGCTCGACAATGGCCTGCGGTCCGGGGCGCGAGTGGCCCGGGAGATTCCCGTGGCACCCGGCCCGTTGCAATGCCGACGGTTCGACGACTGCCGAAGAGCCTTGGGCCGCCAGTCTCCGCATTGGACGCACGACCGAATCGAGATGAGGCATTCCTCGACACCACGCATCGCGATGCATCGCAACAGGCTTGACGGCCCCTTCGCCTGGACCCGGCAGCGTTTCGAGACGACGGGTCGCTGGCGATTCGAATTGACGCGGACCGAAATCGACGACCTCGACCGGGCCGTTGACGCCGCACGCACGGCAGGCCGAAGCCCTCGCGACCTCCGCCGCGAGGACTTCCCCCTCCCGGTGCTTGGCGAGAAGCTCGCCGCCATCGCCGACGAGATCGAGAATGGATGCGGGGTCGCCCGTGTATTCGGACTGCCCATCGAGCGCTACGACGAGACGTCGGTGGAACTGCTGTGGATGGGAATCGGCCGACACCTCGGAGCGTTGCGCAACCAGGACCCGCACGGGCAAATCATCAGGCGCATCGTCGACGAAGGTCCGGATCGGGGAGAACGCTACGGCCGGATCGACGATAACGGCCGACCGTTTCTCTCCAGCCGGGCCAGGGTCGCCTCCGCCGGGGCGTTGCGCTGGCACACGGACCGCGTGGACGTGGTCGCTCTGCTCTGCGTACGCCCGGCGATGCGCGGCGGGGTGAGCCGCCTGGCAAGCTCGGTGGAGGTGCGCAACACCATCGCGGCACGGCGACCGGATCTCCACGACGTCCTGTGCAACGACATCTACCGATAACGGCTCGGGGAGGAGACGGGCGGCGACCGCCTGGCCTATCCGTTGCCGGTTTTCGGCATCCGGGACGGAAAGTTCACCAGCCACTACTCGCGCACCTACGTCGAGGCGGCCCAGCTCAACCCGGACGTGCCGAAGATGTCGGATGCGCAGTGGGAAGCACTCGACCTGCTCGCCGATGTCTGCCAGGAGCTGCACACCGCCCATGATTTCGAGCCCGGGGAGATGCAGATACTCAACAACCACGTCGTCTATCACGCCCGTGACGCCTACGAGGACGCGGAGCACGCCGAAGGAAAGCGGCTGCTCTACCGCCTGTGGATCTGCCCTGCGGTCAACCGGGCTCTGCCGCACGGGCACGAGGTGCTGTGGGGGAACATCGACGCGAATTCGTTGCGCGGCGGGATCGAATTCAGCGGGTGACGGCCAGGGGACCCACCCCCGGGCGAAAAACCTGCCGTTTCCCGGGGAGAGCTTCGCATTGGGCAACGTCGAGGTCGCGGGCGATTGATCGCCTCGACCTTCGTCAATGCTCTGCGGGTCCGCCGTCGCCAGAACGTGATGCCGCGGTCCGCTTGCGCGCCCCTCCGAGAGCCGTCGCCACGAGACTTCACGCAGCACGGCCCCGGAGCCGCCTGAGCAAACCGGCCTCGGGATTCAGCGCAGCGGACTCAACTCGGTGATCTCCCGCCGGAAGGGCACTTCGTCCCCGGTGTCCGGCGCACCATCCAACTCCTCTGCGTAGCGGCGTCCTGCGTACACCGCGTGGGCGATGGTCGCCGGCGCGAGTGCATCGCCAATCGTGACCACCGACTCGATACGCGCATCGTGCCATTCGGCGGCACGTGCATCGAGGTCGTGGGCCAAGCGATCTTCGGGTTCGCGCGACGTGACCAGCATCACCGCGTCCGCCTCCACCTCTTCGGTTCGGCCAGTGAACACGCAGGACGCGGAGATCACACCATCGGCAACCGATTCAAGGTTGGCGAACGGATGAATCCGCACTCCCTTCTCGAGCAGCCGCGCCTGGATGCGGTGCTGCTCCATCGTGTTGCGGGTCCAGGTCGACACCTCGGGGGCCGGGGTCAGGTAGTAGGTCTCGCAGCCCATGTCGGCGAGCACCTCGGCCATCAGCCCCCCCATGTAGTAGTTGTCGTCGTCCCAGACCACCACTCGCCGCCCCCCCGGGAGGGTCGTTCCGTCCATCACGTCGTCGGGAGACAGCACGCGGGCGCCGGTCGCAATCGGCATGGGCCGCGTCCAGTGATGCCCGATACCGTCTCGCCGCCAGCGCGATCCTGTAGCGACGACGACCCGCGGGAAGCCGAACTCCAGCACGGACTCCGCGTCCAGCTCCGAGTCGAAGTAGATTCGCACGTTCGCAAGCTGGTGAAGCTGCTGTTCCCGGTGGTCGCGTACCCGCGCCCAGGCGGAGAGTCCCGGCAGACGGCATTCCCGAACCACTCTGCCGCCGAGCTCGGTGCCCTTCTCCGCCAACGTCACGTCGTAGCCGCGCTTGCCGAGTGCCAGCGCCGCCTCCAGCCCGGCGGGACCGGCGCCGACGATCAGCACGGACTTGTTCGATGCCTTCGGCCGGATGCGCTCGGGATGCCATCCCTTGCGCCATTCCTCCCCCATCGTGGGGTTCTGCGTGCATCGGATCGGCGACATGGTGAAGTCGCCCGAGACGCAGATGTTGCAGCCGATGCACTCGCGGATGTCCTCCGGGCGGCCTTGTTCGATCTTCCGGGGCAGGAACGGATCGGCGATCGATGGGCGCGCGCATCCGATCAGGTCGACCAGACCCTTCCGGATGACCGACACCATTCTGTCGGGGGACGTGTATCGCCCCACCGCGACCACCGGTTTCGTGGTCAGCTTTCTGACGCCCTCGATGAACGGCTCGTGCCCGCCCTCGGGTCCGAAGCGCGAGGTGACCGAGTCGTTCTCCCAGGCCGCCAGCACCAGATCCCACAGGTCGGGAAGCTCGGCGAGCAACCCGATCGCGTCTTCGGCCTCGGATTTTTCCAGTCCGTCCGCACCCAGAAATTCGTCCATCGAGATACGGCACGGCACCGCGCAGGTGTCGCCAACCGCCTCGCGGGTGTCGATCAGAATCTCCTTCAGGAGGCGGACCCGATTCTCGAGCGAGCCGCCGTACTCGTCGGTTCGCCGGTTGTAGTGGCGAGACAGGAAGTGATGCAGAAAGGTCAGGGAGTGGCCGGCGTAGACGTAGACGAGGTCGAATCCGGCGCGGCGCGCACGCACCGCCGCCGCGCGGTGCCAGCGCCGAAGATCGCGGATGTCGCGACGGGTCATGGCCCGCGCCTGAACCGGATCGTAGGTGAAGGTCATCACCGGGAGGGCGGACGGCCCCATCGGCACCTCGCGGCTGTAGAAGTTCGGCCCGTTCACCCCGTTGTAGGCAAGCTCGATTCCTGCCAGCGACCCGAACTCGTGAATCCGATCCGCCATCCGGGCCAGCATCGGGATGTCCCGGTCGTCCCAGAGCCGCAGCTCGATGAACGGCGTGATGTCCGAGGTATGGTGGAACTCGACCTGTTCGGTGCACACCACCGCCCAGCCGCCTTCCGCCTTCACGCCGCGCATCCATGCGAGCGCGGTGGGGTCTCGATAGCCCATGCCGTTGCAGTGAGGGACCTGGTAGAAGCGGTTCCTCGCCGTGACCGGCCCGATGGGGACGGGCTCGAACAGGATGTCGTAGCGGGGATCACGTCTTGAATCTCGGGACATCGTCAAGCCTCCACGCGCCGAAGAAGGTCAGATCGGACCAATGGATCGTGCCTATTTCGACCAGGCTCTCTCAAACGGAAAGACTTCGAAGATCGAATCGGCAAGTGCGTAGACTTCCTGATAGTCATATCTTCTTCCCAACCTGGGTGTCCAATAACGCCCGTGCGCCAGCCAGTGTCTGTATTTGAAAGCACCGATCAGTTCCGAAACGATCGACCGCAACTCGGGATATTCTTGCTTCCACCTTGGCAGGATATCGTCCTCGAGCGATACGCGTGCTCCCTCCTTCGTGTACAGTCGTCTGAGAACTCTCGACAATCCATCCCGTTTTCTTGCTTGACTGCGTTGAATGAAATCGATGCGGAAGGCAGCCTCCAGTGCTGCCAGAATATTCATGGATGAATTGCGTTCGTTTTCGTCGAGAATCTCGACCATTTCCTCTTCGACTTCTTCGAGTGTGTATCCGGAGAAACGAGTATTCAGACGGGCGTTTTTTCGAGAAAAGTAAAGCCTTACTGCCAATTCGACATCACGATGATGTCGGTCGATATCGGCAAGTGCGAGATGATCTCCGGAAAAGCTGAATCGTAGACGTTTACGTGATCGTACAGAAATCGTCCCTCTGTCTCTAACCATTGACTACTTCCATGACTGCCGTCTGGAATGTCTCCTCCTGAAATTCTATATATCTAATGTTCGGTGGGGGTGTCGATATCTTCCATGTCCACTCGGTAGTCGTGTGTTCCGGTTCGTGATGTGCCGGATCGTCATCTTCATTCCGAATTCGGACACGAACGTCAGGGGCGGAGGAATTTGCCGGGACGAGGACAAATCTCACGGTACCACTTGGTCCGTTCATATCGACCCGGCCCTTGGCACCAAACAAGTTCGTGCCGATAGGATCGAAATTTACTGCGGCGTTTCCGATAGTTACCTTGAGTGCCTCGACTTCGTATCTGCCTATGTATCGTTCGTGAATGCGTTTCGTCACAAATTCGGTCCTCACTTTTTTCTGATCAACGTAGATTTTCAAAAAATCCAAAACCTTGTTGTTGAATTGATCGAGACGACCCCTCCATTCTTCAAGCTCTCTCGCCCAATCAATCGAGCGTTCAGTCTCCTTCGCCGCCTGGTGCTGACGATTCACGAAGTCTTCGAAGGATGTAGCCATGAATGTCTCCGGATGATGCGTCCTCGATGGGAATCATCGACGCAGGGAGTTACCGGTCAAATGCATCGTCAAGATATTGGTCATGCGCCTCGGCGAGATCGGAGTTTCCCGAGCGAAACCGTCCCTCGAGATCGCGGAGACGGCCGGCAGACCGGTAGACGTCCGGGACGCTGCATCGCGCCGCGCACTCGATGTCGGATTCGGGCATCGACTCGTTCGCCAAGCGTTCGACCGTTAGCTCCGAGTTCTCGATCGCTTGCGCCGGCGCTTCAGTGATCTCGATTCGAGTTCGCATCATGCTGGTATGGTAACGCAATGTGAGCGAGTCCCCGCGCCGTCGTCTATCCTTCGTACCCCAGGCTACGGCCCAGATCCGCCGCGGCCTCGGACAGCCTTTCCCTGATTCTCGCCTGGGCCACGCGGTGGAATCGGTCCGCCAGGCCGGTAATGCCGACGGAATAGAGGACGTGTCCGTCATCGGCCGGAACCGGATGCCCGTAGCTCAGCACACCTGCGTCGAGTTCGTTCTCGCACACCGCCATCCCGGCATCGCGAATTCGCGCCATCTCCAGGCGAATTTCGGCTTCGTCGACCTTGGTCCGGCTGGTGTAGCGGACCCGGGGCCGGGCCAGGTAGCTGGCGATGAAGTGCTCGTCCTGGAAGGCCAGGATCGCCTTGCCGGAGGCCGCCGCATGCAGCGGCAACCGGCGGCCCGGCTGGACGAAGGCCCGATCGGATCCCAAGGGCCGCTTCATCAACACCGATTCGGCGCGGTCACCGTTCAAACGCGCCAGGTGGGCGGTCTCGCCGAACTCCTCTACCAGTCGATTCAGAATCGACTGGGCTCTCTCGGAGTACTCCGCCACGTCCATGGTCAGGTGAAGGAGTGTCCTCAACCTGGGGCCGGGCACGTACCTCTTGGAACCGGCGCGGGTGCGCAGCAGATCGAGATCCGCGAGTCCGCGAAGCAGGCGGTGCACCGTCCCGGCCTGCAGGTCCAGCTCCTGAGCGATCTCGGTGAGCGTCAGGCCGGTCCGCGCGGCGGCGACCGACTCGAGAATCCTGATGTATCTTCCCAGCGGGCTGTCATTTCGCTCGGAGCGAGGAGCCCCGTTGTCCACGCTCGACTCCGACGAGCGATGTCGTCCTCGATGCGGCACGCCCGAATTCGTGCGGTGCGCCAGCGCTCGATGACGCTTGCCCGCAGTGCGCGTCATGGACCCGAATTGCCGTGGGCGACGCGGGCCGCGGCAGCAGGTGCGGTGCGGCAATGCGGCCGTCCACGTACAGGACCGAACGTGGCCCCCGCCGACACGTGTCCGGTGGCCGAATTCGTGCCGGCGGCGACCCCGCTCACGCTCGTGTCCGGGTCCCGTCAGGTTTGTCCTGACGTTTCAGCGCCTTGACGACACGTTCCGGGGTGATGGGCATCTCGAACACGCGCACCCCGATCGCGTCGGCGACGGCGTTGGCGATGGCCGGTGCAACCGGAGTCATGGCCGGCTCGCCGATGCCCTTGGCGCCGTACGGACCGACCCCGCTGCGCGATTCCAGGATGATGCACTCGACCTTGGGCATATCCATTGCGGTCGGCATCAGGTACTCACTGAACGAAGGGGTGGTCAGCCGCCCCTCGTCGTAGAGCATCTCCTCGCTGAGCGCATACCCCTGCCCGTTCTGGGCGCCGCCCTGAATCTGACCCTCGACCGCGGCCGGATTGATGCACTGGCCGACGTCGTGCGCCGCCACGCTCTTCAGCACCTCGACCTCGCCGGTGTCCGTGTCCACCGACACCTCGACCGCGTGCGCGCCGTAGGCGTAGTCCGGATGGGCCTGTCCCTGGCCGGTCTCCGGATCGAGGACATCGGTGAACGGAGCACGGAACATCGAGAGCTCGGAGCGGTGGATGCCTTCGGCGCCGCAGATGCGGACCAGATCGACCATGGACAACGACTTGTCGGGGTTGTCCACCACGAAGACTGCGTTGTCGCCCATGTCGACCGCGTCGGGCTCCACGCCGAACTGCTTCGCGGCGCGTTCCACGAGACGTGCCCGGAGCGCCTCGGCCGCCTGCTTCACCGCGTTCCCGGTCATGTACAAGGCCCGGGTCGCGGTGGTGGTGCCCGCGAGCGGGGTCACCGCGGAGTCGCTGTTGTAGACGACGACGTTGTCCAGGGTGACGCCGAGAACCTCCACCGCGATTTGGCCGAGGGCCGAAATCTGCCCCGCGCCGATGTCGGTAACGCCGGACCGCACCACTACGGTACCGTCCATCTCCACTCCAACCCAGGCTTCGGACGTGTCGTGCAGGAAGGTGAGTCGGCCGTAGCTCTGCTGGTAGCAGGCGATGCCGCGGCCCACCCGGATCGGGCCTTCGCACGGGGTGGCCTCGCCGAGCGCGGCCCAGGCCCTTTCGGCGCACTGGTCGGTCCAGATTGCGCTGGGCGGAACGAATCCGGTCGACATCGGCTCACCGGTCCTCAAGAAGTTGCGCCGTCGAAACTCCATGCGGTCCATCCCGAGGACCTTCGCCACCTCGTCCATCTGCTGCTCGTAGGCGGCGCACGCCTGCAGGGCACCGAATCCGCGAAAAGCGCTGGTGAACATGTTGTTGGTCGCCACCGCGCGGGCGAACACGTTGAGGTTGTCGACCCGATAGGGGCCGGGAGCGGCCACCAGCGCGTAGAGCAGGACGTACGGACTCAGAAACACGTAGGCCCCCGAGTCGGCCACCATCCGAACGTCGAGCGCGGTGATCCTGCCGTCGCTCGTGACCCCGGTGCGGTAGGTCAGGATGAAGGGGTGGCGCTTGCCGTGGCCGACGAACGAATCCTCGCGGGTGTACTCCAGGCGCACCGGCCGGCCGGTGCGCTTCGCGAGCAGGGCGAGATAGACCTCGACGGTAAGATCCTCCTTGCCCCCGAAGCCACCGCCCACGAGGGCGCCGCGGATACGGACCTTGTTGTGGGGCACTCCGATGGCATCGGCGATGGGTCGGAAGTGCTCGATCACCTGGGTGGAGACTCGAATGTTGACCACTTCGTTCTCGTCCATCCACGCCAGCCCTACCTCTGGCTCGAGGAAGGCGTGCTCCTGGAACGGCGTGCGCCAGGTGTTCTCCACCACCACGTCGGCTTCGGCGAAGCCCGCCTCGATGTCGCCCTTCCTGATCCTGCGCTCCGCGACGATGTTGTCGGGTTCGGTCACCACGGGCGCGCCCGGCTTCATGGCCTCCAGCGGGTCGTAGACGCCGGGGATGGACTCCAGTTCGGCCTCCACCAGCTCCATGGCGTGGTCCGCAACGTCGCGAGTCTCCGCCGCGATCAGCGCCAGCGGCTCGCCGAAGTACCGGACCCGCTCCCTGACCAGAATCTGCTGATCGGTGTCCAGACGCTTCTGACCGGTCTGGCCGGGAATGTCGGTCGACGCGGTGCGATCGGGGAGGTCCTCGGCGGTCAGGACGCACGCGACCCCTTCCAGCGCCCGCGCTCTCGAGACGTCGAGCCTCACCAGCCGCGCACTCGCGACATCCGCGCGCACCACACGCATGTGCAGCATGCCCGGCATCACGTAGTCGCCGGCGTAGGGAGTCCGGCCGGTCACCTTGCCGGGCGCGTCGATTCGGGTCAGTGGTCGGCCGACCTGCCGGAACCGGATGTTGGGCCGGGCCTGCAATTCACCGGTGGCGTCGGTCATCGTCGGTCCTCCCCTGCGCTGGTGCCGAACCTGGACCCGTGGGGGATCCGAATCTCCGGGGCATGGTCGCGGCCGCGACGCGGGCTCTCGCTCGTTCGGGTCATGGTCGGGCCCTCCCGGCGCGCATGATGGCCGCCGCCTCCTCCACCGCCTCGAACACCTTCGTGTACCCCGTGCAGCGGCAGAGGTTGCCGCTCAGGCCGAGGCGGATGTCATCCTCGGTGGGGTCCGGGTGGGCGTCGATGATCGCCTTCGCCGCGATGATGATGCCGGGGGTGCAGTAACCGCACTGGGCGGCGCCGCCGTCGGAGAATGTCTGCTGAACCGGATGCAGCGCATCCAGGTCGCCCAGACCGGAGACGGTCGTGATCTCGGCGCCTTCGACCGTCCAGGCGAGAGTCAGGCAGCTATCGACCGCCATCCCGTCGACAAGGACCGCACAGGCGCCGCAGTCGCCCTTCTCGCAGCCGCACTTGACCTCCATGTGGCCGATCTGGCGCAGTGCCTCCAGGAGCGTGCGGTGGGCGGGAAAGCTGCCCGGCTCGTTGCGCCCGTTGACGCGAAGCGTGATGGTGCGTTCGGTGGACATGGTTCTCGTCCTCTGTGTCAGTTGAGCCGGTCCCAGGCCTGCGACACCAGTCGCCGGGTCAGCGCCTCGACGGTGTGGAGGCGGTATTCGGCCGAGGCCCGCACGTCGTCGATGGGACTGGCCACGGCGGTGGCCGCTGCCGCGGCTTCGTCGATCAGCTCCGGTGTCAGTGCCCGTCCTTCCAGCACCGCTTCGGCCTTTCGGGCCCGCAGCACAAAGGGCGCGACCGCACCGAGCGCGATGCGCGCACGGGTGCAGACACCGCCGGATGCGGCCAGAGTCAGCGCCACGCCGGTGACGGTGATCGCGTCGCCCTTGCGGCGAGCGAGCTTGTAGAAGGTGTTGATCGACGGCTCGGGCAGGCGCGGCCAGGAGATGCGGGTGATCAGCTCGTCGGACCGGCGCACGTCGCGCTTGTAGGCGAGGAAGTACTCGTCGAGCGCCAGCGTTCGGGTGCCGGCCACGCTGGCCAGCGTGACGTCCGCGTCGAGCGAAAGCAGCGGCGGCACCAGGTCCGCGGCCGGGGAGCCGCAGGCGATGTTGCCGGCCACGGTCGCGGTGTTGCGCACCATCAGACCGGCGAACAGACGCGCGGAATCGACGAGCGACGGCGCCGCCACCGCGATTTCCGGCGACTCCAGCAGGTCCGTGACGGTGGTGCCCCCTCCAATCGAGATGCCTTCCCGGGTGAACTCCATTCCCCGCAGCTCGCCGACGGCTCCGATTCCAACGATTCGGTCCGGACGTTCGCGCTTTGCGCGCATGTCGACGATGAGGTTCGTGCCCCCGGCGATGGGAACCGTCTTCGACCCCTTGCCGGCGGCGAGGGCGTTCAGGGCGCCGGCCAGATCGCGGGGTATCTCCAGCTCGAACGGTGCGTACATTGCTCGTCCTCCGAACTCCGGTGCGCCGGCCTGCTCACACGTCCCAGCCGCCGTCGACCGCGATGTGCTGGCCGGTGATCTGGCGACTGTCCTCGCTCGCGAGGAACAGCACCGCGTTGGCGATGTCCTGCGCGACGGTCACGCGCTTCAACGCCATGTCCTGCACGTATTCCTCGTAGACCTGGTCGGCGGTCCAGCCGCGTACCCTCGCCTTCTCCTCGCAGAGATTCTGCATGCGGGGGCCGTCGACGATGCCGGGACAAACCGCGTTGACGTTGATGCTGTGCGGCCCGAGCTCCAGGGCCACCGTGCGCGTGATGCCGCGCACCGCCCATTTCGAGGCACTGTAGGCGGTTCGCATGGGGTAGCCGCGCAGTCCCGAGGTGCCGCTGATATTGACGATCTTTCCTTCCTTCTGCGCGATCATGGTCGGTACCACGTACTTGATCGGCAGAAAGGTGCCGCGTTCGTTTGCGGTGACGACATGGTCGAAGTCGGAAACGTCGATGTCCTGCACCGGCGTCTCGATGGGACCGGTCACACCGGCGACGTTGACCAGGATGTCGATGCGCCCTTCGAAGACCTCCAGCGCCTTGTCGACCATCTCCCTGACCTCGTCGTCGTCGGTAACGTCGCAGCCGACGACCCACGACTCGCGCCCGATGGCCCGGACCTCGGCCGCAACCTCCACCAGCGGCGCGACGTCGCGGGCGGTCAGCACGATATCCGCGCCTTCGCGCGCCAGGGTCCTGGTAATCGCCGACCCCATGCCCTTCGCGGCGCCGGTGACAATCGCCTTCCTGCCTTCGAGCTTCATTGCATCGTTCCCCTTGTCCTCATGAATTTGCGGGTGAAACCAGGTCACGCGTCATCGCATTGCGGGCGGAACACCGGGCCGGGTATGGCGAGCGCGGGTGTCACCCACTCCCGAACATGGCGGGCCTGCGGACAGGACGCCCCCACCCCCGAGGATGCCGGCCAGCGATCGAGATTCAATCGCATCGATGTCGGCTGCTCGACGAATCCGGTGAGCCCGAGCACGACTCCTCCGCAGAGCCGACTGCTTGCGGCGTTCCGTACCCGCCTCCGCCGCAACTCTCCACGATGACGACGTCGTTGTGCTCGAGTCGCACGTTGGCCTTGCCCGGCAGATCGGAACGGCGTCCGTCCGCATGGTCGATGGTCACGCGAAAGGGTGCCCCGGGCGCACCGCCCTGCAGACCGTACGGCGGCACCACGCGGCGCTCGTACATCGATGTCACCGACATGTCGTCGCAGAGCACCCGGTACTCTCGATGCAGGCCTTCGCCACCGCGCTGCCGCCCTGCCCCGCCGGAGCCGTTGCGCAAGCGCTGGCACTCGACGCGAATCGGGTACTCGGCTTCGACCACCTCGGCCGGGGTGTTCATCACATTCGACATGTGTACCCGGATCACAGGCGCCCCGTCTCGGTCGTGCCTCGCGCCTTCGCCGCCTCCATGGGTTTCATAGAATGTGGTCCAGACCCCGTCCGCCCGGCGGCCGCCGAACAGCACCAGGCCCGAAGTGGTCGGACCGCCCGCGGAGAGGCGCTCCGGCCCGGTGGGTTCCAGAGCGCGAAACACGGCGTCGGCAATCCGCTGCGAGGTCTCGTGGTTTCCCCCCACCACCGGCCGGTCGGGTCCCGGATCGAGCAGCGAGCCGGGACGCGTGACGATGTCGAGCGGCCGGTAACATCCGCCGCTCGGCTGGATGTCGGCTCCGAACAGCGTCTTGACCACGTAGAACACCGAAGCGGCGGCGATGAACGGGGTGGTGTTCACGGGCCCCCGGGCGGCGTCCGCGGTCTCGGAGAAGTCGAATGTCGCACTGTCGCCGGCGATGGTGACCCGCACCCGCACCGCGACCGGTTCGTCGCCGGCGGCGTCGTCGTCCAGCCAGTCCTCACCGGTGTAGGTGCCATCCGGGACCCCGCAGAGGGCTTCGCGCATCTGTGCTTCGGCGCGGTCGTGGATGGCGGCGATGGCGGTGAGCACGGTGTCCGTACCGTGTTCGGCGAAGATGCGGTGAAGCTGCACCTCCGCTCCTCGAGTGGCTGCCATCTGCGCGAGGATGTCGCCTTCGCGCTCCTCCGCCCCGCGTACGTTGGCGAGCACCATGTCGAGATTCTCGCGATACGGTCCTTCGGCGGTGAACAGGCGGAACGGCGGGATGCGCAGCCCCTCCTGCCAGGCGTCGGTGGCCCCCGCCACGTAGCTGCCGGGAACCGCGCCGCCGATGTCCGCCCAGTGCGCGAGGTTGACCGCGAACGCGACGATGGTGCCGCCGACGAAGACCGGGCGAATCGCCTTCACGTCGGGCAGATGGTTGCCACCGATCTCGGGGAGATTGAGGAACCAGACGTCGCCGGGTGCGAGCCGGGTCCTGGGCACGCGTTTCAGAAACTCCCGTACCGTGAAGCTCATGACCCCCATGTGCATGGGGATGTCGCGGCCCTGGGCGATGAGGTGGCCGTCCGCGTCGGTCAGCGCCGACGAGAGGTCGCCGGCCTCGCGCAGCAGCGGCGAGCGGGCCGAGCGCATGACCACGAGGGACATCTCCTCCGCGGTGGCGCTCAGTGCGTTGCGGATGACCTCCAGGGTGACGGGGTCGATGGGAGTGGTCATGTCGCGAAGTCCGCCTCGCCGCGACGAGGTCGGAATCGTGGCGCCGCGCGTGCCGGGGTCGATCGGAGACGGCCCGCATGCGTGCCCCGACGTCCATCGACCACCCCGGCCACCATCACCGATCCACCGAGAGCGGATTCGCTCCCCTGCGGGATGCCCGACCGGGGCACGTCGCGAATGACGCGAGGCCGACCGGCGAAAGCGGTCGGATCCGTTTCCGTTGCCGTGAATCGGCGAGAACCGGAGGTCGGGTTCACGGCGTGATCCCGGTGGCGATATGAAGGTGTCCCGCCTCGTGCGCAGTGAGCGTCGCGCCGGGGGGAACGACTACCGTCGACCACGCGTCCTCGACCACCACGGGCCCCGCGAGCCCGTATCCAGCCGCGAGACCGGACCGCGCGTACCGCGGCGTGGCGGCTGGACCTCCCGCATCGAACGTGCAGGCCGGAGTGGTCTGCGGAACCGGCTCGCCGGCCGCGCCGGGTGGCGGCGAACCGAGCCCTGCGTCGGTACGGGGGGCCGAGACGCGGAGTCTGATCGACATCAGCTCCCATGGCTCCTCGGTCGCGAAGCCGTACAGCGTCCGGTGACGGTCGAGGAACTCCCGGTTCAGACGCGCCCGATCGTCGAGAGGCGCATCGGTGATCTCGATCGCGTAGCTCTGGCCGCGGTAGCGAATGGCCGCCACCTCCTCGATCGTCACGTCCGCTTCGCCGTAACCGGCCGCGAGCAGGGGAGCAAGGAGCCGGGTCGTGAGCTCCCGCCGCGCTTGATTCACACGCTCCGCGTCCCACTCCTCCATCGCCATGCGCAACGTGCGCTGCTGCGCGTAGCTCATCTCGGCGCCGACGCAGCCAAGGGCGGAGAATACGCTGGAATGGGCGGGCACGATGACCGTGGCGATGGAGAAGGCGCGGGCCAGCTCCACCGCGTGCATCGGTCCGGCGCCCCCGAAGGCAAGGAGCGCGCACTGGCGTCCGTCGATGCCACGCTCCACCGTGACCCGGCGAAGCGCGCGAAGCATGGCCGAGTTGGCTACCCGAACCACGCCCAGTGCCGCTTCCTCCACGGTCATGTCCATGGCCGATGCCAGCGGCTCGATAGCGGCCCTCGCCGCTGCGACATCGAGTCGGATGTCGCCGCCGATGACGCGGTCCGAATTCATGTACCCCAGCACCAGGTTGGCGTCGCTGACCGTCGGGCGATCCCCCCCGCGGGCATAGCAGGCCGGACCCGGATCGGCGCCGGCGCTCTCCGGCCCGACGACCAGGGCTCCGTGATCGAGTCGCGCGACGGATCCTCCGCCGGCGCCGATGGACTCCACCGCGATCATGGGCTGACGCAGAGGCCTGTCACCCAGCGACCGGCCGGCGGAAATCTGCCCTTCGCCGTCGAAGACGAGGCAGACGTCGGTGGTGGTGCCTCCCATGTCGAAGCTGATGGCATGCTCGATGCCGAGATCCGCGGCGATCCGGCCGGCCGCCGCCACACCGGCCGCGGGACCCGACGTTGCAAGGCCGAGAGGCAACTCCCGCAGCGCCTCCGGCGAGGCCATGCCGCCGGCGGAGTGGAACAGATGCAGCCTCGAGCCGGCAGGTCTCGCGGCGTCGAGCCGGTCGAGATAGCTCGCGGCAAGCGGCATGACTCCGGCGCTCAGCGCCGTCGTCGCGGTCCGCTCGTACTCCCGGGCCTCCGGATTGACCCGGTTCGAGAGTGCCACGAACGGGACCCCCTCGCGCAGCCGCTCGCCGAGAGCGTCCTCGTGGGCGGCATTGGCATAGGAGTGCATCAGCGATACTGCCACCGCCTGCGCACCGCTCTCGTCGATGCGCCGAATCGCCTCCTCGACCGAGACCGGATCCATCGATTCCAGCACCCTGCCCTCATGATCGAGCCGTTCTCTCACCTCGAAGCGACGCTCCGCCGGCACCTGAGAGGCGAGCTTGGGTGGAAGATCGAGCCGGTAGAGATGGCGCCGATTCTGGCGCCCGATGTCCAGTGTATCGGCGAAGCCGCGGGTGGCGATCAGGGCGACCTCGGCCAGGTCGTTCTCGATGATGGCGTTGGTCACCAGCGTCGTTCCGTGAATGAGATCGTCCACGTCGGTCCATTCCAAACCGACCGCTCGCAGCGCCACCAGCAGTCCGGCCACCGGGTCGTCGGATCGCGAAGGAACCTTCGCGATCCGCGTGTCGGAACCGCCTTGATTGAGTGCGACGACGTCGGTAAACGTACCGCCGACGTCGACCCCGACCTGCCACCCGCCCGACATCGAAGAAATTCCCTGATGGAGTTTGTGGATTTTCAGTTATCGAAATATTTTTTTGTATTTCGAAAACACTAGACGGTGTCGGCGGCACCGTCAAGCGACACATGTCGAATTTCCCGGCACCGACGGCATCGGCCGGTCCCGGGTTCCGCTGCCCCGACACGAACAGGTTCCCGGTCACCGCGACTGCGGCTCGATGCCGCGCCACGCCCATTCGTTGTAGTCGTCGGGCGCACGCAGGCAGGACGCCCACACGGGGTCGCTTTCGAGCGCGTCCCACACCGGAGCGGGTCCATGGCGGTGAGCGGCCTGGACCAGACGACGCTCGCGCTGGCTCGCACGGATCTCCACATCGAGCGCCTCCGTGTCCCAGGTTTTCGCGGCGAGACGGCGCAGCGCCGCGAGGGTGTGCGCGCGGTCCGGATCCGGGGCAAGGTCGGTACGTTCTTCGGGGTCGGCGAGAACATCGAAAAGCGTATCCGGCGCACCTCCGCCGGTCATCAGCTTGAATCGACCGTGACGGACCATGAACATCGGCGCCGGCACCCCCTCGGAGGTCATTTCCGAGAACACCGGCGCATCTTCGGCCGAGCCGGAATCGTCGCACAGAGGAATCAGGCTGGCGCCGTCCAGTGGTCTGGGCGCCCGGTTCGCGGCATCGATTCGAGCCAGCTCGCACAGCGTCGGCAGCAGGTCCACCAGCGACACGTTCTCGCGCCTTCGCCCCGCCGCGAACCTCCACGGAGCATGGACGATGAGCGGCACCCGCGACGCGTGCTCGAAGAAGTGCTTCTTGAACCACATCCCCCGCTCGCCGAGCATGTCGCCGTGGTCCGACGTGACCACGACCACGGTGTCGCGCGCGAGCCCGATCGCTTCCATCGTGCCGAGCAGTGTCCCGACCATCTCGTCGAGATAGGAGCAATTGGCGAGGTAGGCGTGACGGGCCGTGCGCACGAAGTCCTCGGTGATGCTTGGGTCGAGCAGGCCGTGGTGGACGAGCATGCGCTGGCTGTGGAGATCGCGCTCGGACTCCGGCAACAGCGCAGTTGCGGGCATCGGAACGTCCTCGTGCCGATAGCGTTCCCAGTGCCTTCTCGGCGCGTAGTACGGGTCGTGGGGATGCGTAAACGACGCCAGCAGGAAGAATGGGCCTCGATCCCGGTCGCGCGCGAGGTCGTGCAGCCGGGAAACGGCCCGGAAGAGCACCGTCTCGTCGTGATCCATCTGCACGCTGCGCACGCAGATCCCGGAGCGGGTGATGCTTCTTGCATCGTTGTTCGAGTCCATTCGGACCTCGTCCCAGCTCGGCGCCCAGTCGAAGTCCGTGGGGTACAGCTCCGGAACGAGTCGTTCGTGAAATCCGTGCAGCATGTCCGGTCCGACGAAGTGCTGCTTGCCGGACAACGTGGTGCGATAGCCGGCGAGCCGCAGATAGTGCGCCATGGTGGGCGTTGCGGCGGTGAATTCGGCACCGTTGTCGAAAGCACGCACGCGCGAAGGCAGCATTCCGGCGAGCATCGAGAAGCGGGACGGCGCACAGAGCGGAAAGTTGCAGTACGCACTCTCGAACACGACCCCTTCGTGACACAGCCGGTCGAGATGCGGCGTCACCGCCGGGCCGCCGTACGCGGACAACACCTGGGGCTTGAGCTGATCGGCTTGAATGAACAGGATGTCGGGCAGGGTATCGGTCACGAGATTCTCCGAGAACGGTTTCGAAACGTGCGCCCGGGCGGGGTCGCCGGGGATCGTCCCGGACCGATACCACTCACCACCGCCGGCGACAAGGAGCATCTGCGCCCCGCATCCCGGTGCGGCTCGACCTTCGGGGGTGGTTCCCTGCGACGAATTCGCGCGCGATGGTGGCGCGTGCCCACACGCCGGAGGTGACCGACAGGGGCTCGAGGTGGTATCGCGGGTCGCGCCGTGCGACCGGGGTGCGGTCGGTGGCGCCGGAATTCATGCGCAAACCGAAGGGCCTTGTGACCGGCGGCGAGGCCACTTAGCATCAGGGCCGGATCGGATGTGACGTCGTGCGGCACACGGTGCGGGATACGGGATTACAGGTGACCCAGATCGCTTCAACCCCGGCAGTTCGACAAGCATGCGCACGGTCCCACCGGAGCGGGCCGCCGGTATCGTGGCTGCTCCAAGCGCCAATTGCCGATCTGCACGGGCTGTCCGGATGAACTTCGACGCCTACGATCTCGATGCTGCGTTCTACGACGAGATGTTCATGCCCGACGGCACGCCGCGCGCGCACTGCCATGCCCTGTTCGACACCCTGCGGAGGATGCCTGACGACGAACTGAGCAGCATGCAGGATCGGGTCACGCGCTCGTTCTCGAACGAAGGCATCACCTTTACCGTCTACGGCGACGACGAAGCCGACGAACGCATCATCCCCATCGACTGCGTACCCCGTATCGTGTCGGGGGCCGATTGGCGGTTGCTCGAGTCGGGCCTCACCCAGCGCATTGGGGCCCTGAACCGGTTCCTGGAAGACGTGTACGGTGACGCCCGAATCGTCTCCGAAGGCGTGATTCCCGCCGACGTGGTGCGGGGCTGCCCGCAGTACCGCATCGAGATGCGCGGGGTCTCCGTCCCTCACGGTACCTGGGTCGCGATCTGCGGCACCGACCTGGTGCGTACCCACGACGGGTTCCTGGTGCTGGAGGACAACCTCCGATGTCCCTCGGGGGTGTCGTACATGATCGCGAACCGCAAGGTCGTGAAGAAGAGCCTGCGGCGTCTCTACCGGAGCTGCCGGGTGCGGGAAGTCGAGCACTACGGGACAGTGCTGCGAAAGACCCTGTGCGCTCTCGCTCCCGGCGACCGATCCGACCCGTGCATCGTGCTGCTGACTCCCGGTGTCTACAACTCCGCGTTCTACGAGCACATGTTCCTGGCCCAGGAGATCGGAGCGGCGCTTGTCGAGGGACGCGACCTCGTGGTCCGCGACGGCTTCGTCTACATGCGCACGACCGAGGGGCTTCGGCGTGTGGACGTGGTCTATCGACGAATCGACGACGACTTTCTCGACCCTCTCGTCTTCCGCCCCGACTCCCTGCTCGGCGTGCCCGGGTTGCTGCACGCCTTCAAGCTCGGGCGCGTCGCCCTGGCAAACGTGCCGGGAACCGGTGTCGCCGATGACAAGAGCGTCTACGCATACGTCCCGGACATGATTCGCTATTACCTGGGCGAGGAACCGATTCTGGCCAATGTCGAGACGCATCTGTGCCGACGGCCGGAGGATCTGGAGTACACCCTCGACAACCTGGAAAACCTGGTAGTCAAGCGCGTCGGAGAGTCCGGCGGCTACGGCATGCTCGTCGGCCCGCATTCGACGCCCGAGGAACGCGCGAGCTACGCCGAGCAGATTCGTGCGAATCCCTCCGACTTCATCTCCCAACCGGTCCTCGCCCTCTCGCGTGGACCCTGTTTCGTGGAGGGTCGCGCCGAGCCGCGACACGTCGACTTGCGACCGTTCGTGCTGCACGGCCGAGAAACCCGCATCGTGCCCGGCGCGTTCTGCCGCGTGGCATTGCGTGAGGGCAGCCTCGTGGTGAACTCCAGTCAGGGAGGCGGCGGCAAGGACCTCTGGGTGCTGGAGGACTGAATGCTTTCGCGCAGCGCTCAAGGGTTGTACTGGATGGGGCGCTATCTGGAGCGGGCGGGCCAACTGTGCCGCTTGTTGCAGTTGCAGGTGGAAGCGCTCGTGGATCGGCCGATCTCCGAGATTCACTTCGGCTGGAGGCGAATCTACGCGGTCCTCGACCGCGGACCACCTTTCGGAGCCGATTTCGAGGTCGACGAGAGCGACGATTTCGCCCTGGCGGATTCCTACACATTGGCGGGCGATCTGACGTTCGAACGGTCCAATGCCGAATCGATTCGGGGTTGCTTCGCCCTTGGCCGCGAGAACGCGCGTCAGATGCGCCACTGCATCAGCGGGGAGATGTGGACTTGTCTGAACCTGGCCTGGCTGCGAATTCGCGATCTCGAAATCGAGGACATCTGGAAAATCTCCCCGGAAAATTTCTACGCTCGCACGACACGGGAAATAGACACGTTCGCGGGGGTAGCCGACACGACGATGTATCGTGACGAAGGCTGGCGTTTCATGCAGCTAGGGCGGTTCATGGAACGTACCCAACTACTCGTCGCCCTGCTGCTCGCTCAACTCGCTACCGGTCGGACGCTGGTTGATGGCTCCGATTCGGGATGGACGAGCCTGCTGCGTGCATGTCAGGCATTCGACGCCTACAAGCGAAGCTACAGCGTCGACGTCCGACCCGGCAATGTTCTGGATCTGCTCGTTGCGGACCCGCGGCTGCCCGGCTCTCTGCACCGTTCGCTGGAAATTCTTGCATGGGAACTGGCCGCCATCGGTTCGAGCCCGGACTCTGCCGCCGGCGCCGCGGCCGAGCGCCTCGCCGGCCGACTGGGTGCGCTGATTCGCTACGAGTGGCCGGATCGGCAGGACCGCGAGGAATTGCTCTCGCAGGTCCGCGAGCACTCCCTCAAGCTGCACGATCTCGTGAACACCGCATACTTCGACTACAACCTCGAGGCTGCCCCGGTTCGCTGACCCCGGGGCTGGCGTCATGCGTTACGAAATCGAACATGTTTCGCGCTACCACTACGCCACCCGCGTGCGGCAGTGCACAATGCTCCTGTGTCTGGAACCGAACGATGATCGGCGGCAACGATTGCTGCATTTCGAAATCGAGACGCATCCGACAGGCGCACTGAGTCGGGAGATCGACAACTTCGGGAACCCGCGACACGTATTCGCCCTCCACCAGGCGCACGCCGTTCTGGAAATCACAGCCCGTTCCACAGTCGAGTCGACACCACCGGTCGCGCTTCCGACACGCCTGGACTCCGGGGCCTGGAAGGAAATTCGTACCCGCGCCGACTCATTTCCGGACTGGGACTTCACGCACGCAAGCCCGTTGATCCGTCCATCCACCAATCTGGAGGCGTTCGCCGAGCGACATGGCATCAGGCGCGGGGCCGATCCTCTCGAGAGCCTGTTGCGCCTTTCGAATACGCTCCATCGCCGCCTGCGCTACGTGCCGGGCGCCACCTCGGTGGAGTCCTCTGTCGACCATGTGCTCGAGACCGACTGCGGAGTCTGCCAGGACTACGCTCACGCAATGATCGCCGTGGCCCGATCCTGGGGCATCCCGGCCCGTTACGTTTCCGGGTATCTGGACGTGACCGGCCAGACCGGGAGGCACTCGCCGGACAACGCCACCCATGCCTGGGTGGAATGCCGGCTGCCGAATCTCGGCTGGGTCGGATTCGATCCGACCAACCGGAGCCTCGCCGGCCCGGGACATGTACGAATCGCGGCCGGTCGTGACTATCGGGATGTCTCTCCGACCCGCGGAATCGTTCAGGGTGGCGGGAAATCGCGCCTCGAGGTCACCGTCGATGTGCGCACAGATTCCGATGCCGGGAGTTCGGCACCAGGGTTGCGGTTTCCGGACGCGCCGGGTTGGGCAGCCCGGGAAGGGGACACGGCCGGGAACTCGACGCCGCCAGCCCAATGCCGAGCGGACATGCAGGAGACGTAGCTCGACGTCGCTCCGAGAGTATTTTCCGGACGAATCCGCATGTGTTGCGGGTTTGCGGGACATCGTTCGGGTCGGGTGAAACCGCGCAAGGCGATCAGCCGGAATGCGCTGCGCCGACCGGGCTTGTCCTGCGTGGCAGTTGCCTGTCCGGCGGACTGACAAATCGCGCAGCCGCTGCCGGTTCGTGTCCGACATTGCCCTCGGTCTCGGACGGGGCTATTCTCTTTCCGATTCAGCCGCCAAGCTCAGGGGCACGCTCCACAACATCAACCAGGACGCGAGGCAGATGGACATTCACACCGAACGGAAAAATGGAACGCTGATCGCCAAGGCGCAGGGACGCATCGACGGCGTGAACGCGCGCGATTTCGAAGAAGCCCTGAAGGCCGCGATCAGCGCCGACGACAGCACCGTCGTCATGGACCTCGAGGGTCTCTCCTATATCAGCAGTGCGGGTCTTCGCGTCATCCTGCTGATTGCAAAGACGCTGCGCAAGCGGAATGCCGAGCTCCTGCTCTGCTCGCTCTCGGACCCGATTCGGGAGGTTTTCGAGATCAGCGGCTTCGACAAGATCATCCCGGTGCACGCCTCCCGCGAGCAGGCTCTCGCTTCCGTCGGCGGATAGGGCGGTCCCTGCCGGGGCTGGGCGCGTCGTCCCGGATCCGGGCGACGCGCCGGCACCCGGGTTCACACGTCGGCGGAACATCCGGGCCGCGGTCGTCTTGCAGAGCCGCCCGCAGCGGATGTGTCCGGGTGTGTTTCCGCGTTACAGAAGTGCGCGCACCGCGTCGCGTTCATCTTCGAGCTCGGCGCGTGTCGCATCCATCTTCCTCCGGCTGAACTCGTCAATGTCCAGGCCCTGCACGATTCGGCAGGCACCATTCTCGACCGTGACCGGGAAAGAGTAGACCAGCCCTTCCGGAATTCCGTAGCTACCGTCGCTGGGGATCGCCATGCTGGTCCAGTCGCCGTCGGCGGTGCCATGCACCCAGTCGCGCACATGGGAAAGTCCCGCGTGGGCAGCGGAAGCCGCGCTGGAGAGGCCACGCGCCTCGATGACTTCGGCGCCGCGCTTCTGGACGCGGGGAATGAATCGGTCACGGATCCACTCGAAGTCGAGTCGTTCCATCGCCGGCTCGGCGCCAATCATGGCGTGGTTGAGGTCGGGATACTGGGTCGCGGAGTGATTGCCCCAGATCGTCACCCGGCGAATGTCGGAGACCGCGGCTGCGGTCTTCTCCGCAACCTGACTGACGGCCCGATTGTGATCGAGCCGCATCATCGCCGAGAACTGCGCAGGGGCCAGATCCGGCGCATTTCGCATCGCGATCAGAGCGTTGGTATTCGCAGGATTGCCAATCACCAGCACCTTCACGTCACGGCTTGCACAATCGTTCAGGGCTCGGCCCTGCGGACCGAAGATTCGGCCGTTCTCCGCGAGCAGATCTCCGCGCTCCATGCCCTTCCCGCGCGGTTTCGCACCGACCAGGATCGCGTAGTCGGCATCCTTGAACACGACGGCCGGATCGTCGGTCGTCACTACGTCCTGCAGCAAGGGATACGCACAATCGTTCAGCTCCATGACGACACCCGACAGAGCGCCCAGCGCGGGTGCAATTTCCATCAGGTTCAATGCAATCGGCCGATCCGGGCCGAGCATCTCGCCGGATGCGATGCGAAACAGCAGCGAGTATCCAATCTGGCCGGCCGCACCGGTGACGGCAATTCTCGCAGGTGAGCTCATGCGACGGTCTCCCGTTGGTCAGTGTTTCGACGTTCTCCGACGAGTGGGGGGCTACGTGCTCAACCCCGATCCGTCATGCGCACGTAGTCGCGCCTCGCCGCGCCTACGTAGCGCTGCTGCGGGCGGCCGATTCGCTGTTCTTCTCCGCTGAAGAATTCCATCCAGTGCGCCACCCAGCCGACCGTGCGCGATATGGCAAAGATCACGGTGAACATGTTCAGAGGAATTCCGAGGGCGCTCAGAATGATGCCGGAGTAGAAGTCCACGTTGGGATAGAGGTTGCGCTCGACGAAATACTCGTCCTGAAGGGCGATCTCTTCCAGGCGCAGCGCGATCTCGAACAGCGGCTGGTTGCCGGCGTCCAGATCCTGGAGAAGGTCGTGGCACGCCTGGCGAATCAATGTCGCGCGAGGATCGAAATTCTTGTAGACGCGGTGACCGAAGCCCATCAGACGAAACGGATCGTTTCTGTCCTTCGCCCGCTCGACATATCTGGGGATCTCGGCCGGATCACTGATGTCCCGGAGCATGTTGATCACCGCCTCGTTGGCGCCTCCGTGCGCCGGACCCCACAGCGTCGCGATTCCCGCTGCGACGCAGGCATACGGATTGGCCCCGGAGCTGCCCGCGAGCCGTACCGTGGACGTGCTCGCGTTCTGCTCGTGGTCGGCGTGCAGGATCATCATCAGCTCCAGCGCGCGGACCGCGACGGGGCTGGGGATGTACGGTTCGGCCCGCACTGCGAACATCATCTGGAGGAAGTTCTCAACGTAGCCAAGCGAGTTGATGGGATACATGAAGGGCTGGCCGATGCTGTACTTGTAACAGTCGGCGGCGATTGACGGGAGCTTCGCAATCATGCGAATGGCGGCGAGTTCCCGGTGTTCGGGCTCACTGATGTCCAGGGTGTCGTGATAAAAGGTCGAGAGGGCGCCCACGATGCCGACGAGCATTCCCATCGGATGGGCATCGTGCTGGTATCCGGCGATGAATCGCCGAATTCCCTCGTGGACCATCGTGTGGCGACGGATCTCGGCGTTGAATTCGCTCCACCTCGCCTTGGCCGGCAACTCGCCGTACAGCAGGAGATGGCAGACTTCGAGAAAATTGCTGTGCTGGGCGAGCTGCTCGATCGGATAGCCTCGATAGAGCAGCACGCCCTCTTGCCCGTCGATGTAGGTAATCGTGCTCGAGCAACTCGCGGTCGACGCGAAACCGGGATCGTAGGTGAAGTAGCCCAACTTCGACGGCAGGGAACGGATATCGAGCACCGCGTGCCCGTGCACGCCCTCGAGCACTTCGCATTCGACGCTCTCACCCGACGTGCTGTCAGTGACCGTGACGACCTTGCGATTCTTCATGCTGCTCTCCCGTGACTCGGGATCTGCCGACGCACACACCCCGGAAAAGCGAAGCTGCCGGGGGTCCAACCCGTCTCGCCGGCCGTCCTGCCAATGACGCTCGTGGGATGCGGATGCCGGCCGGCTCGGGAACGCCGCGATGGATCCGGCACCAGCGAAAAGGCCTCGTGCGGCAAATCATGCTCTCACACGAGTCGGGACTTTTGTACCCAATGCGCGACTCCGATCGGCTAGACTTCCCCTCGCTCGAGTCATCTGTCATCCGAGTCGAGAGTCGAACTATGGATCCGTCCATGTTGCAGATCGGGAACGCAGAGTTCCTCGACACGCTCTACCTCGCCTACCGCAACGATCCGGATTCCGTCGATTCGAAGTGGCGTGCGTTCTTCGCCGCACTCGATGACGGTGCCGCCTCGCAATCCGCGGCGGATCGGCACGATGTCTCGGAACTCACCAGGAGGCGGATGGCCGAGTTCACCGAGCAGCAGATGAAGGTAGTGGCCCTCATCAATGCAAATCGGTATCGCGGGCACCGAGGTGCCGACATCGATCCGATCAAGGTCTATGAACGGCCCCCGGTCCCCGATCTCTATCCCGAGTACTACGGTTTCGGCGAGCACGATCTCGACCGTGTGTTCAACGCCGGGACGCTGCACATCGGCAAGCCGGAGGCGACACTGCGGGAGATTCACGAGCTGTTGCGCGACTCCTATCGCGGCTCCATCGGCACCGAGTTGACTCACCTGTCCTCCACCGAGCAGAAACGATGGGTCCAGGAGCGGCTCGAACGGTGTCGCGGGCGTCCCGGGTTCGACGCGGCCAAGAAGCGCGACATCCTGCGTTGGGCAACGGCGGCCCGCAAGCTGGAGGACTATCTGCACCGCAAGTACGTCGGCCAGAAGCGATTTTCCCTGGAAGGCGGCGAAAACCTGATTCCGCTACTCGACGAAATTGTCCAGGACGCCGGCGGCCGCGGCGTCCGTGAAGCGGTCATCGGCATGGCCCACCGGGGTCGGCTCAACGTGCTGGTGAACATCCTCGGCAAGCACCCGGGAGCACTGTTCGGAGAGTTCGAAGGCGAGATCGACGTCGGACTCGGCTCCGGTGACGTCAAGTATCACCTCGGCTTCTCCTCCACGGTGGAAACGCCCGGCGATCCCGTTCACCTGGTGCTCGCGTTCAATCCTTCCCACCTCGAAGTCATCAATCCCGTCGTGGAAGGCTCGGTACGGGCACGCCAGGAGCGGCGCGGCAATTCCTCCCGCGACCAGGTGCTGCCGATTCTGATTCACGGAGATGCCGCCTTCTCGGGTCAGGGAGTGGTCACCGAGACCCTGAACCTCTCGGAGACGCGCGGTTACGGCACCGGGGGAACCCTGCACATCGTGGTGAACAATCAGATCGGGTTCACCACCAGCGACCCCCTCGATTCGCGCTCGACCCTGTACTGCACCGATGTCGCGAAACTCGTGCAGGCGCCCATCTTCCACGTCAACGGCAACGACGCAGAGGCGGTGGTCTTCGTGGCCAAGCTCGCTCTCGACTTCCGGATGCGGTTCAACAAGGATGTGGTCGTCGACATGATCTGCTTCCGTCGTTACGGCCACAACGAGGCCGACGAGCCGCTGGCGACGCAGCCGATGATGTACAAGAAGGTTCGGGATCAGCAGGGACCGCGCAAGGTCTACGCGGACCAGCTCGTCGCCGAAGGCGTCATCGAACCCGGCGAGCCGGAAGCGATGTCCGAGGCGTATCTTTCAGACCTCGAAGCGGACCGGGTGGTGTCGAGACCTCTCGTCGACGACGAGAGGAACCGGTACCTGGCGAACTGGACGCCCTACATCGACACCGACTGGCGGGCATCGTGCGATACCGCGGTGGATGTCGAACGGATCGAACGCCTCGGCAGGAAGCTCTGCGAGTATCCCGACGATTTCGAGCTGCATCGCAGCGTCAGGCGAATCGTCAACGCCCGACGGGAGATGGCCCGCGGCGAGCGGCCGATGGACTGGGGGTTCGCCGAGAACCTGGCCTATGCAACGCTGCTGGAAGACGGCTACTCGGTGCGCCTGTCCGGCCAGGACAGCCAGCGCGGCACGTTCTTCCATCGCCATGCCGTGCTTCACAACCAGAAGCAATTCGGTACTCATACCCCGCTCGAACACCTGTTCGAAGGTCAGCCACGATTTCGGGTCATCAACTCGATGCTTTCCGAAGTCGCAGTCCTCGGGTTCGAGTACGGCTACTGCACCGCCGAGCCGGAAGGCCTGACCATCTGGGAGGCCCAGTTCGGAGACTTCGCGAACGTTGCTCAGGTCGTCATCGACCAGTTCCTGAGCTCGTCGGAGGTGAAGTGGGGCCGGTACTGCGGACTGGTGCTGATGCTCCCGCACGGGTACGACGGCCAGGGGCCCGAACACTCCTCGGCTCGCCTGGAACGATTTCTCCAGCTCTGCGCGGAAGACAACATGCAGGTGTGCGTGCCGACGACGCCGGCACAGATGTTTCACTTGCTGAGACGGCAGCTCCTGCGGCCCTACCGCAAACCGCTCGCCATCATGAGTCCCAAGAGCCTGCTCCGACACCGGTTGTCGACCTCGACTCGCGAAGATCTGTGCACGGGCGGATTTCAGGCGCTCATCGACGAAATCGACAATATCGATCCGGGCCAGGTCACCCGGCTCGTGATGTGCTCGGGAAAGGTCTTCTACAACGTCCTGGAACGACGGCGCGAGGCCGGACTGCGGCACGTGGCCATCGTCCGGGTGGAGCAGATCTACCCGTTTCCGGAAGAGGAGATTCGCGCGATCCTCAAACGATACCCCAAGGCCACGGAAATCTGCTGGGCGCAGGAGGAACCGCGCAACCAGGGGAGCTGGTTCTTCATGCTGTCGCGACGGCACCTCGCGGGCTGCATCCAGCGAAAGCACAAGCTGATCTATGCGGGCCGCGACTACTCGGCCTCCCCTGCCGCGGGCTATCTCAATGTGCACACGAGCCAGCAGCGGGCTCTGGTCGAGACCGCGCTGGGACTTGATCAGGTGGCCTCCCGCAAGAAGAGCGCGTGAGGATGAAAACTGCCTCGTCGCACCGAACAATGTGATCGTCCGATGGCTCCGTCGATATGTGCGACAATCTCCCCTTCGGGAACTGCGTGAACCATGGAAATGAATAAACAGTCGACGACCATCAACCGGGCAATTGGAACCTGGATTTCGACCTTGCATACGCAATGGATGACTCCCGTCGAAAAAATTTCCGCCGAAAAATCTGCGGAGGAGGAAGACAAATTCTGGCAATCATTGAAGCGATTCCTGATCGCATTGCTTGGTTCCTTTACCTTTCTTGGCGGTGTGCTTTTTTCTCGTGCGATGAATGTCGGAATTCAGTACATTTCCGATCCGTTGTTTACCCCCGTTTATCTTCTGGTACTTGTGATTGTGGTCCCATACAGCATGTTGTTCGCATGGCTTGTTAGTTGGCGGGATTTTGGGTATGGCCCGGTCCGACTGTTCCTGTCCGCTGTATTTCTTCCCGCTTTGGTGCTCGCCGTGATCGCACTTTCGGAGAGCAGACTTGCACAAGCATGACACCACGGAGAATTCTCCATGGAAACACATGGCCATATCATCCGATACAGAGCAATTGCCTCCAATTTGTCCGTCATTCTATTTTTCTTGATCATATCGCACGTTTCTCTCGCCCAGAGGACAGGCGGAAACTTGCAGATTTATCAAGAGACGAACGCCGAAGTCGGAATATTGACAGCCGCGACATGGTTGTTGAGTCCATCTGCATTCAGGGCATCATGGCCCCGGTATGGATATACATATGACGAATTCCGTTCATCATGTGATTCAGAGAGCCTCCAGCGCTACGACATCGGTAGCGGTGTGCTGGCATCACCCGGTAATGGCACGTATTCCGAATCCGGGAGATACATCGGCCTTCCGTTGGCCGACAACACGAGACATGATGACATCGTATCGTTTATTGAAACGGTCGCCGGTGGCGCAGACATTTCCGCCACGAGTCGGACTCTGAACGCTGGCGGGGTGCAGGAGGGTGATGGTGAGCGCGGTATCGTCAGAATGCGGGAGATATGCAGTCTGCTTCCGGACCAGATTCCGGCTGACAATCCGACTAACAACTTGGTAGTGATCACGCAGCATCCTGTTCCCGGTTCTTCGGCCACTCTTCGATTGTCCGAAGTGGATGCGGCATCCCGATAGAGAACCTTGAGCCGCAGTATCAATGTCGAGGAGAAATTTCGGTGACCGTTGACGTGAAGGTGCCGGTGCTCGCCGAGTCCGTCCCGGACGCCACGTTGCTGGAGTGGCGCAAGCAACCGGGCGACGCGGTCGACAAGGACGAGATCCTCATCGAGCTCGAGACCGATAAGGTGGTGCTCGAGGTGCCGGCGCCCGAAGCGGGGGTGCTCGCAGAGATACTGAAGCACACCGGAGACACGGTCCTGAGCCAGGAGGTGCTGGCCCGAATCGAGCCGGGCGCCGGTGCGCCGGCCCGGCCGCTGGGGCTCGCTCCCGATCCTGGAGAGGCACCCGCCGCCCCATCGCCGCCGCCGGCCGCCACGGCCGTCCCCGAACGCCTCAGCCCCGCCGTGCGCCGGCTCGTCGACGAGCACGGGCTCGACGCATCGGCGATTTCGGGCACGGGCCGGGACGGCCGGATCACCAAGGCGGACGTGCTCGTCCATCTCGAAGCCTCCGCGAAGCCGGCGGAAGCCGCTTCCGCGCCCGAGGCCGCTCCCGCCCCGACCGCCGCGGTCACCGAACCCACCCGCGTCCAGACCGCGCCGGCCGCATCGACGCCTGCGCCCGCCCCCGCACGCACCGAACCCGCGCCCGCGGCGCCCGCGCCGGGGAGCCGCTGCGAGCGCCGCGAGCCGATGTCGAGGCTGCGCCGGCGCATCGCGGAGCGGCTCGTCGAGGCGCAGCACACCGCCGCGATCCTGACCACCTTTAACGAGATCGACATGCAGCCGGTGATGGCGCTGCGCGCCCGGCACAAGGAGGGCTTCGAGCGCCGCCACGGGGTGCGTCTCGGCTTCATGTCGTTCTTCGCCAAGGCGGCGGTGCAGGCGCTCCAGCGCTTCCCGGCCGTGAACGCCCGCATCGACGGTACGGAAATCGTGTATCACGACTACTGCGACATCGGGGTCGCGGTCGGCTCGCCTCGCGGTCTCGTGGTGCCGATCCTGCGCAACGTCGAGTCGATGTCGTTCGCCGGCATCGAGTCGCGCATCGCCGAGTTCGGCGCAAAGGCGCGCGACGGGACGCTCTCCATCGACGACATGAGCGGCGGCACCTTCACCATCTCCAACGGCGGCGTGTTCGGCTCGCTGCTCTCGACCCCGATTCTGAATCCGCCGCAGAGCGGCATCCTCGGCATGCACAAGACCGAAGATCGTCCGGTCGCCGTGAATGGCGAAGTGGTCGTGCGCCCGATGATGTACGTCGCGCTGTCCTACGACCACCGCATCATCGACGGCCGCGAGGCGGTGCAGTTTCTCGTCTGCGTGAAGGAAGCGATCGAGGATCCGGCGCGGCTGCTGATCGACGTCTGATTCTCGGGGATGAAATCCAAGCCTGTTACGGAACGTACACTTCATGCAGCCATTGTCATATCAAACGACAGCAGTGACTTGTTGGATCACATCGATCCTGAATGCTATTCTGCTGTTCCGTGGAGTTGACGAAATACCGTTTCCCGTGTGTCGCAAATTGAATGGACTTGCTCTTGCTCGTGGGCGTTACGCCAATAAAGGAGTATTTTACTACACCAAAGATCAATTGAACAGAAACAAGGATGCCATTGCATTCATAGGAAAGCATACAAAACTTGACATATGTTATAGGAAAAACGATGACGTCGAAGTCGCAATCCGAAAATTGGACTTCGAACATCAAGTTGCAGTGTGCGATATTCATGATGGATGGCATTCCATCTTATTGATCAACAATAAAATGGTCGTTACTACGGCTTCGATCCATGTTGGGAATATGTGTCACCTCCTGAATCGACAGGATTGTATGAAACATTGCCGGAACATCTTCCGAATGATCTGAAAAATGTAAAAGGAAATTCTGTAAATATAATGGTCAAGGATTGTCACTTGCTTGGCGAAATGAACCAGGAAAGATGTAGGCCCAGCACGGGCGCTGGATACAACAACGAAGATAACAAATTTAAGATTGGATCCCATTATCGTCATATTACAATAATCACTACTGAGTCTGTAAAAACGTAACACCTCACTTGGCGTCTCGACAAACGTTTGGGCGCCACACGACCGGAAAGACACATAGGTATGGTGGACAATTTCGACGTCGTGATCATCGGCGCCGGTCCCGGCGGATACGTGGCGACAATCCGAGCCGCCCAGCTCGGGCTCCGCGCCGCGTGCGTGGACGCGTGGCTCGACGCGCGCGGGAAGCCCGCGCTCGGCGGCACCTGCCTGAACGTCGGTTGCATCCCCTCGAAAGCGCTCCTCGACTCCTCGCATCACTACCACAACGTGCGTCACCTGCTGCCCGCCCACGGCATCGAGGCGGGCGACGTGAAGCTCGATCTGCGCAAGATGCTCGCGCGCAAGGACAAGGTGGTCAGGACCCTCACCCGCGGGGTCGCGGGGCTCCTGCGCAAGAACAAGGTCGAGTCGATTGCCGGCCTCGCATCCCTCAAGGGTGGCGGCCGGGTGGAGGTCGCCCCGCACGGCTCCGGCGACGTCCGAGCCCTGACCGCGCGGCATATCGTCCTCGCGACCGGCTCGGTCCCGATTCGCATCCCCGTCGCGGAGGTGGACGGAGACCGCATCGTCGACAACGAAGGCGCCCTCGCCTTCTCCGAGGTGCCGAAGCGGCTCGGTATCATCGGCGCCGGAGTCATCGGCCTGGAGTTCGGCAGCGTGTGGGGACGGCTCGGCTCCGAGGTGACGATCCTGGAAGCGCTCGACGACTTTCTCCCCGCCGCGGACCGGAGGGTCGCGGACGAAGCGCTGAAGGTGCTCAGGCGGCAGGGGCTCGACATCCGGCTCGGCGCCCGGGTGACCGGCGCGCGGCTGCAAGGAGACGCCGTCCTGGTGGGATACGAAGACGCGGGCGGAGCGCGCGAATGCGAGTTCGAGCGGCTCGTGGTCGCGGTCGGGCGCCGCGCCAACACCGAGGGTCTCGACCCGGCTGCGGCCGGCGTGGAGCTCGACGACCACGGCCGCATCGTCGTCGACGAGCATTGCCACACCACCGCGGACGGCATCTGGGCGATCGGCGACGCCGTGGCGGGACCGATGCTCGCCCACAAGGCGTCGGAGGAGGGCGTCGCCGTCGCCGAGCGCATCGCGGGACGGGCCGCGCACATCGACCACGACATCATCCCCTGGGTCATCTACACCCACCCGGAGATCGCATGGGTCGGCAAGACGGAGGCCGAGCTCGATGCAGCCGGCATCGCACATCGGGAGGGTTCGTTTCCGTTCCTCGCCAGCGGCCGCGCCCAGGGCTCGGGAGAGACCGACGGCGTGGTCAAGGTGATCGCCGACGCCGCGACCGACAGAATTCTCGGCGTCCACGTGTTCGCGGCGAATGCATCGGAGCTGATCGCCGAGGCGGTGGTCGCGATGGCCTTCGACGCGAGCACCGAGGACATTGCCCGCACCATCCACGCCCACCCCACCCTTGCCGAGGCCATGCACGAGGCGGCGCTGGCGGTGGACGGGCGGGCGGTTCACATCTGAGCCGAGCCTCGATTCGATTGTGTTGCGAGTGGTTGTCAGATTGTAGTACGTTGTAGTACATGACGACCTTGACCATACGGATCGACGACAAGTTGGACTCCCAACTACGCGAACTCGCGGCGCGAACGGGCAAGGGCAAAAGCGAGTTCGTGCGCGAAGCGATCAGGCGACAAATCGCGATCGCACGCTTCGAAGATCTCAGACGACGCTTGGCGCCGTTTGCCGAGGCCCATGGCTGGCTGACCGATGAGGATGTCTTCGAAGAAGTCTCGTGAGGGTCCTGCTGGACACGAACGTGTTGGTGGCTGCCTTCGCGACCCGGGGTCTTTGCCAGGATGTTCTGCGGCTGGTGCTGGCCGAACACTCGCTGCTCGTCAGCGAGACGATTCTCGACGAGCTTGAACGCGCGCTCACGGACAAGCTCCGCGCGCCGGCTCGACGGGCCCGGGAGATCGTCGCGTTCATTCGCGAGCACGGGGAGGTGGTGGCCCCTGCCTGCCCGGCGCCGTGGCCGGAGAACGACCCTGACGATCGATGGATCGTGGCCGCTGCTCTCGATGGCGCGGCGGACATGTTGGTGACAGGAGACAAGGAACTTCTCCGGGTGAACGGCGAGGTGACGTTTCAAGTCGTCACACCGCGAGGTTTCTGGGAGTCGGTGCGTATTCGTTCGATTTGAACCCTGTCGGAACGAATCGAGTTTCGAAGACTCCGTCGCTACAGGTAGATGGTCCTCACGATATCGTCGTAGTTGCCTTCCAGTGTTCTCACGAAACCGCCGTCGCTGACCGTCCCGTCGCGCAGAATGATGAACCGGTCGGCGACCTTGAACGCCAGCGCCAGGTTCTGCTCCACCATCAGGATGGTGGCGCCGTCGTCCTTCAGCGCCTGGATGATGGTCCCGATCTCGTTGATGAACTGGGGAGCCAACCCGCCGGAAGGCTCGTCGAGGAGCAGTAGCCGCGGATTCGCCATCACCGCACGCCCGAGAGCCACCATCTGCTGCTCCCCGCCGGAGAGCGTGCGCGCCTGCTGGGTGCGGCGTTCCCGCAGGCGCGGGAAGTACTCGAACACCTGCGCGAGCCGCCCCTCGATCCCGCGCCGGTTCCGGATGACACCCCCGAGGCGCAGGTTGTGCTCGACGGTCAGGAACGGAAACAGGTCGCGGGACTGGGAAACCTGGACGACGCCGAGCCGGTAGATCCTGTGACCGGCGAGGCCGGTGATGTCGGTGCCGTCGAACACGATGCGGCCCGCGCTCGGCGCGACGAACCCGCTGATGGTGTTGAGCGACGTCGACTTGCCGCTGCCGTTGGCGCCGAGCACCGCGACCACCTCGCGCTCCGCCACCTGGTAGTCGATCCCGCGCAGCACCTCCTTGGCGCCGTAGGAGACGTGCAGGCCTTCGACGCTCAGCAGCGACTCAGGCGTGGCCACGGTATGCCTCCGCGACCTCGCGCTCCGTCACGCGGTCGTCGACTTCGCGCTGCACCTGCCTGTGTGTGCAGGAAATGCGCAGACCATGCACGCTCGGCAGCGGCTCAGGCGTGGCCAAGGTACGCCTCCAGGACCTCGCGGTTGCGCCTGACCTCCTGCGGCGTGCCCTCCGCGATCATCTCGCCGGAGCTGAGGACGACGATGACGTCGGAACCGGCCATGACCAGGTCGATGACGTGCTCGATGAGCATGATCGCGATGCCCTCCTCGCCCGCCAGGCGCCGGATGATGCCCATCATCCGATCCCGCATGGGCGGGGACAGGCCCACCACCGGCTCGTCGAGCAGCAGCAGCGGCGGGTCGGTGGCCAGGGTGCGGACGATCTCCACCATGCGCTGCTGGCCGCCGGAGAGATCCTTGACCGGCTGGTCGGCGAGGGCCCCGAGGTCCATGAGATCGAGGAGCCGGCGCGCACGGGCGAGTCCCTCGCGCTCCGCCTCCCGCGCCGCCGGCGTGCCGAAGACGATCCCCAGGAAGCTGCTCTCGATCTTGACGTGAAGTCCGGCCAGCACGTTCTCCAGCACCGTCAGCTCGGGGAACAGTCCGCCGTTCTGGAAGGTGCGGCGGATGCCCTTCACGGAGATGTCGTGCGGCGCGAGCCCGTGGATCGGCTCGCCCCTGAAGTGGATGGCGCCGCCGGACGGCCGCACGTAGCCGGAGATGACGTTGAACAGCGTCGTCTTGCCGGCCCCGTTGGGTCCGATGACCGCGCGCACCTCCCCGCCGTGGGCCGCGAACGTCACACCGTCGAGCGCCTTGAGGCCGGCGAACCGGACCGAGACGTCCTCGAGCCTGAGCAGCGGTTCCATGCGCGATTCCTGGGAGTGATTCCTGGGGCCGTGTCCCGGGGTCAGTCCCGGTAGTACCGCTCGTTGAACACGGGCGAGATGCGGCACAGCAGGCTCACGAGACCCTTCGGCAGGAACAGCAGCACCGCGACGATGATGGCGCCGAAGAACAGCTCGTCCAGCCCCGGGAACTGGCGGAAGTACTCCGGCAGCGCGGTCAGGGTGATGGCCCCGAGCACGCTTCCGACGATGCTGCCGGTGCCGCCGACGAGCACCATGCCGAAGTGGATGATGACCTCGGTCAGTCCGAACGCCTCCGGCAGTACGCGCTGGGTCAGCACCGCGAACATGGCGCCGGCGATCCCCACCACCGCGCCGCTCCACACGAAGGCCAGCACCACGTAGCGCGCAGTGTGAATCCCGAGCGACGCGGTCGATGCCTCGTTGTCGCGAATGGCGACGATGGCCCGTCCGATCCTGGAGCGCATCAGGTTGGAGGTGGCCTTGATGACCAGGACCGTCAGCAGCAGGAACACGTAGAACTTGGGGGTTTCCGAATCGAGCGCAATGCCCAGGAAGCTCGCCGGCGGCAGCAGCAGGCCGTCCGAGCCCATGGTCACGGCGTCTCCGTGCAGGTACACCCAGCGCATGAGCTCACCGAACGCGAGGGTGATGATCGCGAGGTAGTAGAGCCGGATTCCGCGCAGCGCGGCGACGCTCGCGAGGAAGCCGGCGACGCCTCCCACGATCGCGGAGGCGACGATCGCGAGCAGGTACGGGAACCCGAGGTAGTGCATGAGGATCGCGGTCGTGTACGCGCCGATCCCGAAGAACGCGGTGTTGGCGAAGGCGAGCTGGCCGAGGTTGCCGATGACGATGTTGAAGCCGACCGTCACCAGGCTGTAGACCAGCATCGCGTTGACCACCCACAGCAGGTACTCGTTGGCCAGGAACGGGATGACCAGGGCGAGGACCGGCACGACGTAGTAGACGCGCCGCCACTGCGACATCGTCATTGCGGAACCGGACGCGTTCTGGCTCATGCTCGACGGGTCACACGCGCACGGTCACGGTCCGGCCGAACAGCCCGGCGGGACGGATGACCAGCACCGCGACGATGACGAGGTACGCGGTGATGTCGATCAGCGCCGAATTGACGTAGAAGCCGAGGTTCTGCTCCGCGACCCCCAGCAGGAGGCCGCCGACCACCGCTCCTCCCAGCGAGCCGAAGCCCCCGAGCGTCATGGCCGCGAACCCGCGGATCAGGAACGTCGCGCCCAGATCCGGGTGCAGGAGCGAGATGGGCGCAATCAGGATGCCGCCCATCGCCCCCATGGCGAGGCCCACGCCCCACATCGTCTGGTGGAACGCGTCGACGTTGACCCCGATGAGCGTCGCCCCGCGCTCGGACTGATAGACGGCCTGGATGACGGTGCCGACCGTCGTTCGGTAGAACACCAGGAAGAACGCCGCCAGCAGCAACGCCACGATGGCGGAGATGAACAGGACGTCACCGGTGACCACCAGGTCACCGAGGAAGATGGGCTCGATGTCGAACACGCGCGGCATCGGGAAGACCTCGCGCCCCCACAGCGCCCGCGCGCCACCCCGGAGCACGTAGCCGAGCGAGATGCTCATCATCGCGAAGCCGATGTGGGGGCCCGCCTTGATCGGGTCGATGAACCCGCGGCTGATCGCCACCCCGAGCAGGAACAGGATCCCGACCGCCAGCACCGAGGCCGGCACGTAGGGCATCCCGAGATAGATCACCAGCACGTAGACCACGAACGCGCCGGCCATCACGAAATCGCCGTGCCCGAAGTTGACGATGGTCGTGGCCCGGTACACCACCGTCAGGGAGAGCGCGATCAGGGCGTAGATCGCGCCCTGCATGAGGCCGCTGAGGGTGAGTTGAAGGAAGAACGTCACGTGAACGATCGTCCGCTACGCAAATGAGCCGGGCCGCTCCACACCCTGAAGTGCTGCCGGGGGCGGAACGGCCCGCAGGGCTTCAGATACCCGTCACCTCACCAGGGCTTGCCCCACGCCGACAGCACCGTCGGCTTGCCGTCGATGAAGCCGGCGACCGCGGACTTCTTGCAGCCGTGGCGGTCGGTCGGCGTCCATGTGATGTCGCAGGCGAGGATCCCCGTCTCCAGGCCGTTGATCTTCTCGAGCTCGGCGATGAACTTCGAGCGCGTGAGATCGGGGCCCACCGCTTCGAGCGCCTTCACCGCGGCGACGCCGCTCGCCATCGAGACCGCGCTGAACCCGGTGATGGTCTCGTCGGGGTTGTACTTCAGGATGATGTCGTTCCACTTCTGCATCTTCGGTCCGTCGACCTTGTCCACGAACGCGTGCAGCACGTAGTAGTCCTTGACCGCGTCCGGATCCCCCAGCCGTTCCAGGGTGTTCTCTAGGTCCGTCCCCGCGGTGCCCATCACCGGGATCCTGACGCCGTACTTCTTGGCGTCGCGCAGGAAGATCACCGTCTCCGCTTCGTAGAGGCAGCCGAGGATGAAGTCGGGATTGGCCTGCTTCAGCTTCAGCACCTGGGCGGTGGCGTCGGTCTGGCCGCGCTCGAGCGCGAGCTCCTCGACGATTTCGCCGCCGGCGCCCTTGATCACCTCGATGGCGGGGTCGCAGTACGACTTCGCCCAGTCGTTGGTGTGGGTGACCATCGCGATGCGCTGCGCCCCGGGCTTGCTCATGACGAACTCGCCCATGGTGGAGCCGTAGGCCGGGCCGGCCGGGACGCCGTGGAAGATGTTCCGATTCTCGGTCACCGGCATGGAGATGTTGGGATTGACCGCGTGCGCGATGATCCAGGGGGTTCCCGTCGGCTCCACCGTCGGCTTGACGGCCATCGCGACGGCGCTGCAGGAGTTGCCGTGCAGGTAGAACACCTCGTCCTGGTGGAGCAGCTTCTTGGCCGCGGCCATGCCCTTGGCCGGAGCGCACGCGGTGTCCTCCACAATCATCTCGAACTTGCGCCCGTGGATTCCGCCCTGATCGTTGATGTGCTGGAAGTAGGCCATCAGCCCGATCTGGGTCTTGCTGTAGCTCGACGCGTTGCCCGTGAACGGCCCCATGACGCCGACCTTGATGGCGGTGTCGGTCAGGCCGGTGGTCTCGCCGGCATTCGCCGCGCCGGCCGCGATCAAGGCGGCGGAAGCGATCGCCGCCGGCACGAACCTGTGAAGTCTCATGTTCTCCTGCCTCCCCTGGTTTGAATGAGTGCTTGCCGTCGAGCACAGTCGCTCGCACTCGCCGCGAGGCCGTGCCTGAAAGCGGCACGGACGTCGTGCCGGCGAGACGGCGTGCGGCGATTGTATGTCGGACGGCCGCGTCCGGTCACTTCACCGCATGTTCGCCGCACGGACGGCAGCCGGGTTCGCGACCGCAGGTCGATGAGCACAAGCGTCGCGCCGCGTCACGTCGGGCGAGTCGCTCACCGGACCGGCTGCGTCGGACTGTACCGCGGCGACCCGGCCGCGCCTGGTCGCGGGTTCACGGGCTGTGCGTCGGGCCCGCTCCCCGGAAGCAGCCGCCGGCACCACCGGCGCTTCGGGGGCCATGGCCGGAGAGCCACGTCAAGTCGACACTTCCCGAATCGGGCGGCGCGGGGCGGCGCGACCACGAGTGGGGGCGGGCGCGCCTACCATCGCCGGGGGCATTCGAAGATAATGCTGCATCACAGCATCGCACCGCCTTCGCGGGGAGGATTCCGGGCATGACCGATTCATTCAGCGCACGATCGACGCTTGATGTCGGCGGCGTGAAATACGAGATTTTCAGGCTCGACCGACTGGCGGACCGTCACGATCTCGACCGCCTGCCCTGGTCGCTGAAGATTCTCCTCGAGAACCTCCTCCGCCACGAAGACGGGGGCGACGTCACCGCGGGCGATATCGAGGCGCTGGCCGGGTGGGACGCCGCGGCCGAGCCCTCGACCGAGATCGCGTTCACCCCGTCCCGGGTGCTGCTCCAGGACTTCACGGGCGTCCCGGCGGTGGTCGATCTCGCCGCGATGCGGGACGCCATGCGTACCCTCGGCGGCGACCCCGCGAAGATCAACCCCCTCTCCCCGGTCGAGCTCGTGATCGACCACTCCGTGCAGGTCGACCGATTCGGGACCCGCGACGCACTCGCGCGCAACACCGAGATCGAATTCGAACGCAACCGGGAGCGCTACGCCTTCCTGCGCTGGGGCCAGCAGGCGTTCCGCGACTTCAAGGTAGTGCCGCCCGGCACCGGCATCGTCCACCAGATCAACCTGGAGTACCTCGCCCGCGTCGTCTTCGCGCGCGAGCACGCCGGCGCGACCCGCGCGTACCCCGACACCGTGGTCGGCACCGACTCGCACACCACCATGGTCAACGGCCTCGGGGTGCTCGGCTGGGGCGTCGGCGGCATCGAGGCGGAGGCCGCGATGCTCGGCCAACCGATTTCGATGCTGATTCCCCAGGTCGTCGGCTTCGAGCTCACCGGGAAGCTCCCCGAGGGCGCCACCGCCACCGACCTCGTGCTCACTGTGGTCGAGATGCTCCGCACGAAGGGCGTGGTCGGCAAGTTCGTCGAGTTCTTCGGCGACGGGCTCGACCACCTGCCGCTCGCCGACCGCACCACCATCGCGAACATGGCGCCGGAGTACGGCGCAACCTGCGGCATCTTCCCCATCGACGCGGAGAGCATCGCGTATCTGCGTCTCTCCGGACGCGACGAGTCGCAGATCGCGCTGGTGGAAGCGTACGCACGCGCCCAGGGCCTGTACCGCACGCCCGGGGATCGCGCGGCCGACTACTCCGACACCCTCCTCCTGGACATGGGCACGGTCGAGCCCAGCATCTCCGGACCGAAGCGTCCCCAGGACCGGATCGCGCTGCGCGAGGCGAAGTCGGTGGTCACCGGCCATCTCCAGGCGATGCAGGCGGAGCGTGGCGCGGCCGAAAACCATGGCGTAACCGTGCAGAAACCGACCCCCCTCGCAGTGTCCCGACATGAAGGGACTCGAATCACTCACGCGCAATACACCCCCGATGAATACGAGCTTCGGGACGGCGCGGTGGTGATCGCGGCGATCACCTCGTGCACCAACACGTCGAATCCGGCGGTCCTGGTCGGGGCCGGACTGCTCGCGCGCAACGCCCGCGTGCGCGGACTCGCGGTGAAGCCCTGGGTCAAGACGAGCTTCGCCCCCGGGTCCATGGTGGTGAAGGACTATCTCGAGAAGGCGGGCCTGCTCGAAGACCTCGAAGGGCTGGGCTTTCACATCGTCGGATTCGGGTGCACGACCTGTATCGGCAACTCCGGTCCCCTGCCCGAGGAAGTGAGCGCCGCCATTCGCGACAACGATCTCATCGTCAGCGCCGCGCTCTCCGGCAACCGGAACTTCGAAGGACGCGTGCACGCCGAGGTCAAGATGAACTTCCTGGCGTCGCCTCCGCTGGTCGTTGCCTACGCCCTTTCGGGCCGCAGCGATTTCGACTTCAGCGAGGAGCCGCTCGGAGAGGACGCGGACGGCGCCGCGGTGTACCTGCGCGACATCTGGCCGTCGGGTCACGAGATACAGGCGACCATCGCGTCGTCGATCTCCTCGGAAATGTTCCGCAAGAGCTACGACGGCGTGTTCGAGGGCGACGCGCGATGGCAGGGGATCGAGGTCCCCGCCGCGGACCGGTTCGAGTGGGACGCCACCTCCACCTACGTCCGGAATCCGCCCTACTTCGACGACATGTCGATGACCCCGCGGGGCATCCCCGCCATTCGGGGCGCGCGCATGCTCGCCCTGCTCGGCGACAGCATCACCACCGACCACATCTCGCCGGCCGGCGCGATCAAGCCCGACAGCCCCGCCGGCAGCTTCCTGCAGGGGCACCAGATCCCTCCCCGGCAGTTCAACTCCTACGGCTCGCGGCGCGGCAATCACGAGATCATGATGCGCGGGACGTTCGCCAACATCCGGCTGCGGAACCTGGCCGCGCCCGGCACCGAGGGCGGCTGGACGGTCCACCAGCCCTCCGGCGAACGCATGGCCATCTACGACGCCGCGATGCGCTACCGGGACGAGGGGGTGCCGCTCGTGGTGATCGGCGGCTCGGAGTACGGCACCGGCTCCTCGCGCGACTGGGCCGCGAAGGGCACCCTGCTGCTCGGCGTGGCGGCGGTCATCGCCCGAAGCTTCGAGCGGATCCATCGATCCAACCTGGTCGGCATGGGGGTGCTGCCGCTGGTGTTCGAGAACGGCCAGGACGCCGCATCGCTCGGACTCACACCGAAGCACGTCTTCGACATCGACGGACTGGCGAAGGGAGCCAGGACCGTGGCCGTGACCGCGACGGCGCCGGACGGAAGCCGGACGCGGTTCGATGCCCATGTGCGCATCGACACGCCGAAGGAGTGGGAGTACTACGAGAACGGCGGCATCCTGCACTACGTGGTCCGACAGCTTGCGGCCTGAACCGTGCCGCAATTCCGATCGGACCCGGAACATCCGGATTCGGCCGAAGTGCCGGGATCTGACGTCGAACCAATATCATGATTTACATGAAAATATTTACCTAATCATCTGATATTATTAAACATGACTCACTACAACATGGATGACTGAGGAGCCATCGATGAACGAGCAGACACGAATCGAAGTCGAAGCCGCCGCGTTCCGTCGCCTGGTCGATCACTTGCGCACGCACACCGAAGTTCAGAACATCGACCTGATGAACCTCGCCGGGTTCTGCCGCAACTGCCTGTCCAAGTGGTACCGCGCTGCCGCCGAGGGCCAGGGGGTGGAGATGAGCTACGAGGATGCACGCGAAATCATCTACGCGATGCCGTACGCCGAGTGGAAGTCCAGGCACCAGCGCGAGGCGACGCCCGAGCAGCAGGCCGCCTACGACGCCAGGCACGCCCATCACGGCTGATGTCGATCCCACGATGGAGCTGTCCTCGCTGACCGCGATCTCCCCCGTCGACGGGCGATACGGATCCAGGACCGCCACGCTGCGAGGAATCGCGAGCGAGTACGGGCTCGTGCGCTATCGGGTCGCGGTCGAGGTGCGGTGGCTGCAGACACTTGCGGCGCACCCCGAGGTCGAGTCGCTGCCGCCGTTGAGCGAAGCGGCCGGAGACGTTCTCGACGGGATCGTGCACGGCTTCTCGCTCGACGACGCTCGGCGTGTGAAGGCCATCGAGCGTGAGACGAACCATGACGTCAAGGCCGTCGAGTACTTCATCCGGGAACGAATCGCGGGTGCGCCGGAGCTGTCCGACGCAAGCGAGTTCGTCCACTTCGCCTGCACCTCCGAGGACATCAACAACCTCGCATACGCGATGATGCTGTCCGATGCACGGGCCCAGGTACTTCTGCCCTCGATGCGAAACCTGACCAGGGCGGTGCGGCGCCTCGCTCGTGAACATGCCTCGGTGGCAATGCTGTCGCGCACGCACGGCCAGCCTGCCACTCCGACCACCGTCGGCAAGGAGATGTCGGTCTTCGCGGCCCGGCTCGAGCGCCAGCTCGAAGCATTCGCGGGCGTGTCCGTCATGGGCAAGTTCAATGGTGCGGTCGGAAACTACAACGCTCACCTCGCCGCCTGTCCCGATGTCGACTGGCATCGAGTCTCGAGGGAGTTCGTGGAGCGACTCGGACTTTCCTGGAACTCGCACACCACCCAGATCGAGCCTCACGACTCGACGGCGGAACTCTTCCATGCCCTCGCACGGTTCAACCGCGTGGTGCTGGACCTGTGCCGCGACATGTGGGCCTACGTCTCGCTCGGGTACTTCCGGCAGCGCCCCGTGGCCGGGGAGACGGGTTCGTCGACGATGCCGCACAAGGTCAATCCCATCGACTTCGAGAATGCGGAAGGCAACGTCGGGGTCGCGAACGCGATGCTCGATCATCTGTCGGCGAAACTGCCGGTATCGCGCCTGCAGCGCGATCTGAGCGATTCGACGGTACAACGCAATCTGGGTGTCGGCCTCGCCCATTCGCTCGTCGCGTACGAATCCTGCCTGAAGGGACTCGGCAAGCTCGCACTCGACGAAGGGGCAATCGCACGTGACCTGGCCGATGCCTGGGAGCTTCTCGCCGAACCGATTCAGACCGTGATGCGGCGCAATGGAATCGAGAATTCCTACGAGCGCCTCAAGGAATTGACCCGCGGCCGCACGGTGGACCGGGCCATGTTGGGGCGTTTCGTCGAATCGCTGCCAATACCCCGCGAGGACAAGGACGCCCTGCTCTCCCTGACTCCGGCGACCTACGTGGGGGCGGCCGAAAAGCTCGCTCTCGACTCCTTGTAGGCGCGCCTCGGCGGTCCGCCGCAGTCCCGGCGGAACGCCGGTTTCCTACCAGGTCGGGCTGCTCGGCGCGGGGCACCAGTAGTACGGCGGCGCGCACCGCACCCATTGCACCGGTGCTTCCCCGCCGTCTTCCCGCACCGGGCTTGCGCGGCCTTCAGCGGACCACATCCACTCGCCAGCTCCGCCCGCGGACCAGCTCTCGCCGGTGGGGAGGCCGCGGAATCGTGGGTCACGATAGGGCCCGGCCGGCACGGGATACCGTCGGTCCGTCGCCACCGACGGCATGCCGGGCCCGCTCCCGCGGCCCGGGAAGGCCGCCGTCGCCATCGATGTCCGCATCGTGAATCCGCCGTCGTATGGCCCGGACGGCCCACGTCCGGCTCCCGGTGGACCGGCGGACATCGGTGCGTCGCGCAAGGACCCGCCGGCAGAGTCGAACGTTGCCTCGACCGCGGCACCTGCCGGCGGCGCGTCCAGCGCACCGATCTCGACCTCGCTCGCGACGTCGGGACCGGTGGCCACCGCGCTTTCACGCTCATCTCCCCCTCGGAATACGAGCACGAGAAACGCGACGATGATCAACGGCCCCCACAGCGCCAGGATACTTCCGAGACCTCCGACGTGCTCCTGCACGGACTCCATGGCCGCCCCGGGGTGCATGGGACCGGGCGGCCGTGGAGTTTCGACCGCCGGCCCGGAATCATGAGGCACGGCAGCCGGGACGCTCCCGACACCTCCGGAACCAGCCGCCGAGTCGGCAGCGGCGGCAGCGCGAGCGGTTCCGGACGCCGTCGTTGCCGCCTTGGCGGACTTCGCCGTCTGGGCCTTGGTCCTCGTTGCCGAGCTCCTGGTGGAAGCGGTCCTGGACGCGGGCGCGGAGACCTTGGTGGCAGCGGACCTGACCGTCTTTTTCGCCGTCTTGCCGGCAGTCGCAGCCGCCTTCTTCACGACTTTTTTCTGGCTCGCCTTTCTCGCAACCTTCCGGGCTGCCCTCTTCGCTGCGGCCCGAATGCCCCCGCGGCTTGCACCCAGTGCTTCGCGTTCGGGATTGCGCGCCGTGTCCCTTACGATCTTGTCGTCGGTCATCGCTCGTTCTCCCTGTCGTTACCCGGATGCTATCACGCCGATTCGGGACTCTCGGCGGCACGCCCGAACCGCCATGCCATCCATGCGTCGCGATTCGAGTATCATCGCGGCCGCCAAATGGATGCCCCGGCTTCTCCCGTCTCCGCCATCCTGCTGTTTCGTGGAAGGCGTGCCTTTTCGGCATTTCGGCGCGCGCGCCTCGTCGAACAGGTACGTGTGGAAACACCTGCGGTTCACGACATCCACGGCCGCTGGATCTACTTCGTGCGCAGCAACGATGCCTCGGAGCGGGTCGTCCAACGGCTCGAATGCCTCCTCGACGCTTCATCGGCTCGGTGGGACGCTTCCGGGGCGGAATCGAGCACCAACGTCGTCGTGACCCCGCGCGCGGGCACGATTTCACCGTGGTCGAGCAAGGCCACCGACATCGCCCGCCGGTGCGGCCTCACCGACGTTTCGAGGATCGAACGGGGTATCGAGTGGACGCCGGCGGTGAACGGCGGCGAGGGGTCCGGCGTGGCCCGCGCCCTCGCCGCATCGGGTCTGCTCCACGATCGCATGACGCAGCGCGCGTCGCCGGCCTGTGAATTCTTCGCCGGCGAGGAAATTCCCGGCGCCGCGATGACGGAGATATTCCTCGACGGCACCCCTCCACCTCACTCGACCATCCGTCTCGGAGCGGACGCGCACGGCGCCCTGGAGGAGGCGAACGCCACGCTCGGACTCGCTCTGGGCCCGGGGGAGATCGACTATCTGCGTACACGCTTCCGCGAGCTCGGCCGCGACCCCACCGACGCGGAGCTGATGATGTTCGCGCAAGTGAACTCCGAGCATTGCCGCCACAAGATATTCAATGCCTCCTGGACCATCGACGGCGTCGAATGCGAGCGGTCGCTGTTCGAGATGATCCGTCACACGCAGGCGTGCCACCCGGGGGAGGTGCTGTCCGCGTACCGGGACAATTCAGCGGTCGTTGCAGGGCATGCGGCGAGCTGGTTCGTTCCGCATCCGGTCACGGGACGCTACTCGGCGGTGCCCGGACGAGTCGAGATCCTGATGAAGGTGGAGACCCACAACCATCCGACCGCGATCTCGCCGTTCCCGGGTGCCGCGACCGGCTCCGGCGGAGAAATCCGGGACGAGGCGGCGACGGGACGCGGGGCCCGGAGCAAGGCGGGCGTCACCGGATTTTCCGTCTCGGACCTGCTGATCCCGGGTTTCATCCAGCCATGGGAAAACGACCGAGGACGTCCTTCGCACATGGCTTCCGCGCTGGAGATCATGCTCGACGGGCCGATTGGTGCGGCGGCGTTCAACAACGAGTTCGGGCGACCCGCGCTCGGGGGATACTTCCGCACCTTCGAGTTCGACGCTGCGACCAGGGGCGCCACCGACGGGTCCGACCCGGAGGCGGGCGGGGTGGATGCCGGCGACGATCCGCGCCACGACGGGGCCGCGGGCGATGGGAGGCGAACGCGAACATTCGGCTACCACAAGCCCATCATGGTCGCCGGTGGGGTCGGCAACATCCGCACCGATCAGGTTCACAAGTCCACGCTCGCTCCCGGTGCCCGCCTCGTCGTGCTCGGTGGACCCGCGATGCTCATCGGCCTCGGCGGGGGCGCGGCATCGTCGATTGCGTCGGGGAGCGGCGAGGAGTCGCTCGACTTTGCCTCCGTGCAGCGCGAGAACCCGGAGATGCAGCGCCGCTGTCAGGAGGTGATCGACCGATGCTGGCAGCTCGGTGCCGACAATCCGATCCTTTCCATCCACGATGTCGGCGCCGGAGGGCTGTCCAACGCCCTTCCCGAGCTGGTCGACGGCGCGAAGCGGGGCGGGCGGTTCGAGCTGCGCGCCGTTCCCTGCGACGACCCCGGAATGTCGCCACTCGAGATCTGGTGCAACGAGTCCCAGGAGCGCTACGTCCTCGCAATCGATGCGGACCGACTTGCCGACTTCGCGGCGCTGTGCGAACGCGAACGCTGTCCATGGGCGGAGGTCGGCGTGGCGACGCGGGACCGGATGCTGGTGGTGCAAGACGCCGAGTTCGATTCGATGCCGGTCGCCATGCCGATGCCGACCCTGCTCGGCGACCTTCCCCGCATGCACCGCGACGCCGTCCGGGTGCCGCCCGTCGGCGATGGGTTCGAAATCGGTGGAATCGAGATTGGACCGGCCCTGGAGCGCGTGCTGCGCATGCCCGCGGTGGGGGACAAGTCGTTCCTGGTCACGATCGGCGACCGCACCGTCGGCGGACTGGTCGCCCGCGATCAGATGGTGGGACCGTGGCAGGTGCCGGTGGCGGACTGCGCCGTCACCCTGAGCGATTTCCGCGGGTACACCGGCGAGGCGGTCGCGATGGGTGAACGCACGCCGCTCGCCGTGCTCGATGCGCGTGCCGCGGCCAGGATGGCGGTGGCGGAAGCGCTCACGAACATCGCGGCGGCGGACGTGGCGAGCATCGACCGGGTGGTGCTGTCGGCGAACTGGATGGCCGCCTGCGGTGAACCGGGCGAGGACGCAAGACTGTTCGATGCGGTGCGGGCGGTGGCGATGGAGCTCTGTCCCGCGCTCGGCATCTCGATTCCGGTCGGCAAGGACTCGTTGTCCATGAGCACCACCTGGCGCGACGATGCAGGCGCCCACAAGGTCGTCTCGCCGGTCTCGCCGGTCATCACGGCGTTCGCACCGGTCGGAGACGCCCGGCGGAGCCTGGTGCCGATGCTGCGCACCGACCTCGGAGCGTCATCGCTGCTTCTGATCGATCTGGGTTGCGGCGCGAACCGCCTCGGCGGCTCCGCGCTCGCGCTGTCCCACGGACGTCTCGGCACCACTCCACCCGACCTCGACCGGCCCGAGGCGCTGCCTGCGCTGTTCCGCGTTCTGTCTCGCCTGCGTTGCGATGGGCTGGTCGCGGCGTACCACGACCGCTCCGACGGCGGTCTCGCCGCATGCGTGCTGGAGATGGTCTTCGCGGGCCGTACCGGGCTGGACATCGATCTCGACGCGCTCGGTCCGGACCCGATCACGGCGCTGTTCTGCGAGGAGCCCGGCGCGGTGCTCCAGGTGCGTGACGCCGATCTCGGCACGGTTCGCGCGGTCTTCGACTCCGAACCCGTTCTCCGATCCTGCGTCCACCGTATCGGAGCGGTCGAGCCGGGAGATCGCATTCGAATTCGGGCCGGCAGCCGTGTCCTTCACGAAGCATCCCGCACCGCGCTGCATCGGGTGTGGTCGGAGACCTCGTACCACATGCAGCACCTGCGCGACGACCCCGCCTGCGCGGACGAAGAGTACGCACGCATCGCCGACGCGAGCGAACGGGGGCTGTGGTCAAAGGTCACATTCGACGACATGGACAACGTCGCCGATGGCGCCCGGACCATCCGCATGGATGCCGAGTCCGGCACCGGCATGGACTCCGATGCCGGCAGGAACGCTGTCACCGGTACCGGCAATGACACCGATCCCGATTCCGCTCCGGCCGCGCCCTTCATCGCGCACGCGCGCCCCCGGGTCGCGATTCTCCGCGAACAGGGCGTGAACGGACACATCGAGATGGCGGCCTCGTTCGACGCCGCCGGCTTCGACGCCTTCGACGTGCACATGAGCGATCTGGCGCACGGCCGCGTCTCGCTCGCCGAGTTCATCGGACTGGCCGCCTGCGGCGGCTTCTCGTTCGGCGACGTGCTCGGAGCCGGCGGGGGATGGGCCCACTCGATTCGGTTCAACCCGCGTTGCCGGGACGAGTTCGAGGGATTCTTCGGGCGCGACGACACCTTTGCGCTCGGCGTGTGCAACGGGTGCCAGATGCTCGAACGGCTGCGCGATCTGATTCCGGGTACGGCCGCCTGGCCCCGATTCCTGCGCAACCGCTCGGAACAGTTCGAGGCTCGGCTGGTGATGACCCGCATCGTGCGGTCGCCGTCGCTGTTCCTCGAGGGAATGGAAGGCTCCGAGCTCCCCACCGTGGTGTCGCACGGAGAGGGTCGGGCGGTCTTCGACGCCGATGCATCCGAGCGCGCGTTTCGCTCTCGACTCGTCAGCCTGCAGTACGTCGCATCCAACGGCAGTCCCGCCGAACGCTATCCCGCCAACCCGAACGGCTCGCAGGACGGGGTGGCCGGCGTCACCACCCCGGACGGGCGGGTGACGATCATGATGCCGCACCCCGAGCGCACGTTCCGCGCCGTGCAGCACTCGTGGCATCCCGCGCGCTGGGGCGAGCACGGGCCCTGGTTGCGGATGTTCGGAAATGCGCGGAGGTGGTCAGGCTGATCACGGCCACGTTGGAGGCTCGCCGCAAAATTTCACCGATTCTCGAAGCGAGGGCGTGGAGATGGCTGGATTCGCAAGGCGAACGCGAGTCAGGGCGCGCAGACGTACTTGACAGTACAATCGAGCACCCTGGCCGCGTTCAACGCAGCGAATCCAGTCAGACCCGCGTCCGCAGCCGTGAATTGGTGCAATATTGCGGCTAGTACGTCCTGGCGACCCGGAAGCCGATTTGGTCGCTGCGAATGCGGACCGCGAATGAACTGCGCACCGCCGAACGCACGCTGCGCGGACCGACTCTCCACGACCCGCCCCGCAGCATGCGGTGTTTGCAACTCGACTGCACGACCCATGCACTGCCATCCGAAGGCGAATTCTTGTAGTTCGCGTGCCAGCAGTCCTCCACCCACTCCCATACGTTGCCGTGCACGTCGAACAATCCGAACGGATTCGGCGGAAACGAACCCACCGGCAAGGTTTTCGAAGCGTCCGAACGATTTCCGCAACGCTTGCAATTCGCCCGATTCGGCCCTGGGTCGTCGCCCCAGTGGTAGCGAGTCGCGGTACCCCCCCTCGCCGCGTACTCCCACTCCGACTCGCTCAGCAGCCGGTATCGTTCCCCGGTCTTGTTCGACAGCCAACGCACGTAGTCCTGGGAATCCGTCCAGCTCACGTTGACGACCGGACGATTCTCGCGACCCCAGCCGTTGTCCTTCGGGCGTGTGGGACACCCCCCCTCGCGGTGACACGCATCCCATTCGGAGAACGTGATCTCGTGTACTCCCACCGCAATCGACTCGGAAATCGTGACGTCATGCACCGGGCCTTCATCGCCAAAGCGTTCCACTTCGTCGGGCATCGACCCCATCCGAAATGTGCCCGACGGCAATACGACCATCAGTGGACACTCGGCGCAGTCCCGGAACGAATCCGCAGCTTCGATCGGTTTTTCGCCTCGCAGCACCATTTGCAATGCCGTCGCCATCTTCTTGCGCTCCGGATGGTCCCCGGGTGCTGCGCGAAGCCAGGACCGATATGCGGCCGCGGCCTGTTCGAACTGACCCAATCTCGAGTGCGCCTTCGCCTCGATGCGGTGCAGCGCCACTCGTTTACCCGCCACGTCCGCGATTCGTCTGACCGATTCCAGAGCGGACCGGGCACTGGCCTCATCCCTTGCCTGGATGTCCTTGATCAGCCCGTCGACCGCACTCTCGACCACCGATTCGACGGCATCGATCCTCCCGTACTTGCGCAGATGACCGGCCCCCTCCACCAGAAGTGAACGGTAGTCTCCCGATTCCAGTCGGTCCTGCGCCAGAAGCACCCAATCCGAGAGGCTCAACCCGCTGGAGAGAAAGATTCTGGTCGGGTCGGAAACCCGAGACGGGCTCGTTCTGTCGGCATCTCCGCCCGAGGGCTGCAGCAACATCGATCCCTCGCCGGCCGTCGACGCCGCAGTATCGGACGGTGCCGTCGCCGCAAGCAGCCTCTTCGCGGACTCCGCGTCGAGATATCCTGTCTCCGCGATCCCGTACTCCTCCTGGTACGATCGGACCGCCAACCGGGTGCGGTTGCCGAACAAGCCGTCCGCCGGCCCCGGATTGAATCCCAATGCCGTCAGGCCTCGCTGGATTCGACGCCGTTCCGAACGATTCAGGCCAAGCGACGATTCAACCGTCTCCGGTGAAATCTCGGCGGACACGGACGGCACCGAGGTTTCCCGCAATTCCGTCCCGGGCGCCACCGCGACGTCCGATGCCCCACCAGCCTGTGGCCCCTCCGATGCCTCCAGCCGACTCAGCCGGTTGCGGGCCAGCGCTTCGTACTCGCCATCCGGATACAGTCCCAGATAAGCACGAAAGTCCGCCGGCTCGTCGCTGTCCTTGATCGACTCCCAGAACAGCAGCTCGCGCTCGACCGCCAGCCGCTCCGCCGCGAGCCGCTCCGCCGCCACCCGCTCGGATGCGGCCTCATCGCCGACATCCGATGAACCGGGGGCGGGCACCACGGAGGCCGGAGCCGCCGCCAGGTAAACCCCCCGACTCGACAACGATCCGTACACGAACGGTTGCTGCCGGCCCCCCGTCGAAGCCAATACTGCGTCGCGCACCTTGCGGAACATCAGCCCTACTTCGAGTCCCGGCTCCTCCAGGTGCGCGAGCAGCGCTTCGCTGTACGGACTGTTTCGGCCCGAACCGTCCGAGGCTACTGTCCCCTCCTTCGCCGCATACGCCACCAGGGTCTCTCCCGACGGCTCCACTCGTGCAAGCCCACGCCCGATCGAACGTGTCGCCCCGGCGCGTTGCATGTTCACCGCGAACGGGTTCTCCCGGCACGCATCGAGAATCACCAGCCGCAGCCCCGAAGCGCGTTCCACCGCCCGCGAGACCAGATCCAGCGGCACCGCCTCGAACTCCACGTCCTGGTCGCTCGCGAGACGTGCGTCCACCGGCACCAGGAAGTTGCGCTGGTCCACCTCGATGCCGTGTCCGGCGTAGAACACCACCGCGACCTCGGAGGCCGACGCGGCAAGCGCGAACTCCTGGAGACCGCGCCGAAGTTCGAGCTGTCCCGCATTCTCGATCCGTGTCACCGAGAACCCCAGGCGACCGAGCGCGGCACCGATGTCTGCCGCATCATTGAGGGGATTCGCGAGCGCCGGAGCATGCGCGTAGGAGGCATTGCCGATCACCAGCGCGACCCGCTGTGACGCCGACACCGGGCCGGCCGACATGACCAGCAGGGCGGTCGCGGCCAAGCATCGGATAGCGCAGAGTGGAAGATTTTCGATCGCCCGGCCTTCCTTCACCGCTCCTGCTCCTCCCTCAAAGTCGTTTCGTTGTCGGACCCGTGCCGGCGCCGATCCATTTTGGCCGGCGGTCAACTCGAGTACGGGATACGCCTCATTGCAGTGTCCTCACGACCCGGAAACCGATATTCTGCGTCCGGATACTGGAGAGATTCCTTCCGCGAGTTGCGGAACGCACGAGTTGCACCGGACTGATCATCGAGCCACCTCGAAATACCCGGCGGCTGCAGTCCCCGGACGCCATCCACGCGCTGCCGTCCGACGGCGCCCGCTCGTAGTCGCCGTGCCAGCAATCCTCGACCCACTCCCACACGTTGCCGTGCACGTCGTACAGACCGAACGCGTTCGGGGAGAACGAACCGAGCGGAGACGTCTGGTTCGAATCCCATCGACTGCCGCATCCGGCGCAATTCGCGCGACCGCGTTCAGGCTCGTTTCCCCAGTTGAATCGAGTCGTCGTGCCGCCCCGCGCCACGTACTCCCACTCCGACTCGCTCAACAGTCGGTACGTCTCTCCCGTCTTCCTCGACAACCAGCGCACGTACTCTCTCGCGTCCTCCCAACTGACGTCGATCACCGGACGATTCACGCGTCCCCACTTCCGGTCGTCGGGATAGTGCGAACAGCCTCCGTCGCGGCGACACGCTTCCCACTCGCCGAAAGTCACCTCATACACTCCGACCGCCAGTGGCTCGGGGATGGTCACCTTGTGGCTGGGGCCCTCATCCTCGAACCGCGCCTCGTCGGTGCGGGGCGACCCCATTCGATACGAGCCCGCCGGCACGATCACCAGGTCCGGACAGTCGGCGCAGTCCCGAATCCGACGACCCGGCTTGCGTTCGTTCGCCGCGCGTTCGGCCTCCTCGGCCTCCGATCTCAGGCGTCGCGCTTCGGCCACATGTCGACCCGCTGGAAACATGCCCACGTACTCCCCGTACGCCTTTGCGGTCCCCGACGACTTCGCCCGTGCGAATGCCGCGTCTTCGGCCGTCGCCAGCAGAAACTTGGCCGACTCCGCATCCAGATGTCCCGTCTCCTCCTCGCTGCGCGAGGACTGCCACCTGCCGATCGCACCGCGGGTGACGCGCCCGAACAGCCCGTCGGTGGGCCCCGGGTCGAACCCCAGCGACGCCAGCCCTGCCTGAATCAGGCGACGTTCCGAACGCTCCAGGCCCAGCGACGACTCCACTGCCTGCGCAGTGGGCGGCGGAGGCGGGATTTCGGCAGGCTCCTTCGACGGCACCGCGGCGGAGACCGTCGGTTCCACCGATGCCTGTGCCAGTGTCTCGGAGGTATTGGCAGCAGCGGTGGCTTTCGAGGGTGAAGCCGTCCCGGTCGCCCTCTGCAGCCGCTTCAGCCGATTGCGGGCCAGTACCCCGTAGGTGCCGCCGGGGTACTGGTCCAGATAGGCCTGAACGTCCGCCGCATCGACGCTGTCCTTGACAGAATCCCAGAACAGCAGCTCCAGTTCGGCCGCCAGGCGCTTTGCCGCAAGCTGCTCCGCAGTGAGACGGTCGGATGCGGACCCGCTTTGCGCCGAGTAGTCCGCCGGCGCGGCAGTCCCGCTCGCGGGCTGGCCCGGCCTCATCCCCTGTACGCCGACACTCGTCCCCGCCTGAGCGCCTGCGGCGTGCGCGGCAGGCAGAGGCACGAAGTAGAAATCACCGGTCAGCGAGCTGCTTTCCCATGGCGTCTGCTGCCGATTCGTTTCGTGCTCGACCGACACCCGGACCCGTTTGAAGATATCCTCCAGCTTCAACCCCGGTTCCGTCATGGCGAGCGCCAGGGCCGCGGTGTAGGGCGAGTTTGCCCCCTTCCCGTCCGTGGCCACCTTGCCCGGTGCCGCCGAGTAGGCGATCAGCGAGCCCGACGGCGCATCGACCCGCCCCAGGCCGCGGCTGCCACTTCGGAAGGTGTCCCCGTAGGGGTTGTTCCGGCACGCGTCCAGAATCACCATGTTGAGTCGGTTCCCCGCCTCTTCCATCCACGAAAGGATCCACTCCGCCGGTACCGCGTCGCTCTTGAGCTCGGTCTCGCTGCCTATCTCCGCGTTCAGTGGAATCAGGTAGTTGCTTCCACCAGCCTCCACGCCGTGACCCGCGTAGTAGAACAATCCCACCGCCTCGTCCCTGCCCCGGGCGAGCCGCCGCCCGAACGCCTTGATCGCCCGGTTCATCGCTTCCCGGTCGGCATCGATGACGAGGGAGACGTCGAACCCGAGCCCTTCGAGGGTTCGGGCCATCAGGGTCGCGTCGTTCACGGGGTTGTCGAGCTTCGAGATGCGGCCGTAGCCGCCATTGCCCACCACCAGGGCCACGCGTTCGGACGCCGGCGCCGCGCCGCCCCAGATCCCCAGCACCACACCGAGCGCCAGCAGTGCCCATGGAGCCATCCGTGCACTTCCTTCCGAGCCCGTACGCATCAGTCCCTCCGAGTCCTTCCGCCGCCTCGAACCGAACAATGGACGAGGAAGCGACGATACATCGCTCAATCCAGTGCCCTGGCTACGCGGAAGCCGACAAGCTTGAGCCGGGCACCCACCGGATCCTGGCTGCGATACGCGGAACGCAGAAGTGGCGGCGCACTAAAGAATGAACCGCCCCGCAGCACCCGACGACTGCAGTCCCCGCCGGCGAGCCAGGGGCTTCCGTCGGACGGTGCGCCCGCGTAGTCCGCGTGCCAGCAGTCCTCCACCCACTCCCATGCGTTTCCGTGCATGTCGAACAGACCGAACGCATTCGGCGAGAACGATCCCGCCGGAGATGTGCTGCCGCCGTCCCAGCGACTACCGCAACCCGCGCAGTTCGCATCGTTGCGCTGCACGGCGTCCCCCCAGTGGTAGCGAGTCGTGGTGCCGCTCCGGGCAGCGTACTCCCACTCCGACTCGCTCAACAGGCGATACTCCTTCCCGGTCTTCGCCCGCAGCCATCGTACGTACTCCTGCGCGTCCTCCCAGCTCACGTTCACGACGGGACGCGTCTGACGGCCCCAGCCCTGATCGGACGGATCGTGCGAGCAGCCACGCTCGCGACGACAGGCATCCCACTCGGCGAACGTCACCTCGTACATCCCCACCGCCATTGGTCGTCCGATGATCACATCGTGCACCGGACCTTCGCCGTCGTCACGACCCTCTTCCCCCCTCGGAGAGCCCATTCGGTACATGCCATCCGGCACCACCACCATGTGTGGACATTCCCCACAATCCCTGAACTTGTCGCGCGGCGCCAACGGGATTTCGCCTCTCTGCGCCTTCTGCAGCCCGATCACCATCGCCTTGCGTTCGGGATGCTCCGGCGGCGCGGTGCGGAGCCAGGACCGGTACGCCCTTATCGCGTCCTCGAATCGACCAAGCCTCGACCAGGCCTTGGCCTCGACGCGGTGCAGCGCCTGCTGCGGCCCCGATACGTCCTTGATCCGTTTCACGAAGTCGAGCGCGGAGCGTGCATCCGCTTCATCATTCACCCGAAGACCGTCGATCAATCCTTCGATCGCTCGCTTCACTACCGAGACGACACCGTCGGATGGACCGTACTTGCGCGTATGACCGGCGCCTTCGACCAGCAGGGAACGGTACTCGCCCGATGCCAGCCGATCCTCGGCAAGCAGGACCCAATCGGAAAGACTGATTCCGCTGGCCAGAAATATCGTCGCCGGGTCGGTCACCGGCGACGTTCTCGCCCCGGCCGCGGCGTCCTGTGCGGACCCGTCCGACCCCGCCCCCGCGGCCAGCAACAACTTCACTCCATCGGCGTCCAGGTGACCTGTGACCGACAGCTTGCCGGCAGCCTGCCAACCACGTATCGCTGCGCGCGTGCCGCGTCCGAAGAGACCGTCGATCGGTCCGGGATCGAATCCCTGAATCGCCAGCGCCCGTTGAATCCGGCGCCGGTCGTGGCGCGTGAGTCCCAGCGCGGCTTCGTCCGAGCCTTTCGACGACGATGTCTGCGCAGGCGCGGAATCCGATGCCTGCAAACTCTTCAGGCGGATGTCGGCCAGCGCGATGTAAATGCCGTTCGGATACTGTGTCCTGTAGGCCAGCAGGGCGGCTGCCCGGGCCGACGGATTCTCCATGGCTTCAATCGACTTCCAGAACTGAACCTCGGCCGCCGATTCACCATCGTGGGTGCTGCCGCCGGTAGTGGTGAGGGCTCCACTCGGGTCCGAGTCGGCGGGGGGAATGAGATACACTCCGCGGCTCGACAGCGACCCGTATACGAACGGCTCCTGCCGACCCCCCGTCGAGGCCAGCACCGTATCGCGCACCTTGCGGAACATGAGCCCCACCTCGAGACCCGGTTCCTCCAGGTACGCAAGCAGCGCCGAGCTGTACGGACTGTTGCGACCCGAACCGTCCGACGCCACCGTGCCCTCCTTCGCCGCATACGCCACCAGCGTCTCGCCCGACGGCTCCACGCGCGCGAGACCGCGACCAATCGAGCGGGTCGCGCCGGCGCGCTGCATCGTCGTCAGAAACGGGTTCTCCCGGCAGGCATCGAGAATTACCAGCCGTAGACTCGCGGCGCGCTCCACCGCCCGCGAGAGCAGCTCGAGCGGCACCGCTTCGAACTCCACGTCCTGATCGCTCGCCAGGCGTGCGTCCACCGGCACGAGAAAGTTGCGGCGGTCCACCTCGATACCGTGGCCGGCGTAGAACACCACGGCGACCTCGGAGGCCGAGGCCGCGCGCTGGAACTCCTTCAGACCACGGCGCATCGCCGCATCGCCCACATTCTCGAGGCGCGTGACCGCAAAGCCGAGGCGTTTCATTGCCGCGCCGACATCCGCCGCGTCATTGAGAGGATTGGCGAGCGCCGGGGCGTGGGCGTAGGAGGCGTTGCCGATGACCAGAGCCACACGCTCGGCGGCCGGGGCGGGAAGTGAGGTCGCGACCAGCACAAGAGCTGCGAGGAACGCCGGGAAGTGTGTGAGCCGAATTCCGGTCATCGCACTATCGTCGCAATTCAATCCAGTGCCCTGGCGACTCGAATTCCGGAATTGGCGACCCGGTATCCCGGCGGAATCTTGACCCGGTTCGCCGAGCGCAGGCCCATCGGCCAGTTGAACCAGGATCCGCCCCGCAATACCCGATAGGCGCAGTTTCCTCCGGTCGTCCAGGCACTCCCGTCGCGTGGGGCTCCCACGTAACCTCGATGCCAGCAGTCCTCCACCCACTCCTGAACGTTCCCGTGCACATCGTGCAGGCCGAACCCGTTGGCCGAGAACGATCCTACCGGGGATGTCCGGTTGCCGGGCTGGTGCTCCCGGCATCCGTTGCAGTTCGTGCGGCCCCGGCCTTCCTCGTCTCCCCACCAGTACCGTGTCTCCGTCCCCGCCCTTGCCACGTACTCCCATTCCGATTCGCTCAGCAACCGAAATTCCTTCCCGGTCGTACTCGACAGCCAGTCCACGTAGGATTGCGCATCGACCCAACTGACGTTCAGCACCGGCCGCGTCCCACGTCCCCATCCCTCGTCGTGGGGATTGTGCGTACACCCGCCCCCGCGTCGGCAGGCCTCCCATTGCGCGAACGTCACCTCGTACACCCCCACCGCAAAGGGTTCGGAAATCGTCACGCGATGTACCGGCCCCTCGTCCTTTTCCCGTCCGCCTTCGCCCACCGGACTGCCCATCTCGAACGTCCCCGACGGCACCACGACCAACTCCGGACACTCCGCACAGTCGCGAATCCGTTCCCCGACGATGGGCCTGCGCTCTCCGCGCTCAGCGTTGCGCATCTGTGCCAGCATCTTCCGCCGCATCGGATGATCCGCGGGCGCCAGACGCAGCCACGACCGATATGCCTCCACCGCCTGGGCGAACTGTCCGAGACGCACGTGCGCCCGCGCCTCAACCCGAGCCAGGTCCGCACGTTCGCCCGCAACGTCACGAATTCGCTTCGCCGTCGCGAGCGCCGAGCGTGCGCTCGCGACGTCCGTCACCCGCGCCTCCGCGAGCATGCCCGCAACCGCCCGCTCCACCACGTTCTCGACCGGTGCATGGCGACCGTGCTCGCGCAGATGACGCGTCCCCTCGACCAGCAGCTTTCGGTAGTCGCGCTCCGTCAGCCGATCCTCGGCCAGCATCACCCAGTCCGACAGCCGCAGTCCGCTCGCCAGCGCGATCGACGACGACTGCGACTTCGGTACCTCGCGTTGCGGCTCCGCCACGCGAACAAGCAACGCCTTGACCGCGTCCGCATCCAGGTGGCCGGTCGACGCCATGCCTTCGGTCGTCTGCCAGGCGGAGATGGCGGCCCTCGTTCGGCGCCCGAACCACCCGTCCGTCGGGCCGGGATCGAAACCGGTTGCGCGGAGCGCGCGCTGGATTCGACGTCGATCCTCGCGCGCCAGGCCAAGCGCGGCCTCGACCGCCTCACTGGACATCGCCTGCGCCGGTGCCTGCGTACGGTGTGCCGTCCTGAGACTGTCCAGTCGAATCTCGGCGAGATCCGAATACACACCGCCAGGAAACTTCGCCTTGTAGTCGAGCAGCGCCGCGATTCTCGCTGCCGGATCCCCGATGGTGTTGATCGCCTTCCAGTGCTCGATCTCGACCGCCGGCCCGAACGCCGTCCCGGTCGGTCCTGCCGTCGAATCCTGACTCGCGGGAGGAATGAGGTACGCGCCTCGTGCAGAAAGGGAGCTGTATGCGAACGGCTCCTGGTTCCGGCCGGTGGCCTCCAGCACCGCGTCGCGCACCTTTCGAAACATCAACCCCACCTCCAGCCCCGGCTCCTCCACGTAACGGAGCAGCGCGCTGGTGTAAGGGCTGTTGCGGCCCGTGCCGTCCAGGGCCAACGTGCCCTCCTTCGCGGAGTAGGCGAGCAGCGTTCCGCCGCTGGAAGGCTCGGCCCTCGCCAGACCACGACCGATCGAACGCGTCGAGCCCCTTTCTCGCTTCATCGACGCCAGGAACGGGTTGTCGCGGCATGCATCGAGCACCACCAGGCGGAACTCGGAAGCGCCCTCCACGGCGCTCATCACCAGATCGAGCGACACCGTCTCGAACTCGACGTCCCCGTCGGTCTGCAGGCGCGCATCCACCGGAACGAGGAAGTTGTGCTTGTTCATCTCGATGCCGTGACCGGCGTAGAACACCACGGCGATCTTCGCTACCCCCGCCCCACGTCTGAACCTCTTGAGGCCGTGGCGCATCTCCGCGTCGCCGGCATCGGCCAGCCGCGTCACCGTGAAGCCGAGACGTTCGAGCGCCGCACCCACGTCCGCGGCGTCGTTGAGCGGATTCGCAAGCGCCGGGGCGTGCGCGTAGGAAGCGTTCCCGATGACCAGCGCCACCCGCTCGGCCGCGAGTGCGGGAACGGACAGCATGACCGACGAGACCACGACGAGCCAGAGATGAAGAGAGCTGTGCCGGAATCTTGTCATGGCGCCACTCCGATCATTGGCGAGGCCGCCCTGCCGCCTGCGCATCGCACGTGGAGGCCGGTCGGGCTCCGCGCATGGTTCGGTACCCTCCACGCGGCGATTCGACCGGGACGAGGGCAGCGTAACCGGTGGCACCCGCAAGGTACAAACGCAACCGGTCGGATACTCCACCGTGGCGTGGCGACCCTCCCGGCAGGTTGTAGGCCCGCCAGGCGGCGGTATATCTTGCGAGCCGGCGACTTGCGCTGGGAGGATGGCGAGCGTTGATTGCGGAAGACACCTCACGAGCCCACGGCAACGAATCCGACCCGTTCGATGACGAAGCCGAGACGATGCGCGACATCCGGACCTGCGAAGCGCTGCACGAGGCCAGGGCGGCATTTCACGACGCGCTGGTGGAGGACTCGGCAGTCCAGGATCGCCACTTCGCCGTGCAGCTTCGGCAGGAACCGCCCTACCAGATTGCGGAGTTCTTCTTTCTCCTGCGTGCATTTCAGCTCGACAGCGAGACGAAGGTTCGACGCTATGCCGAGCTGCACAACCTCCATCTCGAACGGCTGCTGGCCGACCGTACGAAGATGCGCAGGTTGGGTCTGAGCCCCACCCGGGTCCGAAAGGGCATGTTCTCGCCCGAGAGCATCCCGAAGCTGGTAGAGAATTACCGCTCGGGAGACGGTGCCATCGACCAATCCGATCTGTCGCGCCTGCTTATCGAGGTGATGTCGCCCGAGACCTGCCGCAAGACGGCGGTGGTACTCGCCGATGCCGGCTACCTCGAGCGTCATCGGTCGCCCTACCAGTCGGTGCTGGTGCGCTCGACCGGCGAGCTGGAACGAATCTTCGCCCGCTGCCTGCGCCATGTTCGCGCGAGCCTCGCGCTCGACGGCGCCCCGCTGCACACGACCGATTTCGACCGACACGCGGTGCCGCCGAACTCCGGTGGCGCTGCCGAGGCCGACGAGAGGACGGCGCGATGAAGTACCGACACAGGTATCGGTGTGACCCGAAGACACTCGCGAACAAGAGGATGTTCGAGCACCGGCGAATGGTTCTGGCCGCCGCGCTCGCGCTCTTCCTGCCGACCCCGGCCGCGGCTGAGCTGACGGGGCACAAGGAGTTCCGCGCCGCGCTGGCCGGCAAGTCGGACCAGGTGCTGGTCGCAGCAAACCCGGAGCTCGAACGAATCGCCCGGGAGAATCCGGAGTTGCTGCACGAGGTGCTCCGACGCCTGCGGGAGTCGACATTCTCCTACAGTCGTGCGCTCACGAAGGCCCGACCGAAGCCGGCGTCTGCGGCCGAAAGTGCGATACTCGCCGAGAACCCGGATCTCGACGAGTTCTACCGCGAGTCCCCCGAGGCGGCGCTCGACTTGCTTCGCCTCATACGGGAAGCGGCGAAGAGGCAGTAGCCGCTGCCGGCCGGGTGCCGGTGTTGTCCACGGGTCCCGCCCTGTTGAACGACTTCCCTCACTGAACGATTTCGTACTCGACCCGGGCTGCGGACCAGCGCGGCTGGCGAGTCCCCGACTCCTCCAGCAACGGTTCCCGCAGCCGCCCACCAAGCGCGAGGAGCCAGTCTCTGGCGTTCGCTACGGGGTGCAGGTCCCGATTCGGAACCAGGAGATCGTCGAGATCGATCGCATCTTCGGTCACGATTGCAAACACGTTCCCGCGCCCGAGCGGCGGGCTCGCCACCAGACGGAAGCCGTAGTAGGCATTCGGGATCTCGACGATGCGCCCTGCCCCGATTGCCGCGCCTTGTCCCGCCCGCTCGGAGAACCGGTTCGGAAAGAGTTGAGTCACCGTCCCGTCCGCCGCCGCGTCCACGAGCAACAGGTGGCCGGAGCGCTCGCTCCGCACCCTGTAGGTGACAGGCTCGCCGACCCGTACCCGCTGTGAAGGCCGAATGTCGAGTCGCACTCCGGCTGCGTTGCCATGACCGAGGGTTCCGGCCGCCGTCGCTCCCGAGGCCCGCTCCCGAGTTCCTGCTACCGAGGCACCGGTCAATACCTCCGTGATCAGCAGATCCCGCCTCCCGACCAAAGACGGGGTCAGTCCTGCTTCGCAGTCACGAACGTGGCGCGAGCAGTACGCCTCGGACTCGGCGCGAACGTAGTCGAGCAGCTCGGCGTTCACCACCCGTCCGTCTCCGTCGCGGTCCGCGAGGCCCTCGGCGATGCCCTGGACAAAGCGGCTGGTGAACACGCCCTGCGGCTCTCTCGATTCCCGATCCTCCAGAGCGAGCTGCAGCGGCGAAACCGCGGTCCAGACAGTGACGTTACCCTTCGCTTCGACAAAGCCCGCGTCTCGCTGGCGGGCCACCGCAACGCTGCGCGTGAACGGGGCACGACTTCCGGTCAGCGCTCTCTGCGCGTCCGCCCCCCCGAGCCCGATCGTTCGGACGTAGCGCGGGTCCGCCGCCGGCGGGGCGAGCGAACGCGTCATCGTGCCCGCGTGGCACGAGTCGACAATCACGTGCACCACTCGGTCGTGCAGTCCATCGAGCAGGGTGTGGATCTCGTCGTCCAGGATGAGGTTGGCGACTTGCATCGGACGCGTTTCGTACGAGATCAGGCGTGCATCGTGAGGCACGAGCGCCTCGTCGTAGCCGTCGGGCTCGTCGTTGTCCTCGTCGGACTGGAAGTAACCGTGACCCGAAAAATAGAGCACCGCTCTGGCCCCGGGCTGGGTGCCTGCCACAAGCCAGTCCCGTATCCCGGACACGATACCGTCGCGGGTCGCACCGCCATCGGTGAGCATCAGGATTTCACTGGAATCGAATCCCAGGTGCTCGATCAGCAGCCGCCGGACATTGCGTGCGTCGCGCGCCGCGCCACGCAGGTCCGTGATGCCCACGTCGTCGTAGCGATCGATGCCGACGAGCAACGCCCGGTCGCCACGCTCCGGCGACTGGTCCGCCCCCGCCGGCGCGCCGACCGTGGACAGCAGGAGCAACATGAGCAACAACCTGAATGACGTCCGCCCGGACTCGGACGTCGAAGCCCTCGCCTGACCGTTCGCCATCCACGAAATCGAAACAGACTCTCGCTTGCCCGCGCGCCGGACACACCCGCCCGCCGGCACGGTTCGAGAGCGCTGGATCACTCTCGACACCCGTCTCGCGAGAGCACGCATCCGGCTGTCTGCGGCGATGGACGGCATCCATCTTCCGCAGCCGCACCACCACGCCGCGAGTGGGCCCTGTCGATGCACTCTTGCGATACCCATGGTTCGTCTCCTTACGGTACGGTAAAGAGGCCCTGAATTCCGGACCACCATCCCCGGGTCCCGGCGGCTGCATCGGCCAGCCGTTCCACGGCTCGACGTGCGGCCGGCCGACCATCCAGCCCGCGAAGCTCGGCATTCAAGGCGGTCAAGGGCGTCTCGGAGGACACCGCCACGACGTGGTCCGCCCCGAATGGAGGCGTCACTTCCAGCTCCAGCCGAAATGGCACACCGAGCGGTACGTCGACCGGATCGGACGGCAGAGGATAGAGGTAGTGAACAACGCCGTTCCCCGAGAGCCCGAGCAGGGTGAGCCTGGGATGTGGCAGGCGGTCGACCTCGATCTCGACACGTGCTCCCTCTCGATGAACGCCGTCGTGCGGATACACTCGCAAGCGCAGGCTCGCACGCGCGCTGATCGCTCGCACCGTGCGAACCGCCTCCCATTTTTCGATCACCGCGGCGAGCTCCGCGAGACCGATGTCGTGTGCGGCCACGTCGCCCAGACCGGTGACCACCTGCCGGCTCGTCGCGTCCCAGATGAGATCGGGCGATTGTGCGCCCGACACCAGAAGAACGTTGTCCAGCGTGTCTCGCGCGGCGGCCGGAATTCCGGGGTCAGCGCGCAGTATTGCCAGCCGCACGGGTTCGGTACTCGACAGCGCGTGGTTGGTTCCGGAGCCGGCGCCGCCGGCTTCCATCGCCGTTGCCGGCCCGCTCGGCCGATTCAGACGCAGGACGGCTTCGCCGCCCCGCGCATTGGGCATCAGGTTGGGCGTCTGGCGCGCCGCACTCATCATGCGGACGTTCTCGCGCACGTACCGCCACAGCTCTTCGCGGCGAAGCACGCCGTCGTCGTCGAAATCCGCATCGCCCTCGACCGCCCGCGCAAACATGTAGCTGAGAGCGCCTCGAGGCTCGGGTCGCCCCGAATCATCGGGCAGCGATATTTCGGGAACCTGCTCGTGCTCCTGACCCGCGGCCAGGAAGCTGACGTGGTCGAGATCGGATTCTTCGATCGCCGCCGCCTCGGGCATCGAAAACTCGAGCATGTCGTCCGTGATCGTGTACGACGCCGATCGCAGCGACTGCCGGGGCGCACGAGGATCGACGGAGCGGGTCAGGGTCCCGGAGTGGCAGGAGTCCGCCACGAAGACCACGCGCAGTCCGCGCTCGCCCGCCTCCATGAACCACTGGTTGAGCTCGTCGTCGAATATCCGTTCCCGGGTCCCGGAGCCCTCGCTTCGAAAGCCGCCGAGAAGCAGCACCTCGTCGCGCCCGTCACGCTCGGCCCCCGGAACCCGCTCGGGTTCCTGTCCGCCGTGCCCGGCGTACGTCAGCACGAGAGTGTCGTCGGAATCGGCGCGCCTCACGAGTTCGGTCCACTCCTCCACGATGCGCGCTCGGGTCGCCTCTGCGTTCTCCAGCACGACGAGGTCCTGGATGCCGCTGCCCGAGAGCGCCTGCGCGACGTCCCGGGCATCGTTGACTGCGCCCCCGAGATCCGGAAGCTCCGCGTACTCGTCGATTCCGATGACCAGTCCGCGAGCCGTCAGGGCCTCGACACGAGGCACCCCGATCGACGCAATGGCCCAGAGGATCAGGATCATCGATACGCCCGGCGCCGCTCGCGGTTGCCGGGCATCCCGGCTGCGACGCCCGCAGGGGCTGCGTCGCCGAATCACCGCCTCGACCCCCGGGGAGACGGCGCACGGGCGCGCGGACCATGGGCCATCGGGAGCGAGCAACCGAATTCGGCGCCCATTGTTCGCCCGTTGTCGTCACGATCGACATTCGGGGGCGTTCTCATGCGCAGACCGAGCATCGTCATGCGGCGGGCCGCGGTCTCGTTCGGCTGCAATCGATGGCGCCCTTCGTTCATCGGATCAACTCGACCCGGCGATCCATCTGCCACCGCTGCTGGCGCGAGTAGGGGCTCGAATCGTCCACCGGAAAGCGTTCGCTCTCGCCCTTCGCGATGACCTGGATCCGTCCTTCGAATCCGTTCACACGCAGGTAGTGCGCCACCGCCTCCGCCCGCCGGCGGGACAGCGTCAGGTTGTATGCTTCCTCGCCGCGCGGATCCGTATGTCCGGCGACGGTGATCCCGCCTGACTTCTGAATGGTCAGGTACTCCAGCATGTCTGCCGCCGCACGCCGACCCTTCTCGGTGAATTCCGCGGTGTCGGTATGGAAAGTGATGGGCACCGGAACGCGCTCGATAGCGAATCCCCTGATGCTTTCCGCGGCCAGACCGCCGGGCGCGCCGGAGCGGGTCCTGGGCGGCGGCTGGTAATCCTCCGCCAGCAACCGGCTCTGCGCCGCGCGGCGGAAGATACGCTCGATCTCCGATTGGGGTGGCGGCCTGGGGGTTTCGACGGCATCGTCGATCACGACCAACGCCTCCTGATACCGAGCGGATGCCCCGTCGTAGTCCTCCGCGTCGTGGGCAACGTCACCGAGCAGCGCGAGGACCGGCCAGGTCCGGGCGTAGCCCAGACCCCGCTGGAGCACGGAACGCTGGGAAACGAGGCTCGTCCCACCCCTCGCCCGTTCCTGCACTACCCGGGCGAACACCATCGATACGGCGCGGCCCGCCTGATCGCGGAATCCGTCACTGCATGCAGGTTCATGAAGCACGGATTCGAAGCGGCTCTCCACCGCTTCGAGATCTCTCGCCGCGATTGCCTCCTTCAATGCCTGCGCGACGCCCCGACAGTCCGCGCGAACCGGCTCGACGGCGGCGGTCGAGATCGCTGCTGCGACCGCGGTCAACCCCAGGACGCGAAGCACGACGAAACTGCGAACTGACGATCTTTCCGTTGCTCTCACTGCTTCTCTCCCTCTGACTCGTGTTGCCGGCGCCGGTCGCACGAATCGGATCGACGCGATGCGCGCAATGATTCGAATTCACCGAGGACCATCCAACCAAATGTCGGAGAATCGACCCGAGGACTGCATCCGGCACGCAAACTTCGCAAGAGCGCCTCCAAGACGACAGAGATCGGAATCATTATCCACGCAGGAGCCGAGTGAGGAAGACATTCAGGGCGTTCCCACGAATTGGGAGAGGAACCAGATGGCGGTAGTCGAACAGAGGAACGACATGAATGCCGCCGTCCGATTCAATTGCAAGAATCGAACGCGCGTGACGGCAAGACAACATGCACCCTTGCGCGCGAGTGTGCGCAAGGGTGCGACAGCACGGACGTGGAACTCGTACGAACGCTCACCCCCGCATCAACGCCCGACGACCGAGGTGTGGAGGGTCGTGATGCTCCAGTCGTCCGGATTGATTCGCCCGCGCGCATCCTTGAGGTGCTGGTAGAACTGGGCTGGACTCAAGTCGAGAGAGGCGATGCCCATGGATTCGCTCAGGATGTCGGAGGCCGCCAGGAAGTCCATCGGGTTTCGCGTGGCAACGAAATAGAACACTTCATCGCCCGCCGGCGGCTTCACCGTCATCTGGAGTCCGCTTTCGGGAAGCGGGAAGTTGACGATCTCCGCCTCCGCCGTCTGGCGATTGGCGAGAAGCCGGGTCACCTTGCACGAGGTGCTCACATAGAAGATGTTCACGTACGACGGCGTGCTTACCCGCATCTGCAGATTGAGTGGCTCGCCGACGTCGAATCGTGCATCCGGAATGGCCCACGCCTCGACCCGGAACTTGCGTCCCTCCTCGAACACGGGCAGCTCGCAATTCGGAACTTCGACCGGCACGAACTCCACGGTCGGCGGCGGGGGCGCGCAGGCCGTGAGTACCGCCACCATTCCAAGGCCGGCGAGCGACATGCCGCATCCGCGCACGAGCCTTGCGCCGAACGATGGATTCGCGCTGGTGTCCGTTCGTTCCTCGATTGGTCCTTTCATCGGTCTGTCTCCTCGTTGTCAAATGCGACCCGGTACCCGCCGAAGCGGCCTGCTCGCCGTAACGGCGTCCCCCTAGAACCGCAGCCGGCCGACCAGACCGACGCGGTGTTCGGAATCGTCCCATGCGTGGTCACGACGCTCACCCGACAGCTCCACGCTGAGAATGCCGAGACTGCGGGATTGTCGAGCGAATTGCGCCCCGACACGCACCCGCCGGCTGTCCTCGTTGCGCACACCAAATTCACCGAACGGAGTCAGCAACCCGTCCATCGATCGGAGGCCGTATCCCAGCCGAGCGTCGAACGACAGCGCATCACGCCGCTCGTCGCTCGAATCGAGCCGCTCGAGCGCGTGGTCGCGCCACAATGTCTCCGCATCCCCCGTCGGCGCCCCCCAGCGTGGCGACAACGACAGCGAGAGACCAAGATCCCCGGGACCCGGCGACACGCTCGCCGTCACGCTCACACCCCGCTCCTTGTAGTTCTCCGCCGAGTGCAGCGCCAGCAGCCGGCCGCGCACTTCCACACCGATTCCCGTGCTCGGGTCGGAGAGATAGAATCCGGGAGAAATCTCGAGTCCGACTTCCTCCTCGTCTCCGCCGCCGTCGAATCGCCCCGCAACCTCCATGAACGATGTGAGGGCCGCGCCGCTCTCCAGCTCCGCGCTATGGGATGCCTCCACTCCCATGCGGAGTCGCCATGTATCGACCGTGAGGCCATCAATCGCCTCGAGCCCGTCATCGGTCTCGACCCGCGCAAAGCCGACGTCGCTCAGGTAGGCGAAATTCAGCGACTCGACCGGATCCAGCGAGTGGCGTATGCCGGCCGCGCCCATCAGCATGCGCATGTCGCTCGTCTCGCGGGTCGTGTCACCGGCGGATGTGTTCTCGATCTCGCCCTGGCCCGCACCGAGGATGGTCCAGAGCTCGCTTCGGGCGTCGGCCACGTAGCGCAGATACGGATGCACGCCCGTCAGCTTGACCTCCAGGCTTCCGCTTTCCGCCGCGCCGTCGCCGCCCGTGTCGTAGTCCGCCTCCGCATTCGTCCTCGAGACCGCCACACCCGCGAGCCATCGATCGCCGAACCGCGCGTCGATGCCGAGATAACCGGCCCTCAGGTCGCCGTCGTAGGTCGCACCGCGATCCGGCCGGCTCTCGAAGAACTGGAGATCTCCCCGGCCCCACACCGTCCACTGCGCCGATCCGACGCTCATCTCGTCGCCGTCCTCCGCGGCGTTCAGCGAGATCTCGAACGCGCTCGACTGCAGCAAATCGTCGATGCCGGGACTCCAAGTCTCGTCGATGCGGCCGGGCTTCGCCGGGGAGTCCCGGTCGCGGCCAGTGGCCACCGGAAGCTCCGATGACGTTGAACCGGATCCGAGATTGAGCGTTCTCCCGCCCACGACGACCACACTTCCACTGCTTGGCGTTGCGGAGAATCGTGTACCGATGTTGGCGGTGATGTTCGCCGCCGTGGCGGCCGTCACCGCTTCCACGGTCTCCGTGACGGCCTCCTTTACCTCCTCGCCGGCCGTCGGCGTTGCACTGTCGGAAGCCGATACGGATTCCGAGCTGGGGCTGTCCTCGCTGACCGAATTGACCGCCCGCACCCTGAACGTGTAGCTCGTGCCGTTGACGAGGTTGCGGACCACGTGGCTGGTCGCCGTCCCGCCCGTGGGCACCCACTGTTCGTCGTCGACCTGATAGTCGTAGCGGGTGATCGGCGAGCCACCGTCGCTCGCCGGCTCTGTCCAATTCAGAGACACCTGCCCGTCGCCCGGGGTCGCTGTGAGGTTCCTGGGCGGACCCGGCACGGTGGCCGGGTCGGTGATGCTTACCGTCACATCATCGGCGGTCGTCACCGAGCCATAACCGCTCACCGCATGACTGATTGTTGCACTCTCGTCGAGAGCATCGTCATCCTTCGCGGCGCTCACGGTGACCTCTTGTGGAGAATTCCAGTCGTTGGGCGTGAACGTGAGCCTTGCCGGAGAAACCGTGAGGTCCGGATTGTCGCTGCTCGGCGTGATGGTCACCGTGCCCGCCGGCTCGGTGGTCAGACTCACCGTGTAGCTCTCGCTCGAACCCTCCGCCACCACCAGAGGCGACATTGACGTCACCGCAACCCCGACCGTGTCGTCATCGTCAACATGCACCGTTACGTGACTGACGGTCTCGCCTCCGTCCAACAGGAGTGCGGTCGTCCGGTTGGCAATCCTTACCGTCTCGTCGTCGGCGTCGTCATCGTCCTCCGCGTAGACGGTGACGGTTTGTCGGGAATTCCAGTTCGTCGGCGTAAACGTCAAGCGAACGCTGTCACGTCTCGCGGTCGAAGCGCCGCGAGAAACTGTCACGGCCGGATCTCCGCTCGTCACATCCACGGGGACGTTGTCGGAGGGCCGACTCGTGAGCACAACCGTGTAGGATCCGGTGGAGTTCTCGACGAGTCGCAGGTCACTCGTCGACAGACGCAATTCCGGTGGTGCCTCGAGCCTGTAGGCGAGCCGATAATCCGTGAAATTCCCGGAATAGAGGTCAACTCTGATGTAGTAGGTACCAGGACCAAGTGGCCATCTGACCGTATCGATCGTCGTGCTCCCGTCCGACGACTTGCCAAGACGGCCGTCTTGACCCCGGTCAGTGTGATGACACTTGCGCGTTTCAGCGGATTCTCTGTCTACGGAACTGTCGTAGAGACAGAGATCCGCGTCGGCAGCGAGTTCACTGATAGTGAGGGTAACCGTTCCACTGCCACTCAGCGTGAACAAATACCAGTCGTTTCGATCGTCCGTGCTGACCGAACCGCCGGTTGATCCGCCGGAAACAACGTCAATTCGCCTAACGCCGTCCTGCGCATGCAGTTCACCAACGGCAAAACAAGTTATCAGTAGTGCAAGTACTCGGCATGCTCGATCGGACAAGTTCTTGCCGTGCCTCGATGCACTGGGCAACCTTGATACTCGACGCCACAGTCCACCTTGCAAATGTTTCATTCTTTCATCCTCCGGAATTGATGCGGCCATACCACATGCATCCTTGTCATGTTCCCGGAATCAACTCCCGCAGAAATTCCGGTGCGAATGGCGGCCATGTTATTTGCATAGCAATTGCTCAAGCAAGCTGGATCGATGGGCCACCTGGTGCGATCCGGATGCGATACCTGCACGTGGGCCAATTGGCCGGCGATGTGGTCGTGACTGCGGTGGCTCCGGCAGTCATGTGAGCTGTTTCCCGTGCAAATCGACGCAGGCCTCCAAAATGCAGAATTGCAAATGAAGCAAACCAGTGCGGATCAGATCTGACATGTAGTCACAATTCCCATGTGTGACTTCGGAGATGTTACGCAATTGCCCGGTCACAGCTCTGCGACGGAGAAATCCGTCCCACGCGAGTAACCCATCGGTCGTTGCTTGAGCGCGTACTGACCGAGCCTGTTGCCGAGGGTCGGCATCTCCCGGGATGCGTAGTCGACGATCTCCCGCACCGAGACCTGCCCGTCGCTCGCGCCGTCGTCCACTCCGTCGGCTTGCCCTTCAAGGCTCTCGAGCACGAGATAGGTCAGCGCCCCGTGATCCGCCGCCATCAGCTCCTTGGCCCTCTCCTGCGCCTGAGAAGCGGCGAGAACGTGGATGCCGCCCACACGGGCGAGACGCCGCAAGGACTTCTGCTCGACCGCGACCTGACTGTCGCGATCGGATGCCGCTGCCGTCCTGAACGCCCCTGCCGCCGCACCGGAGTAACACGAATCGAGAACGAGAAACACGCGTTGCGCCCGCGCTCGCGTCAGAAGCTGCATCAGATGCTTGCTCGAAAGCCCGAGACGACGCACGCTGTCGGCCCGAATGGACCCACTGGCCCACTCGGGCGCGAACGGAATCATGTACCACTCGGAATAGTCTTCCTCGCGAAGTGCCACGCCGTGGCCGGAGTAGTAGACGACGAGCACGTCGTGCGGCGAGGCAGGAGTGTCGAGAATGCGTTCGATGGCCGCCTTGTCGGCCGAGGCATCGAGCAGCGTCGCGGTGTCGACGTCGGCGAAGAGTCCGCCGCTTCGCTCGCGTATCGTCTCCACCAGCGTCCGTACGTCGTTGGGCGGATAGGACAGCTCGAGCGACGGGTTGGCATAGTCGCCGATGCCGATGGCGACCACATGCAGTTTGGGTCGCGAGGGCGGCGCCGCGACGGCGATGATGGTGACGGGCGACGGCGGTCCATCGATGTTGCGGTCTCCGACACCGACCGCCCGGAGTTCATTCTTCCCGGGTGCCAGGCGTACCTCGAATCGGCCAAAACCTTCGGCTTTCGAAAACCGGACGTCGGGGACGAGTTTCCCGTTGTGATAGAGCCGGACCGCGGCGAGCAGGTCCGCCGGGTAGTCGGACTCCGCCAAGCGTACCGTCACCCGTACCGCATCACCCGGGGATCGGCCCTCGGCCGGAATCGGATCGATGACCACCTCGGGCGGACGCAAATAGCCTTGTGCAGGGAGATCGACGGCCTCGGTGGTCAGATAATCGGAGCGTTCGGGTGCATCGAGCTTCGCCAGGAGTCCGGGCTCGAAGTAGCTCTCCGAGAACGCATCGGCGGACAGCTCCAGAGAGTACCGGGTCCTGGTCCGGCCCGCCCATCTGATTGCATCGATCCCGCCCTGCGAGCCATCGAATCGCCCCTTGCGGTCGAGCACCGCCCAGCCCCGGACAGTGGAGACGAGCCGGCCGAGCAGTCCGGCTTTGCGGTTCTTGCGCGCCTTCCGGCTTGCGTACGAATAGATGGCGATGGTCCCGTCACGTTCCCCGCCGAACAGCCATTCTCTCGACGTGTCCAGCAGCAGCAGGGATGCAGCGTCCGGAAAGTCCTTGACCTTCACCAGGGAGCGGAAATCCTTCTTTCTGCCGGACACCGGCCAGATCCGGATCTGCCCGGTCGCGTCTCGCGCCGCGAACCGAGTGCCGTCACCATTCATCGCGAGATCTTCGACCGCGCCCTTCAGCCGCCTGGATCCGGTGAAGAGTCGCCGCGGCGCATCGGCGCCGGCAAGCGACCATACGCAAAGACGCCCCCGCGCGTCACCGAGCACGAGACGTGTCCCGTCCGGTGTGAACACCGCCGCCGTGGTGCCGGTTCCGCGCTTGCAACCATCGAGGGAGCCCAGCACCCGCACCCCCGATCTGTCGACCCGCCCCACGATCAAGGTGCCGCCGGCCGCACGATACACGATGGTGGATCCGTCGGGCGAGAGGAGCGGCCGCGCCCCCTTCGCCGCATCGGGCAGAGGCGCCGGCAGGGTCCTCATCGCCGCACCATGCCATCGACCGTCCCGGGTTCGAAAGGCCATCGCGGTGCCGGCCTCCGCAACCGCCGGAACGGCACCGGCATCGAAACCGCCGATCGCGGCCCCGAGGGTGCGGCGGCGGCCATCGAGGTGCATCGACCGCGCGGAGCCGTCCGCGTGCACGGTCACGATTTCTGTCAGGAGACCCGCGCGCCGCACCGTCCCTGCGAGCACGTCGCTGAAGCCCCCATCGATCCGTACGCCGCGTTCGAGATCCCACAGGTAGGCGGCGCCGTCGCCGTGCACCGCCAGCACGAGCCGTCGTTCCGAGTCGGCCGACAGACCGGTGGTGGCGCCCCTCCGGCGCCTCGGATCGATGGTGAGCGTCGGTTTGATCAGCAGCCGCTGGCGCTGGGATTCGGTAAGGCGTGCTCCTGAGTCGACGATTGGTCGGACAACACCGGACATCACGCGTCCCAGTTGCGCCTCGGCCGGGAAAGCGCCGACCGTGGCAAGCAACACGCCGCCAGATACCATGAGCACTCGCCAATTTCTCTCCGCCCGCAGGCGGAGTGCGCCGTGGAGAACGCGCCGCCCTTTCGACAACATCCGGTTCATCTCCGCCTCCACGGTGGTGAGTCGGTGACGAGTTCAGGCCGTCGCGAATACACCGGGCCATAGCCCCGCCGGTGCGCGCCTGACACGGTCCCGACCCTCTACGGAGCCGACACGGTCTCGTAAACCACGCTCGCGACCGACAGATGGGGAGGACTGTCCGCGTCGGCGCGAAGCACCTCGGCCAGCTCGACCAGATAGGCCTTCGGACGCTCGATGACCGCCAGATCCTTGTGTGCGGTGGTCAGCTTCTCGATGCGGGTGGAGTCTCCATGGGACACCACGGCCACCAGGGTTCCGGGGCCCGCAGGAGGGCTTATCCGGATTCGGAAGGTCCTGTCGCCGGAACCGGGCACCTTCTTCGGCTCGCCTGCTTCAATTCGCGTCGGCACCTTGTCCCTGAGGCTGTACTCATTGGGAAAGAGCTGCATCATCTCTCCCGTGGGGGAGACGTCGAGCAACACGAGCTCGCCGTCGCGGGGGCTCGTGACGACGATGTCCACCGCGGTGCCGATCTCGAGGCGCGTGCCCTGCTCGATTCGTACCTGCACCCCGCCCCCTGCCTGCGCGCCGGCCGTTGGCACCGGGCCCACGAGGATGTCCTTCACGGCCAGCGGGCTCGACGGAGTCGCCATCGCGACCGGCATGAACGCGGGTGCGTCCATCGCATTCGAGGCTCCATGAATCTGTGGAGTGAGCCCGTCGGCGCAACGTTCCGGGTGCCGGCCGCAGTAGGCTTCCGACTCCCGGAGCACGTACCGGTACAGCTCCGCGCGAGTGACGGTTCCGTCGGCGTCGGCGTCGGCCATGGCGTCTCTCGCTCCGGCCAGCAGCCGCCTGGTGAACACGCTCATCGGAGCCCGAACCTCCTCGTCCACGAGTGCCTTCTGATGGGCTTCCACTGCGGCCCATACCGTGATGTCGGCCGTTCGGAACTTGGGATCCTTCGTCGAGACGAACGTGTCGGGCTCCGAATCGCGGACGACTTCCCGGTTCGCGTCCGGGGTGCGGAGCTTGAGCGGTCCCCCGTCGGAGCGGCGCGGGCTCTTGATGTAGCGCCAATGGTCGCCGACGACCATCATCTTGTCGCTGGTCCCGGCATGACAGGAATCGACCACCACGTTGATGCGGCGCCCGTCGAGACGTGCAAGCATCGCCCCGATTTCGTCGTCGGTAATCATCCCGTCAACCGTGTTGTTCGCACGCACGGCAACGTCGACGGGGACCAGCGTCTCGTCGTAGCGATCGGGCTCGTCGCCATTGGTGTCGAGCTGTTGCCAGCCATGTCCGCTGAAGTAGATGAACACCTCGTCGCCCGGGCCCGTCCCGCCGATGAGCCACTCGTCCATGGCGCCGAGTATCGCCGACCGGGTGGCCTCTGCATCGAGCAGCATCTTGACGTCGCGCGCGTCATATCCCAGAACGCCGGTGACGAACGCGCGCATCGCCTTCGCGTCGCTTACCGGACCAATCAGGCGCCCGACGTTCCGGTAGGCACCGATACCGATCAACAACGCCTTGCGGCGGACGTTCGGGGACGCCGAGGACGTGCGGCCCTTGTCGGTCGAGCCGAGACGCACGATCTCGACGCGTCGATTCCTCCCGTCGTCCGGACTCATGTCCGGCAGCGGATAGTCTTCGCCCATGCCGACGTCGACGAGGCGGTGTTCGGCAATGCCCGCGGAGACCAGGGTGCGCTTGACCGAGCCCGCCCGCTTCACCGAGAGCCGCCGGTTGTAGTCCCGCCCCCCGACGCTGTCGGTATGTCCCTGGACCGCGAACGAGTAGTGGCGCAGTGTCTTCAGCTCCAGCGCCCTGGCAACCTCGTCGAGCTGTTCCACTGCCCTTGCGGTCAGTCGATGCGAATTGAACTCGAACTCGATGGCGGGCAGACCGATTCGATATGACAGGGGACTCGGGTCAGGTTCCGGCGGAGAGTCGTCACCCTCGACCACCATTGCCTTGTCCGCACCGCACCTGTCGCCTTGGAGCAGCTTGCACTCGATCGTCTTGTAGCTGAACACCGTGGGGCGTTCCGAGGCAGCGGCGACGCCTGACGCAAGTCCGCCAAACGCGGCAACCACGGCCAGGAGGCGTAGCATTGAATTCATGGCATGGTGCTCCGTTGGTGAGATGACAGTGGATCCCGCTCTGCGGCAACCGGCGTGGCTCAATGGGCCACCACCGTAGTCGAGAGCGTCATCACGCTCCAGTCGTCGGGATTCACGCGGCCGAGCGCATCGTTCAGCCGTCGGTGGAACTGACCCGGGTTCAGGTCGAGGCTGGCGATCCCGCCCGCCCCCTCGCTCAGGATGTCGGCTCCGGAGAGGAATTCGAACTGGTTTCGGGTCGAGACCAGGTAGAACGCCTCGGGCCCGGCGGGGGGCTTCACCACAACCTGAAGTCCACTCGCAGGCGAGGGAAAGTCGACAATCTCGGCCGGAGACATCTGGAAGTTCCGCAGCAGTCGGGTGACCTTGCACGAGGTGCTGACGTGAAAGAGGCTCAGGAATGCAGGGGTGCTGACCCGCATCTGAATGCGAAACGGTTCGCCCACGTTGAATCGCGCATCGGGCACGGCCCACGCTTCGGTGACGAACTTTCGGCCCTCGTTGACGTCCGGGAGCACGCACGGCGCTGCGTGGGCCGAGGACCCGATCAGTGTTGCAGCCGACACGAAAGCGAGCGTGGCGAGTGGGAAGATGCGGCGGCGAATGGAACTTGACATGGCAACAGTCTCCGATTTTTCAGTCGCCCCGCGCGCGAGTGCGCGCAGGGCCATTGGGAGCCGGATCGGCCTATTCGATGTAGACGACCTGATTGTGTACCACCCGGCTCGCAGGTTTCTCCTTCAGCGTGAATTTCAAGTCCTTGGCGACCGAGACGGCATCGCCGCGAAGCGCAAGAAAGGGTCCCGCCTCGGTGCTGTCGTCGACGAGATTCCGAGTCATGGGGACATTGTCCTTCGAGGCAATCACGGTCAGCAGTTCGGCGCCCTTGGGGTGCGATACGAGGAGCTGATACTCGGACCCGGCGGGCGGAATCGAAATCGCCTTTCCCGCGCGCACGAAGTTGTCTGACTCGTAGCGGTTGGGAAAGATCTGATGCACCTTGCCGCTCGTCCCGGTGTCGAATACCCAGACGTAGGCGTCCTCGGTTACGTCGACGGTGAGGGTGAGGGTGTCGCCATGGCCGTAGCGTGCGTCCGGACGGTCCACCGCCGTCTTTACCGCAAGCTCCGTGCCGGCGGTGTTCTGTGTGCTCACGGGCGCCGCCTCGAGCTTCGCCATCGGGACCTGACGGATGTCGAGATCCTTGATGTACGAAGGCTCCGTTGCGTTCGCGAGGGAAGCTGCAAACTGCGACAGCACCACCAGCATGGTTGCCGCAAGACCCGTACCGCAGGGGGTGATTCGTGAAGAAGCGTTCATCACGTGGTCCTCCAGTGAAGTGTGTGTGGATGAGCCGACACAACCCCGGTCATCGACCGGCGAACACGATACCCGGGGTTGCAGGACTTCAGTCGTCCGGATCGATGCAAGAGAGTGCACCGTCCAGGCGCTTGAAGAATGGGACGGGCTCGAGCCGAGAATCGCGACGCCCGCCGTCTCTCTCTCGGGATGTCGTCGTGCGAGAGAATATTCATCGGATTTCGAACCCTAGTGTTCCAACTCGGCAATCGACCTGGCCAGGCGCACGAGTCGGACGAACTCGTTGCGGTAGCCGAACGGGTCGTCGCCGCGCGCGCCCTGCGCAAGGGTGACGATGTCGCCGTAGCCGTAGTCGCCAATGTGGCGGCCACCGCGCAGCAGCTCGCCGAAGGCGGCCACCGCCGCGGCGAAACGCACGTCTCTCGGGGCGTCGTCCACGCTCGCGAACGCGTCGGCGACGGTCACCGCCCGAGTCATCAAGGTGCTCGTCTCGGCGTCGGGCAGCTTGTAGCGCAGCTTCAGGAAGGCAAGCTCACCGTCGAACGCCGACGCCGGCGTCGCTTCCCCGGCCTGGTAGCGCAGGGACGGAACGCGGGTCGCGTCCGAGCCGGCCGGAATGAGCTCGTAGATCGCGGTCACGGTGTGCCCTGCGCCAATCTCGCCCGCATCGACCTTGTCGTTGCGGAAGTCCTCGCGTGCGAGCAACCGGGTTTCGTACCCGATCAGCCGATACTCGCTGACCGTCGCAGGATTGAACTCCACCTGAATCTTCACGTCCTTCGCGATTGTCACGAGCGTCGACGCCGCTTCCTCGAGCAGCACCTTGCGCGCCTCGGCGAGCGAATCGATGTAGGCGGCGTTACCGTCGCCGTGCTGCGCGAGGCGCTGCATCAGCGCGTCGTTGTAGTTGCCCATTCCAAAACCGAGCACCGAGAGGGCGATGCCGCTCGAGCGCTTGCGCGCGATGTAGTCCTCGAGTACGTCGGGGTTGGAGATGCCGACGTTGAAGTCCCCGTCGGTGGCGAGGATGACGCGATTGACGCCACCCTCGATGAAGTGCAGCCCGGCCAGCCGATAGGCTTCGCGAATGCCTTCCGCGCCGGCGGTGGAGCCACTGGCCCGCAGTCGTTCGAGGCTCGCCAGAATCGTGCTCCGCTCAGCCACGGGCGTCGGCTCCAGCACCACACCGGCCGAGCCGGCGTACGCCACTATCGCCACCCGATCCTCGGGCGCCAGCGCACCCAGCAGGAGCTTGAACGAGCGCACGAGCAGCGGCAGCTTGTTCGGGCGGTGCATCGAGCCCGAGGTGTCGATGAGGAACACCAGGTTCGCCTGCGGCGCGGTGACACGGTTCAGCACATGGCCCTTGATGCCGATGTGCAGCAGCCGGGCCGCGTCGTCCCACGGTGCAGGCATTACCGCGACATGGGTGGCGAACGGGGGATCGCGGGTCTCGGGCGGCGCGTAGTCGTAGGGGAAGTAGTTCACCAGCTCCTCGGTGCGCACCGCATCGCTGGGCGGCAGAAGGCCGTCGTTCAGCGACGCACGCATGAACGCGTACGCGGCAGTGTCGACATCGATGGAGAAGGTCGATACCGGCTCTTCGGCGACGACCTTGACGGGGTTGGGGCTGAGCTCGGCAAAGCGGTCCCGGCTCTGCGCGGCATCGTGGGCCGGCGCTGCCTCATGTGCACGCGACCTCGAGGCCTGCCCCGCCGGGTGTGACCAGCCCAGGATCCCACTGCCGCCCATTGCCGCTGGTGGGGAGGACGATTTCGAGACCGAACGCTCGGCGTCGTTGCCCTGGACCGGCGTGCCGGGAGCCGTCGTCAGGGCCGTCGCGGGGGACGATTCCGGCGCCTCGCCGGCTGTGGACGCGAGACGCTGTTCGTCCGCCGGTGCTTCCGGCAATGGCAGCGACAGGCCTTTCTGGAACGTGGGAGCAGGATCCTCGTTCGCTTTCCCTGAATGCTCCGGACGCAAGAGGTTCGGCGTCATGAAGAGCTGATGCGAGACGACGACCGCGACCATGATCGCGGCGGCACCGCCGGCAAATGCGAGTGAGGGGCGCGACAAGGGCATGACAAGTTTCCGAATCCACGACCTGGCGAATTTCGATTCTCGTCTCCTGTGACGCGTCTGCTCGCCAGTTCCTTGGTGGTGGCGATCGAATGCCGCCATCGCCTCGTGGATTGCCTGTTCACGCGCCACCGCCGGTGCCCGCGGCGAGGTCTCGCGAAGAACCGACTCCAGCCTGTCAAGCTCGTCGCTCACCGCACTGCCTCCTCGTCCGCGGCCAGTGCACGCAGTCGCTTGCGTACCTCGTGCATGCGCCAGGACACCGTCGATTCCGAGACGCCGAGCACATCACCCGCTTCCGCATGACGCAGGCCCTCTTCGAGCACGAGGAATACGGTGGTGCGCAGATCCTCGGACAGCCGGCCCAGGGCCTGGCGCAGCCAGGACGACTCGCGCGCACTGATATCGGCCTGGACGCGCGCCAATTGGTCGAACTCGGCATAGCTGCGTTCGCCCCGGTACCGCGCGGCCTTGCGTCGCAAGGCATCGCGTGCGGCATTGACCACCACGGAGTAGAGCCAGGTGGTGAACCGGCTCTTCGCGCGATAGGACGCGAGCTTGCCGGGAAGCGAGATGCAGACGTCCTGTGCCAAGTCCGCAGCTTCCTCCGAGTCGCCGAGCACACGTGCTCCGACTCGATAAATCAGATCGTAGTGACGCTCGAGCAGTGCACCGAACGCATCGCGATCTCCCGCCGCTGCCCGGAACGCCAACGAACTGTCCGTGTTGTCAGTCATGCGGAGACATCATCCGCCGCCTTCGCATCGATTTCCCGCGTTTTTTCGATATGACGCACGCCACGACGGTATTCCTTGGAATCGAGATTCGGAACGCATCTCGCGTGAGCCACGCGATCGTTTCCATGTGCTTCCGATGGAGATGGTGCGCCGCGACGCAAATGGACGCCCGGAAACCGAGACGCTATCGTTCATTGTCAGCCTGTATGTATCAGATTTCAGCCATGGCGACTGTGCGTAGATTGCGCCTACGGGTTCGCGAACAGCGGTCGCAACAACAAGCCGACAGATCAGTGTCCACGGATCGGCGGCCGGGAACTCGACACGGCATCGCTCGGAATGCGCTTGCGACGAAGCTGCCTCACGTTGCGAGGGAGTCGGTGTTCCCCGAACCGCGCCCGCATGCAGCCCCCCAAGGGGGGACCCGTTCCTGGTATGGCAACTGACCGTGCCGGAGAACCCCGACATGCGCACCAGAACAGCAACGAACGGCGATACGCGGCGCAACTTGGGACCGCGGGCGCAGACGCTGGCCGCGTTGGCGTGCTCGCTCGCGATCGCGTGCGGCGCGGCGCACGCACAGTCCTCGGACAACCCCTCCGATTCCGGCAGTCCGAAGGGGGAAATTTCCTTCATCGAGATGATCAGGCAGGCCAACGAGCAATACGAGAGCCAGGTGTCGGAGGCGATTGCCCGAGGCGAGTTCGAGGAAGCCAGAGAGCACGTGCGGGAGCTGGAGTCGGTGATCCCGGGGTCTCCTCACGTGAAGAAGCTGACGACGATGATCGACGAGGCGTTCGGCGCGGCGGCACGCGCGGAGCGCAAGGTGCGCAACGCGATTGCCCGCGGCGAGTTCGATGCCGCGAAGGAGCATGTGCACGATCTCGCGAGCGTCGTTCCGCACTCGCCGCGGGCGCGGGAGATGCTGCAGGAGATCGATCAGGCACGGGTGGCGGCAACCGTCATCGAGCAGGAAGCGCTGGAAGCCGTCGCTCGGGGTGACTTCTCGGGTGCGCACGAGCATATGCAGGACCTGACCGGTGTGATTCCGAAGTCGTCGCGGATCACGGAGATGGAGGCGAAGATTGCGCAGGCTCGAGCGTTGGTGGCGATCCTCGAGCACGAGGTCTCGACGGCGATCGTGGGGGGCGAGTTCGAATCGGCGTCCCGATACATGGACGAGCTGAGGAGCCTGACGCCGGAATCATCGCGGGTGCAGACGCTCGCGGACCGGATCGGGCGCGTGCGGGCAGCAGCAAATCGCGCCCAACGCAATATGTCCGCCGCAATCGCCCGAGGAGATTTCGCAGATGCGAGGACCCATGCGGACGAACTGGCGAGCGTGATTCTGTGGTCGCCACGCGTGCCCGAGGCGCAGGCGAAGATCGAACGGATCGAGGCCGCCGCACAGAGCGTACAGGGGAAGATTTCGAGAGCAGTGGCCCGAGGCGATTTCGAAGCTGCCGGGGGGCTGGTGGAAGAGCTGGCGCGCCTGATTCCGGACTCTCCGCGGGTGCCGGAGACACAAGCGACGATCGAGCGAATTCGGACCGCAGCAGGCAGCGTCGTGAACAGGGTTCGGGCGGCGCTCGCGCGGGGAGCGCTCGATGAGGCGAGACGGCACCAGCAGGAGCTGGCGAATCTGACTCCGGAGGCATCACGAGTGCAGGAATTCTCGGATGCGATCGAGCGAGTGCAGCGTACGGAGCTGAACGTACTGGCAGCGGCGACCCGGGGCGCGTTCGAGGAAGCCGGGATCCATTTGAAGGAGCTGGAGAGCATGACCCCGGACTCGCCCAGGGTGCCGGACATCGCGCAGCGACTCGCGGACTCGCAGACCGACGCGCATGGCGCGGCGAGCAAGGTACTGGAGGCGGTTGGCCGAGGCGCATTCGAGGAGGCGCGGGGGCACCTGGAGGAACTGTCGGCGGTGACGCCGAAATCGCCGCGGGTGCGGCACCTGCGCGAGAGCATCGAGGAGGCCGAGGCCACCGAGCAGGAAGTATCGGTGGTGGTCGCCCGAGGTGAGTTCGATCAGGCCCGGCGGCTTGCGAAGGCGCTCGGGAGCATGACCCCGGATTCGCCCCGGGTGGCGAACATCGCGCAGCGGATCGAGGACGTGCACGCGCAAGCGCAGCGGGTGGAGGCGCTGGTATCGGGGGCGGTCGCCGGGGGCGAATATGCGCAAGCAACGCGGCATGTGCAGGAGCTGGCGGCAGTGACCCCGGACTCCATGCGGGTACCGGCTCTGGCGAAGCGAATCGATGAAGTACGCGCGCGGGAGCGGCACGTGTTGGACATGGTGCAGTCGGCGATCAGTATGGGTGAGTTCGACCAGGCCAGGGGGCATGTGAGCGAGCAGTTGGCGAGCGTGACCCCGGACTCCCCGCGGGTGGCGGAGATGGAGAAGAGAATTGCACGGGTGCAGTCCGGCGTGCGGCGCGCGGAGCAGGAGATCGCGGAGGCAATCGACCGGGCGGATTTCGATGCAGCCCGGAGCCTGGTGAAAACGCTTGCGGATCTGACACCGAGCTCACCGCAAGTGACGAGGCTGAGCGAATCGATCGATGCGGCGCAGGGGTCGGCGCTGAATTCCGGCGAGCTGATCGCGGCGGCGATCGAACAGGGTGACTTCGAGGACGCACGCCGGCTCGTGAGGGAGCTGGCGAAGATGACTCCGGACTCGCCGCAGATTCCCGTCATGAACGAGAGGATCGGACAGGCACAGACCGCGGTGAGGCGTACCGAGCAGGCGGTGGGCGGCGCAATTGAACGGGGAGAGTTCACCAGATCCCGGGGGCTGGTGACGGAGCTGGCCGGGATCATTCCGCGGTCGAGCCGACTGGACGTGTTGGAGAACGCGATCGAGCGGGCCCGGGAGGCGGCCGCAGCGGCGGAGAGAAACGCGCTGGACGCCATCGCGAAGGCGCTCGTGGCCGTCGACCGCGGCGACCACGACTCCCGGGCTGCATCCGTCGAAGCGGCCAGGGGACACATGGCGGAGCTCGCGGGGGTGACTCCGCGATCGCGGCTCGTGACCGATCTCGAAGAGAAGATTGATCGGGCGGAGCTGATCCCCGCGATGGTGCGAATCCGGGCCGGCAAGCTGAAGATGAAGAAGGGCGCCGGTCAAGTCAGGACGATAGGCGCCGACGAATTCTGGATCGGCAAGTACGAGGTGACGTTCGACGAGTACGACCGATTCGTTGCGGAGACGCGTGGACCGAAGCCGAGTGACAAGGGCTGGGGCCGAGACCGCCGTCCAGTCATCAACGTAAGCTGGATCGAGGCGAACGAGTATGTGCGATGGCTGTCGGAGAGGCTGGGAGAGCGCTACCGATTGCCGACGGCGGAGGAATGGGAATATGCCGCGCGTGCGGGGAGCGTGACCGAGTATCCATGGGGTGAGGAAGTGGGCAGCAACCGTGCGAACTGCAAGGGCTGCGGAAGCCGGTGGGACAAGCGGTCTACAGCCCCGGTGGGCTCATTCACCGCAAATGCATGGGGACTGCACGACATTGTCGGAAACGTGTGCGAGTGGACGTGCTCCACCCATGCCACCGGCCTCCCTTCACGCGAGTGCGCGCCCGACGTGGAGTGGAAGCAAGGGGAGGACGCGGCCAAGAAGGACACCGGCGTCATGAGCTGGTTGCAGAAAAAGGTCAATTCTCGTGTATGCCGGGGTGGGTCCTGGAAACACAGCGGGAAACGAAAGCTGCTCTCCTGGGAGGACACGCACGAGCAGACACACAGGTCGACGACGATCGGCTTCCGCCTCGCCCGCGACTGAGCGTGCGGAGCGTTCAGTTCAGCGCTCGAGCGACCCGGAAACCGTTGGCGCTGAACCGGATGCCGATCGTTCCCCTGTCGCGGGCCGAAGAGCGCACCCCTCCCGGCCCGTCGAGCCACGAACCGCCTCGCAGCACGCGCAGCTCGCAGGTTCCGTCGTCCGTCCACGCGCTTCCGTCCGTCGGCGCATCGCCGTAGTCGCGATGCCAGCAATCCTCCACCCATTCCCGCGCGTTCCCCAGCATGTCGTACAAGCCGAATTCGTTCGACCCGTAGCGGCCCGCCTCGGAGGTGTGGGCGGACCCGTCATCGCACGAGGCAGTCAGTTCGAACCAGTCCGAGTAGTACGTCTTCAGCGACTCGTCGGCGCCGTTGGCGTTTCCGCATTGCCGGGAATCGCTCGTGTCCCAGTAGCGCGGTGTGGCGGTCTTGCCACGCGCTGCGTACTCCCACTCCGACTCGCTCAACAGTCGATACTTCTTCCGCGTCTTCCTCGACAGCCAATCCACATACGCCTTCGCATCCGTCCAGCTCACGCAGACCATCGGCTCCTTCTCGCCCTGAACGAACCCCGGATCCGCCGGTCCGCTGCCCTCCTTCGTCGTCACACCGTCGTACTGCCAGCACGCACTGCCGCCCGACTGATTCGTCTCCTTCAGGAACTGGGCGAACTCGCCGCGTTGCACCTCGAACACGCCGACCGCAATCGGCTCGGGGATGGTCACCCGGTGTCGCTGCACTTCATCGTGAGCGCCCTCGCCCGATGGCGAACCCATGGCGTAGCTGCCTGCCGGAATCACGACCATCCGGGGACACTGCGGACAGTCTCTGAACCCGCCGTCGTGCTGAAGATCCGGCGCCGCGAGACCCTCGCCCGCCCCAGGCGTTGCGACCACCTGCGGCGCCGCCGCGTGAGGTCTGGTCGTCGCTTGCGGCGCAGTGGTCGTCGGGCGTGATGCCGCATACGCGGACGGTATGAAGTAGAACGGCTTTCGAAGGGAGGAGTGAGTCCACGGCTGCTGTTCGTCGTGCGTGGCGGTCATCACCGTATCGGTCACCGTGGCAAGCAGATCGTTCACGCTCAGCCCCGGCGTCGCAATGTGAGCAAGCAACGCACCGGTGAACGGCGAGTTTCGACCGACACCGTCATCGGCCACGTTTCCGGGCTGCGTGGCATAGGCGATCAGCGTCCCGCTCGCATCCGTCACCCGACCGAGGCCTCGCTGGATCGCGGCGGAACGGCTCACACCCATCGAGCGCTTCAGGCCATCCGCCAGAGGGTTGTCTCGGCACGCATCCAGAAACACGAGATTTGTTCTGCTTCTCATCTGGCCCATGAATGCGGCGAGCTCGAACGCTTCGAGGCGAAGGTCCACCTCCTCCTTCAGCCTGGCGTCGATCGGCACCAGGTAGTTGTCACCGTCCACTTGCAAACCGTGCCCGGCATAGAAGAACAGGGATATGTCGGCGCGTCGCGCCGCTCTGGCGAACTCCCGGAGCTTCGTGGCGAATCCGTTCTTGTCGAGATCCAGTCCGGCAATCACCTCGAAGCCCAGATCCGAGAGCGCCCGGGACATGTCGCCGGCATCGTTCCTGGGGTTTCGCAGGGGTGTCGTATGCTCGTACGCGGAGTTCCCGATCACCAGCGCGACGCGTCCCGCCGCCTGCGCCGGCTCCGCCAATGCACCCAGCCAGGTCAGGGCAAGGAACATGGCAACCGCTCCGGGCGTCCAGCTTGTTCCGTTCCGTATTTCCATGTTCGCCTCGTTTTGCGCCGCCCCGGCAATCGTAGCGCGAGATCACTGCCACTTCACGGCTTCCGGCGCGAATGTCACTGCATCGGCTACGCCGTGATGCGTGGGCGTCCAGTCCGTCAAGTCGGCGAGAACGCACTTTTCCGGCCCGGAACCGGACTCCGATACAATGCCGTCGAACCCGCCGTCGCCCCTTCTCGTACCCCGGCCCAAGGAAGGTGCCCGTGAAGACGTCGAGTCCAAATTCGCAATGAGCACGTGAACCTTTCGTGAAATCCGCCGCCCACACTGTACCTTCCATCGAAACGCGGCACGGCAGCGCCCAACGCGTCGGGCGCGGTGCGCCGGCAAGACAACTCGCGACGCGCGGAGCGTGACATGCTGATCAAACGTCCGAACGACATTCAGCCCTCGGAAATCACCCCTCGATCGGTCTTCCGCGAGCGGCGGCGGTTCATGAGCGATACCGCGGGCCTCGCGACCGCGGCGATGTTCGGCGGCGCACTCTCGCTGCTGGGCTCGCGCCGGGCGGCGGCGCTCGCGGTCGATCCGGACGCCAAGGGGCCGAAGCTCGAAGGGATTGTCGAGAGCGACTACCGAACGGACGAGGAGCTGACGCCGTACTCCGACATCACGAGCTACAACAACTTCTACGAGTTCGGCACCGACAAGCGCGATCCCGCACGACACTCGGACAAGTTCACTCCGCTGCCCTGGAAGGTCAAGGTGCTCGGCGAGTGCGAGAAGCCGGGCGAGTACGACTACGACGACATCGTGAAGCCCCACCGGCTCGAAGAGCGCATCTACCGGTTGCGGTGCGTGGAGGCGTGGTCGATGGTGGTTCCGTGGGTCGGCATCCCTCTTGCGGACGTGCTGGCACGGTTCGCCCCCACCTCGAAGGCGAAGTACGTCGCATTCCGCACCGTGTTCCGGCCCGAGGAGATGCGCGGCCAGAAGCGGCCCATTCTCGACTGGCCCTACGTCGAGGGACTGCGGATCGACGAGGCGATGCACCCGCTGACGCTGCTTACCGTCGGGCTCTACGGCGAAGTGCTGCCCAACCAGAACGGCGCCCCCGTTCGCCTGGTCGTGCCCTGGAAGTACGGCTTCAAGAGCATCAAGTCGATTGACACCATCGAGTTCACGCAGACGCAGCCTCCGACGAGCTGGAATCTGGCGGCACCGCACGAGTACGGGTTCTATTCCAATGTCAATCCCGACGTCTCCCACCCGCGCTGGAGCCAGCGGCGCGAGCGGCGAATCGGCGAGCTGTTCAAACGCGAGACGCTGATGTTCAACGGGTACGCGGACGAGGTCGCCGGCCTGTACGCGGGGATGAATCTCAAGAAGAACCACTGAGCTCCGACGTCCCCACGATACGCAACGCGACGGAGCGCCGGATGAACCGGGAAAAGCGAATCGCCGCCTTCAAGGTCTGCCTGTTCGCCGCGGCGCTGGTCCCGATCACGGCTCTGGTCGTCGCCGGATTCACCGGCCGTCTCGGTGCGAATCCGGTCGAGAACATCACTCATACCACGGGTGAATGGACCTTGCGTCTGTTGCTCGTGACGCTTGCGATCACCCCGCTCCGCCACCTCACCGGCTGGATGTGGCTCACACGGATGCGCCGGATGCTCGGGCTGTTCGCGTTCTTCTACCTGATGCTGCACTTCGCGACCTACGCGGTGCTCGACGCCTCGCTCGACCTCGCCTACGTCGTCGAGGATGTCGCGGATCGCCTGTACATCACCGCGGGCTTCGCGGCTTTCGTGATGCTGGTGCCGCTGGCCGCAACGTCGACGAACGCGATGGTGCGCCGGCTCGGACCGCTGCGCTGGCGCAGACTGCATCGGCTCGTCTACGCCGCCGCGATATGCGGTGCGCTGCACTTCCTGTGGCTGGTCAAGGCCGATCTGCGCGAACCGCTCATCTACACCGGCATCCTCGCCGTCCTGCTTGCGGCACGTTTCCCGGTCATCGCACGCAGGCTGCGGATTCGCCGAGCGACGGCAAGTGTCGGGGCGACGGGCGGTGAGATCCGGGAACGCAAGAATCCGGGACGATCCGGAGGCGAGCGAACGTGGCGTCCACGCGATGCCGCGTCCGGCGTTTCGAACTGATTGTCCCATCGCGACGACACCGGTCGCGTCGCGAGCATCGATACCGCCGGTGGGTGCCGGCGTATCGGATCGCCCTGCGAACGCGCGGTGTCGATGTCGCGGCGCGGCATCCGTCGACGATTCGCAGCGCGCTCGTGATCGGTGCGAGGCGTGGGCTTCCGGGTTGGCCTGCAATCCGATGCGGTTGCGTCGAGCGACGCAATCAGCGTGCGTCACAGGGCCGCATCAACGTATGATTGCCACCCAATCGGCCAAATCTCCGGTCAGGCGAGGTGCCGGGTTCGATGGGTTCAACACTCGATCGGGTCAGAAGGTGCGCGGGATGGGCGCCGCGGCGGCGTGGTCGCGCCGCACTCCCCATCTTCCCGTGGCGAACGAGCACGGTTGTCGCCGGTGCCGGTGATGGCGGACATCGGCCCATCGAGAGGACGAACGGCCGTCGTCCGCCGTGCACCGGGGTTCCCGGTACGTCGTCTCGTCGCGGGAGGCGATGGCGGGGATTGAAGGCCGGGGTCACCGCGGCGGCGCTGTTCGCATTTGCGGGCGTGGCCGAGGCCGACGAGCCGGTGGCGATTGTCGAAGACGTCAGCGCCGGCGCGCCGGTGACGCTGTTCAGCTACCTGTTGCAAGGTCAGGTCATCTTCCTCGACACGGATGCGGAGATGCAAATCGGGTATCTGCACAGTTGTGTACAGGAGCAGGTACGCGGCGGCATGGTCACCATCGGGCGCGAACGCAGCCGCGTCGCCGGCGGTGAACGCACCGAGACCGTACTCGACTGTCGAGGCGCCACGGCGGTGCTGACCCGGTCCGAAATCGAACGCGGCGCCGTCATGGTCGTGCGCAAGACCATTGAGCCGACTCCTCCGCTTCGTCTTTTCTCGGCGTCCCCATTCATCGCTCCACGAGGAAAGGCGGACTCGGTGAGCTGGAAGCGCCTCGACCGCGACGAGCCCGCGACGACAGTGGCGCTTTCAGACGGTGCCGCCGATCTTTCCGGCCTCGGCGTTGCCCTGGACCGGGGCGGCATCTACCGGTTCGAGGCGGGCGAGTCTTCCGTCATCGTCGAGGTGGCGGCGGACGCGCGCTCCGGACCCGGACCGATTCTGCTGCGCCTGCTGTCATTCTGAGGCGGTTTCCTTGCTGCGACGCGACTCGCCGGCTCTCGCCGCGACCGTCGTTATCGTTGCGCTGATTCTGCTCGCAGGGCCAACCGCCTGGCTGCGTGGACTGTCCCTGGACGGCCTGCTTCTGCTGCGCGCGAAGATCTTCGGCATGCCGCCGTCGGGATCGACGTCGATTGCGGTGGTCGCCATCGACGAGGAGACGTATCACCGCCCGCCATTTCGCGGCACGCCGACTCCCCTGTGGACCCCTCGGATCGGACACGTACTGAACGCCGTGCTCGACGGGGGCGCTTCAGTGGTGGGCTTCGACCTGATTCTGCCGACATCGGTGGAGGCACATCTGCCGGGACACGATCTGCCGCTTCTGCTCGCCCTGCGGCGGGGCGGCCGGGAGAACCGCATCGTGCTCTCCCGGGTGCAGCATCAGACCAAACCCATCAGTCCCTTTCCCGGACTCGTCATCGCCGTGGGACGCGGGTCCAACATTCGGCTCGGCAACGTGTTCACCGATCCCGACGGAGTCGTGCGTCGCGTCCCGCTCTGGTTCCGATTGAGCCACCCGGACAGGGACGTCTTCGAACCGAGTTTCGGGTTGGAGATCGCCGCACGCCATCTCGACCTGGCGCCCGGCCGAACGGAAGCGGCGCATGCGACGCTCGGGGGCGTACCGATACGTGGAGCGGGGCAGGCGAGAGGCCTTCTCCTCAACTTCGATGCGGGCGCGGGCACCTTTCCGGTTCACTCCCTCGCAGATCTTCACGCCTGTGCGGAAGCCGACCGCGAAAACTTCTTCCGGGAGACCTTCGCGGACAAGGTCGTGCTGTTCGGTGCGGTGCTCGACGCCGAAGACCGGCTGTTGACCTCCAAGCGCTTCATCACGGGACCGGAGCACGACCGGCCGGCGCCGCGTTGCGTGCACCCGGTGATGCACGAGCTCTTTCTTCGGGACGGACGCCGGCAACGCATCCCGGGCGTCATCGTGCAGGCGACCGCCATCGACAACCTGGTGCGCAACAACGGACTGGTTTCTTTGGCTCCGGTCACGGAAGCGGCAATCGTCCTCCTCCTTGCCGCCGCCTGCGTTCTCATATTCCAGCGCATGGCGTTGGGACGGGCGGTCGTGGGACTTCTTGCATTCGGCAGCGCATGGACGATCGCCGGCTCCTACGCGCTTGGTCTCGGGCTCGTGCTGCCCGGTTTGACGCTTGCCGCAGCGCTGGCCGCCGCCGCGGTTGTCGGGCTGGTCTACCGGTATTTCGTCTCCGATCGGGAAAGGAACGCGATCCGACGCTATTTCTCGCTGTATCTCGCACCCGACATCGTCGACCGACTGCTGGCCTCCGGCACCCCTCCAGCGCTTGGAGGCGAACGGCGGGAGGTGACCATTCTCGTCAGCGACATCGTGGGCTACACGGAGATGGCCGAGAGCATGGCACCGGAGAACGTCGTCGACCTCGTCAACCGGTATTTCAGCAATGCGGCGGAGGCAGTGGAGCGTCATCACGGCTTCGTCGACAAGTTCATGGGAGACGGAATGCTCGCGGTCTTCGGCGCACCGCTTGCCTATCCAGACCACGCCGCGCGTGCGGTCGCGGCGGCAGCGGACTTGCTGCGCGCCACCGGCGCCGATGCCGGGTTGACCGATCCCGACGGCACCCCTCTGCGCACTCGCATCGGAATGGCCACGGGTCCGGCGGTGATCGGAAACGTCGGCTCCGATCGGCGCCTGAACTACACCGTGATCGGCGATACGGTGAATCTCGCAAGCCGCCTCGAAGCGGAGAACAAGACGTATGGCACGAACATTCTCGTGACCGAGCAGACCGCACGCGCCGCGGGCCTGGACCGCTTCGACCTGGTCGGCCACGTCACTGTACGAGGCCGCCACGCAGAGGCTACCGTCTATACGCCGAAGCGGCCGCCGACGTGATTCAGTAACGGACAGGTCATCGAGCAGGCGACGATGTCCAAGCGCGGTCACATCAGCGAGGAGGATCGGGAGCTCTTTCGCCGGGCCACCGGGGACGTGCGGCGCCTCGATGACGACCGCGCGCCTCCGGAGCGAACTCCGAGACCGCCGCGCACCAGGGCGCGCACGCACACCGGGCCCCCGGAGGAACCCCGGGACCTTGCCGAGTCGGAATGGACCTCGGACGTCGGGCCGGGCGACGTGCTCAGCTTCGCGCGCGCAGGGGTACGGCGCCGCGACATGGAGCGGCTGCGGCGAGGCCGGTTCAGGATCGAAGCGGACCTCGATCTGCACGGGCGAATCGTCGCCGACGCCGTCACCGCCCTCGACGACTTTCTGGTGGACTCGCGCCGGCGCGGTCGCCGCTGCGTGCGCATCGTTCACGGCAAGGGGTTCGGGTCCCGGAGCGGACTGCCGATCATGAAGTCCCACGTCGACCGGTGGCTGCGGTCCCGCTCCGAGGTGCTGGCATTCTGTTCCGCGACGCCGCCCGACGGAGGCACCGGCGCGCTCTACGTGCTGCTTCGGCGGTAGCGCCGCCGGCGAGAGCCGCCCGGCGGCCGGAATGCGAGCTGCCGACTTCCGGGCCGCGCGGCTCCGATTCGGACCGCGAGGTGGACGGAGCCGAATGGCCTGGTCACGCGGCTCAGTAATGGATGGTGGCGTAGACGGAGCCGGACAGTCTCGCGGCGCGCAGCACGAACTCGTCGAAATGCCCTCCGTAGCGGTAACGACTCTCCACACCAAGCAGCAGATTCGGGCCCACCTCGCGTTCCAGGCGCAGCCCCATGCTCCCGCTGTGGTCCGCCAGTCCGTGCAGAGCGGTCAGCTCGACCACGACGTCGTCACCGAACAGGCCGGGATGGTGCGCTCTGAGAAAGCCGTAGTGACGCCGCAACGTGAACCGGTCGAGCTTCGCGCTCAGTCGCAGGAGGTTGCCGGTGGCGAGCGCTTCGAGCCGCCCTGCCCTGCGGGCCGCGTCGTTTTCGAAAACGAGGCCCGTGATCTCGTCCCATTCTGCGGACGAGTAGCCGTTGGCATCGAAGTGGTACTCGAGGTTGAAGGTCGCCCCGGAGTCGAATGTGTAACCGGTTCCGATGCTTGATTGCGGGAACCATCGCGAGCTGTCGCTCTGGTGGGTGACGAAGGTGCCCGGGTCGGCGCCGGGATTGTGGTCGGCCCCGATGACCGGCCGGTCCCGTCCGCGGCGGATCGCAATGTCCGCATACCCCAGCGCCGCTTCGCCGAGCGTGTGCGAGAAGGACACTCCGGCGCCGGGACGGTCGTCGTCGAAGATCAGGGCGGTGAGATCGGATTTCCATGCAGGAAAGTTGAAGGTGCCGGCCATCAGGGCACGCTCGCCCGGCGTCCAGTAGCCGGTCAGGGCGAACCCGTCGTCGAGCAGCGATTCGACGCCGAGCATGTCCTGTCCTTCGATCTCGCTGCGCCGTCGGGTCGCGTCCTTCGATCGATCGAGAGCGACGGGATCGAGAGCAATGTCCAGAGGATTCACGCCGAGGGACCGACCGTGGACGATGTGGCGCCGTCCGGCGAACAGGAAGTGTTCCGGGCCGGCGGCGTACTCGGCGTGGAGTTCGTCCACGTGGAGCCGCACACGGCCGCCATCGCGAGAGGCGGTATGGGCGAATGGACGGCCGATGGCCGACACGGTCACGGGCCCGTTCCACCCATGCAACCCCACGACTCCGGTCGCGGACAGGAAGCGGGAGTCGCGGCCGATTCGCTCCGGTTCGGGCACGAGCCGCGTCGTATCGTGACCGCTGGCATGTGCCCTCAGGTCGACCGCACCGTGCAACGACCAATCCCATGGATCCGCGCCGGCGACGGCGGGGGTGACAGCCGGGACGGCAGCAACGGCCGCCGCGGCCACGATGGCCATGATTCGGGTGGCCCGCGTGGCGGTGCTTGACCGGCGAGATTTCCGTGCATCGGTCCGGGGAACGAATCCGGGAACTCGTGAGGATGCTCGAACCGCGCCGGAACGCGGACGGAACGGCAGTGAATGGAAGCGGAGCATGGTTTGAAGTGTTCCAGTCGGGTGACGGCGGCCTGACTCGGGCGGGTGGCTCGGGTCGGTCGTCCGTCACCTCAGGCGTTTGAGATAGGCCGGTTGAAACCAGGCGTCCGGCGTGTCCTCGAGCGTGAAATCGGAGTATTCGAGGAGGGTCTCCTCGTCCGCGTTCAGATGGTCGATGACCCGCAGGAAGGTCGGTCGCAGTCGCCCGAGCACCTCGCGGTAGCCCTCGAAGTACGCGGTCTTGAGGTGGCGGCGGCCGGAGGAGGCGAAGAAGGAGGCGCGGAGCGGACGCGCATCGTCGCCGGCCGCGATCAGGGAGATTCGCCCGTAGGCCGCGCCCTTCGAGCGGCGGGACAGGGTGAGGCGCCGGCGACGTTCCCCGTCCTCCTTCGCCAGCTCCTCGACGGAGTCGAGGGCGTAGTCGAACGAATAGACCATGCGGGCGATGTCCGCGCTCGCCACGCCGCCCAGAATCCGCTGCTGCGGTGCAATTCGCAGGACCTGGCGGGTGCCGGGTACGTAGACCCACATGTTGCGCTCGATGAACAGGAGCGAGCGCCCGCGGCTTCGCGCCGGCTCCAGGTAGCGAATCAGGCTCCTGACCTGATCGGCGGCCCGGACCGACAACCTGAGCGCGTCGCCGTCCGGTGCGGTGACCGCAACCTCGAATGTGAACGCGCCGGCCGGAGCCCGCACCGCGTCGACCTGCTCCAGAAGCGTCGGCTCCCGCGCCGGTGCCGCCCCGGCGCCCAGGACGAGACAGGCGCAGGCCACGGCAAGGCGGCCGAGGAGAAACGGGATTGTCATCATTGCTGCAGAGCCTCCACGATGCGGATGCGCGAGGCCGCGAAGGCGGGGTAGACCGAAGAGACCAGGGTGGCGGCGGCGGTGACGGCGAAGGCGTTGCGCAGCACCTCGCCGGTGAGGCTGAAGTAGGCCTGGAACCCCTGCGACATGCCCGGGGGTGGCGGCATCGCGATCCCGCCCGCCATCTCCACCGCGCCGGCGATCAGCCACGACGCCGCGACGCCGAGGCCGGCGCCGAGCAGCCCCACCCCGATCCCCTCGGTGAGGAACATCGCAACGAGGGTGGAACGGCGCGCGCCGATCGCCCGCAACGCCCCGATTTCCCCGGTACGCTCGAATACCGCCATCGTCATGGTGTTTGCGACCGAGAACATCACCACCACGCCCACGATGCCCGCGAACACCGTGAAGATGCCGGTGTAGAGCGAAACGACGGCCGCGTAGAAGCCGGCCAGCTCGTCCCAGCGGCGGGTTTCGAACTTTTCGTCGGACCCCGACAGGATCTCCTCGATACGAGGCTGCAGGGCGGGCAGGGCGTGAGTGTCGTCGAGCAGCACGACGATCCGCTCCACCGCTTCGGTCTCCTTCGCCCGCTGCGCCAGCTCGATGGGGACCTTGACGAAGACGCTGTCGTACTCCCTGGATCCGGTGCGCACGACCCCGACCACCTGGAAGTCGATCGCGTTGATGACACCGTCGTAGGAGCTGGTCAGCACCGTCACCCAGTCGCCGATCTCGGCGCCCAGTCCGTTGCGCAGCTCCTCGCCGATCAGCCCTGCGTCGGGCTCGCCAGGCTCCAGCGGGCGACCCTCCACCAGGGTTTCGAAGTCCGCGAATTCCTCCTCGCCACGCGGATTCACGCCGACCACGGATACGTTCACGGTCGCGTTGCCGGTGCTGCCCAGTGCGGAGAACGACAGGCGTGGCGTCACCGCGGCGACTCCCGGCAGCTCCGCGATGCGATCCATCGCGTCTTCGGGGTCGGCGATCAGGACCGATTCGGGATCCGACACGCGCCGTTCCCCGTACCCGTGCGCGTAGATTTGGAGATGGCCGAGTTGGGTGCGAATCGTGTTCTCACGCAGTCCCTCGAACGAGAACTCGATGAAGCCTCCGAAGCAGGCCATGGCCGTGAACCCCACGACGATCGAGAACACGGTGATGGCGCTCCGGCGCCCGTTGCGGAAGATGTTCCTGACCGAAAGGGAGACGAGATCAAGCATGGTGAACATCCTCGTGAGGCATCGCTTCGGGAGGCGTCTCCGCCAGCGTTCCTTCGTCCAGGTACAGGCACCGTGTCGCGTACGACACGACTCTCCGGTCATGGGTGGAGACCACGAAGGTGACACTGTCGTCGCGGTTCAGCGACGCGAAGAGCTCCATGATCTCGACCGCCGTTCGCTGGTCGAGGTTTCCGGTCGGCTCGTCGGCCAGAACGATTTTCGGGTCGCAGGCGAGGGCCCGGGCAATCGCGACCCGCTGGCGCTGTCCCCCGGACAGTCGCGCCGGGATGCGGCGCATGTGGTCGGCGAGTCCGACCCGGGCGAGCAGCTCCTTGGACCGGGCCACGCGTCGGCGGCGCTCCATCCCCTTGAGGAACAGCGGCCATGCCACGTTCTCCACCGCGGTCAGCACCGGGATGAGATGGAAGGACTGGAACACGAAGCCGAGCTTCTCGTTTCTGAGTCGGGCGAGCGAGCGATCGTCATGGCGACCGAGGTCCACGCCCTCGATTCGCACGGTGCCGGAGTCGGGGTGGTCGAGACCGCCGATCAGGTTGAGCAACGTGCTCTTGCCGCTGCCGGACGGACCGGCCGCGACCACGAACTCGCCGGGTTCGATTTCGAGATCGACCGCGTGCAGCACCCGCAGCCGGGTACCGGCGGACGCATACGACTTCGCCACCGATCGCAGTGAGATGATGCCCATCGGACCTACCGGCTCCCGGACAGCTCGCGCGCCTCACCGAGGCGAGCGACCCAGGGTCCGGTGTCCGGCGTGCGGCGCTGCAATTCTTCGTAGATGCCGACCATTTCGCGGGCCATCGCCGGGGACGGCGCCGCACGGTAGATCTCGTCGAGGGCCAGCATGTCCTCGAGCGCGGCGCCGGCTCGCTTGAACATCTTCGGCAGGCTGGAGTTCACCCTGGCCCGAATCAGGCGCACGGAAAATTCTCGAGGCGATGACTCCAGCGCGCGGTCGAGGTGACGCATTCCGCGATTGGCGTAGCGTGTCTTGTTGATCACGCTGGAGGCGTCGCGTGCCATCATCGTGTAGGCGCTGCCCAGGTAGGCTTGGGCTTCGCCGTCCTCCTCGACTCGATCGAGGTAGCGTTCGAGCCGCGACGCCGCCTGTTCGGCCACGCCCTCTTCACCCTCGACGGCCCGGGCGTGCAGCTCGATTCCCTGTTCGCGCAGGGTCATGATTTCCGGCGGCGTCTCGCCGGCGGAGCCGGCGCCCGTCGCCTGCACGGGAGGAACCACAGCGGCCGGAAGCGAGGCGCAGGCCAGCGAAAGTACGACGGCCAGGGCCCTCGTGGCGTGAATGAAATTCATGTCTCGTCCTCCTTTGCGGTGATGACGGCCAGGCTCAGATCTCCGGATGCCACGATCCCGGCGGCGGTCCGTGCGGTGGCCCTGAATCGCAGCATGTCGCCCGCCATCCGGACGAAGCGCAGGTCCATGCGCAGTCGGTCGCCCGGCACCACGGGCATGCGGAACTTGAGATTCAATCCGATGGCGAAGAGCTGCTGGTCGGACCTGCTTCCGTCGAAGGTCGTCGGCGCGCCGCGGTTGCTCTGCGGCTCGGCGGTCCGGCCCACGAAGGCGGAGGTCTGCATCAGGGCTTCGGCAATGAGGGCTCCCGGCAGAACCGAACGTTGCGGGAAATGTCCCTGGAAGCAGGGTTCGTTGGCGGTGACGTTCTTGATCCCGATCGCGTACCCGGGGCCGCTTTCCTCGATACGGTCCACCATCAGGAACGGGTAGCGATGCGGCAGGCGCCGCTTGATGGCTTCGATGTCGTACCGTCCTGCACCGGAAGCAGTCATGCAGTCTCTCCTTCTAGAGTCCGAATTCACGCGGGAATGGGTGCGTTCGGCCGCACCCCCCCGATTCGTCGGCCAGCTCCATGAGGACGCTGCAGTTGGATCCTCCGAAGCCGAGCGTGTTCGAGAGCACGTGTCGCGGAGTGGCGGGACGTGCTTCGGAAAAGCAGGACACCGGATCGCGCGGATCCGGCTCCTCGAAGTGGATGGTGGGCGGGATGTAGCCGCCGCGGCCGGCCGCGATCGCGGCGACCGCGTTCATCGCTCCCGCGGCTCCAAGGGTGTGCCCGAGCATCGACTTGATCGATGCGCAGGGAATCTCCGTTCCGCGCGGACCGAATACGCCGCGCAACGCCTTCGCTTCGGTCCGATCGTTGAGCAGTGTGCCCGTGCCGTGGGCACAGACCAGATCCACGTCGTCCGGAGCAAGGCCGGCCATCTCGATCGCCTGGCGCATGCAGGCGACCGGTCCCGCCGCAGTGGGATCCGGGGCGGTCATGCTGCGGGCGTCGGAGACGATTCCGTAGCCGCGAATCGTCGCCAGCGGTCGCGCACCGCGCCGGGCCGCGAAATCGTCGGCCTCCACGATCATCACCGCACTTCCTTCGCCGAGGACCAGACCGTCGCGTCTGCGGTCGAAGGGACGACAAATGCCGGGAGTGACGTTGCGCATCACGCTGAAGCCGGAGCAGGAGATGGGGGACAGCGGATCGAATCCCCCGGCGATGACCACGTCCGCCTTGTCCGCGCGCACCAGGTCGCGGGCCGCGGCGAGCGCGAGATTGGACGATGTGCAGGCGGTCGAGAACACGAGGTTGGATCCGAGAAAACCGGCCTCGATGCACATTCGATAGCCCGGCGCGTGCATCGAGTGATCCCGCAACTGCGACGGGCGGCGACGACCCTGGCGGACAGCGCAGTAGTACCTGAATCCGGTCACCGCCCCTCCCAGGGTTGAACCCATGAGCACCGCACCCCGTGCCGGCGCGACGTCACGGAGCGCGATCCCCGCCATGGCGACGGCCTGATCGAAGGCGGCGAGCACCAGCTCCGAACTGCGGTCCATGCGTCTCCCGTCACGACGTACGTACACCGAACGGGGATCGAATTCGGCCGCCTCGCAAGCCCGCGGGTTGCGCAGGCCGCTCGCGTCGAAGCCGACGATGGTCCGCTGCCCGCACCGGCCCGCGCGCATTGCTTCGACGAAGGATTCGAAATCGTTCGCGATTGCGTTCACCACGCCTGCCCCGGTCACCACGGCCTCGCGGGATCGCATCCGGGGAATCATCGGCCGTCCCCGCCGGAGGGGAGCGCTGCGGCCAGTTCGATGGCACGGTGCAGCGCATCCGGAGACTCCGTGCTCACGACCGCAAGTCCGGGGACATGTCGTCTGAGGAGGCCGGTCAGCACCTTGCCCGGACCGGTCTCGATCACGAGTTCGGTTCCGTCGCGGAGCAGCCTCTCCATGATCGCGACCCAGTGCACGCGGTCGGTCATGTGTCGTTTCAGGTCATCGCGGATGCACCGGGGCCGGGTGAGGGCCGCGCCATCGCGGTTGCGCAGGACCGGAGCCGATGGAACGGCGACGTCCAGTGCCGATACCAGTGTCGCGAATGTTCTCGCCTCTTCGCGGAGGAGCGGCGAGTGAAAGGCCCCCGACACGTTCAGCCTGCGCCATCGGCCTCCGAGCGCGACGAACAGGCGCCGCCCTTCTTCCAGCCCGTCGCGGTCGCCGGACACCGCAATTTGGCGAGGCAGGTTGACGACGGCCGGCCACAACGCCAGACCGGATGCCTGGAGCGTGCGGGCCACCGTCGGACAGTCCAGACCCAGCACGACGCCCATGCCTCCGCACCGGCGCAGGCCACCGGCCGCCATGATTCGGCCACGGGCGGCGATGAGCCGGGCCGCGTCTCGCGCCTGCAGGGCACCGGAGGCGGCCAGCGCCGCAAAGTGACCGATGCTGTGACCGGCGAACAGGGAAGGACGCACGCCGGCGTCCAGCACGACGCGAGCCAGTGCCAGCGACAGGGCGAAAATTGCCGGCTGCGCCCGCTCGGTCGGTCGCAGCCCCGCATCCGGCGTGTTCAGCATGAAGTCCCGGATCGGAAGGTTCATGTCACTGGCGCACTCCTCGATGATCTCGGCTACCGCGGGCAGGTCCACCAGTCCGCGACCCATACCGGCCGACTGGGTCCCCTGTCCCGGGAAGACCAGCGCTGTCTTCACCACGTCGCCTCCCGGATCAGGACGGCACCGAACATTCCGTTCAGGCCGATCCCGCTGCACAGAATCGACTCGACACCGCTGTCGAGGGTGTCGGTCGCACACAGGGCTTGCGGAGCGCGTCCGCGGTGGACCATCTCCACCGCCAGCACCACGTCGAGCATCGCGGCGGCACCCATCGCATGGCCGATGACGTGCTTGGTCGATGCAACCGGCGGCGCGCCGTCGCCGAACACGGACCGGAAGGCTGCGGCCTCCAGACCGTCGTCGATGCCGGTGTTGGCGGAAGCGGACAGAATCATGTCGACATCGCCCGGTCGTGCCTCCGCGTCGTCGAGGCACTCGCGCATGGCGGCGATCAGTCCTCGGCCGTCCCGTGCCGGCCGAACCAGCTTCCACGCATCGTTGGTCGACGCGGCACCCGCCATCTCGGCCAGGGGACGCGCGTTGCGGGCGACCGCGTCGTCGCCGCGTTCGAGGATCAGTGCCGCCGCACCTTCCGACGAGATCGCGCCTCGTCCCGGCGACGAGGACCCCGGTCTGTCCGTCACGCCGGCCGGCCGATGCCATCTCAGAATCCTCAGGGCCGACTGGACGGCCTCGCACAGCTCGTCCGCGCAGAGCGCGATCACCGCATCGACACCGGGGTGTGCGAGCAGCATCTGTGCCTGCTGAAGTACCGCGGGAGCGCACACGCTGGCGGCCAGGACCTGTATCGGACCCTTGAGTCCGAACTGAATGCTCGCGAGGCTCGCCGGCGCGTTGAAGACCGATTCCTGAAATGCCCGCGGCTTCACCGCGCTCGGGCCGCGGTCGATCAGATCGTCGTAGATTTCCTGGGTTGTCGCGGCGGGGCCGTGTGACGTGCCGAAGACGATTCCGATGGCATCCCCTGCCCCGCTCTTGCCGCCATGAATGCCGGCCTGGTCCAGCGCCAGGTGGACCGCGGCGATAGCGAACTGCGACACCAGCGACATCCTCGAGGTCTGGCCGGAGCGCAGCATGCGACGCAGGTCCGGCTTCACCGCTTCCGCGCTCGGCAGCGTGCTGCGGTAGCGCGTGCACGGTGCGAAATGCGCTCCGCCGGTGCCGAAGGCCTTCCAGAGCGCCCGGGTACCGAGCCCGAACGACCCGATGACCCCGGCGCCGGTTATCGCGACGCGCCGAGCGAGATTCGATGCCATTTCGCCAATTCCTGAAGGGTGGGGTTGTCGGTCGACTCGGAAAGCCGTTCCCACGACCGGGCTGCATCGTCGTGCGCCCCGAACGCCTCCATCGCCCGGGAACGCGCGAGGAAGTACTCCTGACGCCAGCCCGGGGAACGCAGGATTTCCGAGAATTCGGGATTGCGGTCCGGATCGCGGGTCCAGTCACGCAGCGTCGCGAAATCCGAGAGACCACGCTCCGCACCGCCGAAGACAGCCGGCATGGCAAGCAGGGTGGACGCACGGACGAGGCGAACGAACGGGTCGCCGGGTGCGGTGCCGACCGCTTCGTCCAGATCGGACAGGGCCGCCCTCACGTGGTAGAGGCGGACGAAGCCGGGGCCCGGAACAATCTGCCAGAGCCCCTTGACCGGATAGTCGCGCGCAATCAGAGCATGAGCGGAGCCGCGCCACGCGCGGGCAAGGGCGAGGCCGGGGGTGTTTGCGAGTGCTCGGTCGAAGGCGTCGATCGCCTCGCTCGCCCATGCCGAATCGAATGTTGCGGTGGCCAGCCGGAACGCCGCCACCCCGGCCGAGAACGGATCGCCGTTCGGGCCATTCTCGGCCGCCCAGATCGACTCATGGTCGGCAATTCGCTCGGCCCGCCACGCCTGCTCGGCCGTTTCCAGGCTGTCGATCGGTTCGACCGGCGGGATGGCTTCAATCACCGGCGTCACGGGTGTGCAGCCCGACACCGACAAGCCGTATGCCGTTGCCAGCACCCCGGCCGTCAGCCAGGTCCCCAGAAAGGTGCGGCGGATGGTCCGTCCCTCAGGCATTGGCATTATCGAACCCTCGCGAACCACGCTTCCGGAAGAAGATGGAACTCGCCCATTCCCGAACCGCGAGATGCTTGAAGTAGCGTTCCATCACGTAGGGGGCCAGGATCCCCCCCATGTCGAAGGCGATGCCGCCCGGTGTGTCCATGCGCACGATGGAAGCGAGGTCCATCATCATCGGCAGGACTCTGATCCCGTAGCTGGTCGAATGCTCGGCGCGTGCCGGGTCGGAACCGTCGTCCAGCCGCCTGAAGCCGAGCTTCTCGTACATACGCACCTGGAAGTCGAAGGAATCGTTGAAGATGAAATGGACGCGCCGCTCCGCTGCGGCCTCGATGACGCACTTGAAGAGTCCCTTGAGCAGCGTCGGGCTGATTCGGTGGCGCCGGAGTACGCCCAGGCGACCGACCTCGGCGACGACACCCAGGCGGCGCCAGGGACTCAGGTCGACGTGCGCGATGTCCTCGATCGGCAGCCCGCGCCGCTCGTGGTCGAAGAAGATGCAGATTCCTCCGACCGGCCGATCGCCGGCGAACACCAGAAACGGCAGGAATTCATCCCCTCGGGCATCGCTGATCGCCCGGTGCTCGCGCACGATCGCGACGGTGTCGAGCTTGTGGCGTGTCCCGAGCGCACTCTGCGCGTCCGGACGAAAGGCCTCGGCGATGACGCGGTGGAACGTCTCTCGATCGCTCGGGCCGGTTGCCTCCCGGAACGAATAGCCCTCCAGCTCGAAGCGGGAGCGACGTCCCCACGCCGACCCCATCGAGACGAAGTTCAACCACACGGTGACGAACACGCCCAGCGCCATCAGACTCACCGGGCCATAGAGAAAGGCCGGGTTCGGCATCAGGATCAGGGCGGCAAAGCCGGCTGCCAGATGCAACCCTCCCCACATCAACGACAGCGCGCGATGCAGGGGCGGGAAGCCGGCGTCGCCCGCGTACATGGCGGTGAACGGCCGACCCGCTACCTGCAGCAGCAGGATGAGTGCAGCCAGGGTCCAGTAGACCGTCGGGGAGAACCAGGCCGCCCAGGTCGGATCGTCGCTGCCTCCCGCGACCACCGCGAAGAAGACGAGGAGCACGGTCATGACCCGCGTGATCGGAGACGCCACGCCCAGCCGCAACTCGTACACCCAGAGGCCGGCATAGAATGTGGCGGCAACGAAAGGGGCCATCTCGAGCGGTGTGCAGTAGAGCGTGAGAATCGCGGCCAGCATCACGACGAGGCTGATCAGCATCAGCCCGACCATCGCGCGCAACCTCGCGCCCGTATCGGGATTTGCATGAACCACGCGCGTCCCTTCAGCCCAGACTGTCGAGGATCGACCGGCCCAGGAACGCCGGGGCCGAGACGGTCTCGCCGGTCCGCCGGCCGGAACCGACCGCGCAGGTCAGGCCGGGCATCGCGAGGTCCTCGACGAGGTAGGCGAACGCGACGGATCTGCCGAGCGTTTCCGAGTGAAACGCCGACCGGATTCGACCGATGTCGCGGTCCTCGATGAAGACGGTCTGGTCGCCGAGGCCGTCGGCCTCCCCGTCCACGATCATCAGCACGCACTTGTGTCGCACCGAGCCCTTCCTGCGTTCGAGCTCGACGCAGGCCCGCAGGTTCTCCTTGCGGAAATCGATCATCCACTGAAGTCCGGCCTCGAAGACCGAGATGTCCGACGGGACGTCACGGGCCCGGCTCACAGTGCCCATCTCGGTCATCATCACGGCAAGCGCGCCCTCCCCGACCATGAGGTCGCGGCCGTCCGCGGCCTGCTCCAGCGCATCGATGACGGTCTGCTTTCGGGCGAACTCGCCGCACAGGTGCAGCTCGTATTCCCCGAAGTACCCGATTCGCGCCGCGGTCACCGCCGGATTGCCGAGCGGCAGGACGTTGAGGAATGCGATGGAGTGGACGTCGTCCCCGAACGCCTTCCACGCGACCTTCTCCGCCTCCGGTCCGATCAGGGCGAGCGCGAAGGTCTCGTCGCGCATGTCCTGCAGCACGGCATCTCGGCCGGTGGTGCTTTCGTCGAGGATGGCGCGGATGCCTTCCCGGTCGGCGGGCTCGCCGAGGATTCTGAACCCGTCCTCGAGCGCGATTGCCCAGACGATGGCCTCGACCCCACCCGTCGGGGACGGAATCAGGGTGTTCACGGCGCGTCCTTCGAACAGGTCCCGCACGTTGGCGCCGACCACGGCATCCAGTGCGTCGGTCGCTTGCGAACCGGACAGCTCGAAACGGGCCCATCCCTGCAGGTCGGCGAGTCCGGCATGGTTGCGCAGGCGTTGGTAGTCGTTCATTTCGAGTCCTCCTCTCTTGCCTGGCGGGACAGGATCAGATCGACAATCGAGTTGACCGAACGGATCTCCTTCATGTCGTCGTCCTCGACCCGGATTCCGAACTCGCCTTCGACCGCGACCACGATTTCGAGCGCATCCACCGAGTCGAGTCCGAGGCCGACGCCGAAAAGGAGGCAGTCGTCGGGGATTTCGTCCGTCTGGCGATCCAGGTCGAGACGATCGACCAGGGTCTCCTTGAGGCGATGAGTGAGGACCCTGCGCTGTCCGGCGTAGGCGCGTGCTTCGACAAGGGTGGTGGTCATCAGACGTAACTCCCTCCACTGACATTGACGGTGGTGCCGGTGACGAAGGTGGACAGGTCCGAGCCCAGAAATACGCAGGGACCGGCGACCTCCTCCGGCCGTCCCACCCGCTGCAGGGGAATGAACTGCCGGAGCTCCTTCTTCGCGGCCGCCGGCATGCGTCTGTACATGTCGGTTTCCATCACCCCGACGAACAGCGCATTGGCGAGCACGTTGTACTTGCCCGCTTCGCGAGCGAGCGATTTCGTGAAGCCGACGATGCCGGCCTTGGCCGCGGTGTAGTTGCACTGCCCGGGCCGGCCGGCCAGGGCGGCCACGGAGCTGATGGATATGATTCGGCCGTGACGCTGCCTCATCATCTGCCGGACCGCCTCGCGCGAGCATTGATAGACCCCGCGCAGGTTGACCGCGAGCACCTCGTCGAACTCCCGCTCGCTCATCATCACCAGCGGCTTGTCACGGACGATGCCGGCGTTGTTGACGAGAATGTCGAGCTTCCCGAACGTCGCCACCGCCTTCTCCACCAGGGCGCGTGCGGTGGCTCCCTCGACGACGGATCCGGGCACCGTTTCGCAACGTCCTCCCATCCGCCGGATCTCCGCCGCGGTGTCGTCCAGCGCGTCGGAGGCGCGGGATGCGTTGAGCACCATGACGGCTCCCTGCCGCGCGTACTCGAGAGCGATGGAGCGGCCGATTCCGCGCGAGGCACCGGTGACGATCGCGGACCTGCCTTCGAGCAATTTCATCGTGGGACTCCCTGGTTGCGTACGCGCAAGTTCGTTCGCATTCGCTCGAACGCGCACCGAAGATCGTCGGGATAGAGAATGGGCCGGCGGCTGAAACGGTCCATGCACACCAGCTCGGCCCGAACCGTGCAGATCAGCGTCCCGCCTCGACGAATGCGACTGACCCATCGGGAGCTCGCGGCGCGCAGCCGTTCGACACCGGTGCGCACCGTCAGGTTGTCGTCGAACTGCGCGGGAACGTGGAACGTCATGTCCGCGGAGCGCAGGGCAAGACTGAGACGTCGATGCACGAACATGCTTCCGACGTCGAGACCCGCGGCGCGCATGCACTCGTTGCGGCCGCGCTCGGCCATTTCCAGATACCTGGGGTGGTAGACGACACCGCCCGCGTCGGTGTCACCGAAAATGACGCGACAGGTGGTCACCGCAACAACCGGCGCAGTCCGGCCGTGTGACGTGGTGCAGTTCTTCACGGGGTGATCCTCTCGAGGATGAATGCGAATCCGTCTCCAATCAGGTCGCAACCGGCGGCCAGCACGTGTCGCGGCCGGGTCGGCCCGCCTTCGAACGTCGCCAGTGCGGCCGCGATGGTCATCGCCGCACTGCAGGAGGGGGCGAAGCCGAATATCTCGTCCGGTCGGACCAGGGGTGGCATGTTTCGCCCGAACACGACGTTCAGAGCCTGACGGCAGGCGTGGCGCGCCGGTGCGACGCCTCGATCGAGCAGGCTCACCAGGTCGATCTGCGCCGGGGTGATGCCGGCCATGCGATGGGCGGTCTCGATCGCCCGCCGAAGACCGGAGCCGTCTCGCGCCACCGACAGATCGACGGGGTCCTGAAAATGTGCCCAACCGGCGAGGCGGGCCATTGGCCGCACACCTCGGTCTCGGGCCGTCGATGCTCGTTCCAGGGTCAGCGCGGCCGCGAACTCCCCCAGCGCGTCGGCGCGGCCTCGACGCCTCTCGGTCGCTCCGCGCACCACGCCGGCGCGGCGGTACACCTTGAGCAGCCGCGGCGAGAGCTCGTCGGCGGAGACCATCGCCACGCGATCCTGGCGACCGTCGCGAATCAGATCCGACGCGTAGGCGAAACCCGCCGCGGCGCCGCACACGGTGGTGGTGTATCCCGTGATACCGAACGCCAGCGAGCAGGTGCTGCCCGTCGCGTTCATGGTCGTCATCGGAAAGTAGTGCGCGCTCGCGAGCGCCGGGTCGGCGAACACGCTTTCCATGTACTTCTCCGTCGGTTTCTGGGCGGCGAAAATCATGCCGCCGACGAGACCGGAGCGCGGGTCGTGGTCGTAGGCCGACCTGTCGGCGCCGAGCGCCTCGTCCAGGGCGACCACCGCGTGACGGGTTGCCGACGCGCCACGGGCGAACCGCCGGAGTCGAGGATCGGTGACGCGCGTGCGCGGGCAGTACGCGGCGTCGACGCCGCTCGCGGAGTCCCCGCGCGCCAGCGGGCTTCCCGCCTCCAGCGCGTGGCGGAACCTTGCGGCCCCCTCGCCCGCGGCGCTCACGATCCCGCATCCGGTCACCATCACCGGTTCGGGGCGCCACCGGTGCGGACGCCTCGGGACATGGCCCTCGCCCGCACGCACGATCAGCGAGCTGTTGTTGCCGCCGAATCCGAAGTTGTTGACCATGATGACCTCGGGCCGGCCTTCGCGGGGGCCGCCTCGCACGTAATCCAGCCGTGCGCACCCTTCCCTCACCGCATCCATCCGCAGCCCGTGCGGGACCACGCCGTCGCCGGCGAACAGGAGAGAGGCGATCAGCTCCAGAACGCCGCTCGCGCCCAGGGTGTGACCGAAAAACGACTTGGTGGAGCTGATGGGAGTGGCGTCGCCGAACACCCGTCGCAGCGACCGGGATTCGGCCGCGTCGTTCGCTTCCGTCCCCGTTCCGTGCGCGTTGATGTAGTCGATGTCGGCAGCGCACAGACCGCTGTCGCGAAGCGCCGCGACCATCGCCCGCTCGCATCCGATGCCGTCGGGATCGGGTGCGGTGGCGTGCCACGCATCACCGGAGAGACCGTAGCCGAAGACCTCGGCAAGCGGTGGGCCGCAATCGCGCAGTTCCAGATCCCCGCGCTTGAGCACCACGATCCCCGCGCCTTCACCGAGATTGAGACCGGCGGGGTTGGAGAACGGCGCGGTCTTGTCACGGGAAATGACCCTCAATGCGTTGAACCCCGCCATCACCGAGAGCGAGACCGTGTCGGAGCCGCCGGCGACCACCAGATCCAGTTCGCCCCGACGGATGAGATCGGCGCCGATCCCCACCGCGGTATTGGAACTCGCGCATGCCGAGGAGATCGTCATCACCCGGCCCCGAGCTCCGCACATGCGCTTGATGACGGCGGTGCAGTGCGAGACCAGAGTCGCCGCGACGGTCCTGGGACGGATTCGCTCCCACTGATTGCGCAGGACGTGGCGCGCGACCTCCTCGGTACGCACGAGGCCGCTGTGCGAGCTTCCCAGGCATACACCGACCCGTTGCGGATCGAGGTCCTCGGGATTGATGCCGGCATGGCGAATCGCTTCCCGGTACGCCTCGACAGTCAGAAGGGTGGCGCGATCCACCCACGACCGCGCATCCGCATCGATCTCCACCGGTACGTCGTGGCCGAAGCTGCTTACCATCTCGCCGATGAAACGGCATGCGTCGAAATGGGTCACTCTCGCGATGGAGTCGCGCCCGTCGAGCAGCGCGTCTCTCATCTCGACGCAGTTGCGGCCGAGGGGAGAAAACGCGCCCATTCCGACGATGACCGCCTCGTGACCCGTGTCCGGACCGGACCGACCGGCCTGCACCGCGGCGCCGGGCGCGAATTCGTGCGCGGCCGGCATGGTCTCGCGCATTCGCTCGACAACGTCCCGTACCGGTTGTCGGTACCCGTGCGTCGGATTCCGTTCGCCGGGCGCACCGTCACGGCCGCGGGTCCCGGAGGGGTTGCGTGGAGAGCGCTCCCTCACCGCAGGAATCCTCCGTCGACACGCTGGACGATGCCGTTGCAGTACGACGCGGTGTCGGAGGCGAGAAACCAGACCGCCTCGGCGACTTCGGCGGGATCTCCCATCCGGGGCGACGCGCTCGCGTCGAGGATGTGTTCGTACATGTCCGGTTCGAGGGTATCGACCATGCCGGTACGGATGAACCCGGGTGCGAGGGCGTTGGCCCGAACGCCGGCACGCCCGAGTTGCCGAGCGAGCAGTCTCGTGGCGCCGATAAGGCCGCCCTTCGTTGTCGCGTAGGGGACCTGGCCTTCCTTGCCGGTCACCCCGGCCATCGACGCCATCATCACCACCGCGCCGCCGCGCCCGGTCCGGGCCGAACCCACCAGATAGGGCGCCGCGTGCAGCGCGAGAGCGACCGGTGCGGAGAGATTTCCCCTGATCAGGCCCACGTAGCTCTCGGGAGGCATCGCCGCGAAGGCGCCGTCGTAGGTGCCGCCCGCGTTGTTGATCAGAACGTCCAGACCGCCATAGCGGGCGACGACTCTCTCGATGACCATGCGGCACTCACACAGATCGCCGAGATCCGCGCGGATCATCTCCACCTCCACGCGTGCTTCGGCGAGCTGCTCGCGCACTTCACGGGCCGCGGACCCGTCGGTGCGGTGGACAAGTGCGAGGCGGCAGCCTTCGCGCGCGAATCGGTGCGTGATTGCCCGCCCGATGCCGCGCGTTCCACCGGTGATGAGAACGATTCTGTCGGTGTGGGTGGTCACGCCGTCATCTCCATGACACCGTTGCCCAGGCACAACACGCTGCCGTTGGCCGTGGTATCGCCGGTGATCGTCGAAACGATGAACCGGGAGTAGCCGGCGACCGCGACCGGCCGATAGCGCAGTGCGTAGACCTTCAGATGCTCGCGGCGGGTCCGCCACGCCGCCCGGTCCGCCATCTCGCGCGGTGGCTGGCAGACGAACGTGGTGAAGCTGAGGCCCATCCGGCCGTACTCCTTGGCCATGGACTTGAGCGCCGCGGCTCGAGCCTGATTCGCGATGGGGGTCTGGGGAAGGCCGACGATCCTTGCCGCGTAGTCGTCGATGCAAAGCGCCAGCAGGTATCCCCGGCCGGCCGGCATCATGGCGCGAATCGCAGACCGGCAGTCGGCAAGAAATGCCATCGTGTTGCGGTGAAGCGCTTCGGCGAAAGCCGTCGTCGCTTCGGGCGTCGCCGGCGGCTGCGCCAGGAATTGCGATTCGTCCAGGTTCGGTTCGGTCAGCACCACCGCGTACGGAGTCGCCTCGGCCAGGATCGAGCCGAAACCGCCGCCGGCCGAAGCGTCCACGACCAGCCCGCCCCGCTCGCGCCATGCGCAGGCGAGCGACTCTGCGAGCACCGTGCCCATTCGGTCGAACGCAAGAATGCGTGCAGACATCGGTCGTCTCTCCTCGGACTGCGGCCGGCCTCAGGATTTCGCTGAAGGGGCGCTTTGCCGCCCCCCGGCACGCACGTCCCGGGTCGCACCCCCGAGCGTCCGCGCCGTGGCCGATTCGGGTGCTCCCGCGCCGCGAACCCGGCCCGCGACCATGCTTGCGAGGCGTCCGACCGTGGCACAGTGCTCGTCGATGAAGGCCTGGTCGGCGTCGGGAAGAGACAGGCCGAACTCGCGCTGCACGCCGGCGAGAATTTCCAGCGCGTCGATTGAATCGAGGTTCAGTCCGTCCTCGTCGAACAGGCGGACGTCGTCGGTGATGTCGGCGAGATCGATGCCGAGTTCCTCGAGCTCGAGTCCCTCGTAGATGACCTTCCGGCGAATGTGGTCCGCGACCTCCGGACTGCTCTTGCAGGTGTTCACTCTGCGCGTCTCCCTCGTCGAATCCTCGCCGCCGAGTGCGTCCGTGCGACCCCGATGTCGTCCTGCGGCACCGCTCTCGGCGTGAGGCGCATCGTCACCTGCCCGGCGGGCGGGGAATATCGGCATCGCGCACCACCGATGTCAGCGCAAGGCGCGTTCGTTGAAGGCCCGGAGGCCGTGTCGTTTCGGGATCGCGACGCTCGATTGGCGTCGTTCGCGAGGACCCGTGCGGCACGTCGCGTTCGCAGTGCGATCTCCGCCGGTCGGTGCGTCCCCATGTCCGCGATTCCTCGCTAGAATTGGCCGAGCAGGTCGTTTCAGCTCCGACGCGAGGAAGCGTTCATGAATTGCAGGGTCAGGGAACTGCGTACGGGTCGATGGACTGCGCTGGCGCTCGCTGCGCTCGTCGCCCTGTCGGGGTGTGGTTCCAGGAAGCCGCCGGATCTGAGTCCGCGCATCGAGGCCGCGACCGCAGTGTTCGGCAGCGGGTTCGACTACGTGTACGTGCCGAGCGAGGGCAGACTCGCCGACGAGGCATTCCTCGCGATGTCGAGAGTCGCGGGCCCGCGCAAGATCGCCCGCGACCTCGCCACCCTCATGGCGCCCGCGGAGAACGAGGCGGTCAGAGTCCTGGTGACCGGACCCTCCGACCCGAAGACATTGCAGGTGGTGCTGGATGCGCTCTCCTTCTTCGAGGGGCGCCGAATCCCTCACCTGGAACTGCTGTATCTGGGAGAGCCGTCCCACGAATCTCTGCTCGCCCGCGAGCTCTCTGCGGTCGGAGCGACGCTGCGATTCACGCCGTACCAGGAGTGAACGCTTCCGGGGCGCTCGTCACGACGTCCGACCGAGCGACCGTGGTCACCCGGACGCACCCGCGGGAAACGACGAGACCCCGAGTCTTCGATGTGCCGGCGTTCTCGACGCCGGTGCCGATCAGCGATCGTTGCGCCGAACGGGTCCGGTTCCCGAACCCCCTGTCCCGTGAGCGGGACGCGATTCACTCCCGGGCTGCCGGAATCGTTCGAGCGAACAGAGTTCCCCCAGCAGCGTCGTCGCGTAGGCGCCGGGTGGCAAGGTGAACCGGAGCGACACGCTGCCCTGTGCCTCGACGCGGCATTCGAGTGCCCGCACGTTGATCCGCAACGCCCGCCGAGCCTGGGAGACGCGCTCGCGCTCGAGGCCTTCGCAGAGCGACGCCGTCTCCCGGGCCACACGGTCTTCGACATCGCGCGCGGCACGCGTTGCCAGCCGCTCACCACGCCCCCAAAGCGGTCCGGTGGGATGAATCTCGCCTCGCGCGGTCCGCCCGGCAATGTCGTCATCGATTCGATCGACGCCGAAGACGCTGCCTCGCCCGTCGAGCATCATGACGTCACCCGCTACCGGCGTGCCCCAGACCCCTGCCTGCACCCGAACCGCGAGAATCCGGTTGAACACGTGCGCACGGGCAGCCGAGAGCGCGAGCCCACGGCGGAGCCGATCACGGATGCGGCGCCGATCGACCAGCAGCGAGTGTGCAAGGCGAAGGTTCGCACCGTCGCGCCCGAACCGCTGCGGCCCGAAGTAGTTCGGGATTCCTCGGGCGCGGATCGCGTCCAGCCGTTCGTCGAGGCTCGCGCCGGAGACCGTCACGTCGCGCAGCACGATCACGAAACGGTTCCCGAGCAGTGTCCCGCGCCGCAACTTACGCCGGTGCGCCACCACCTCCAGCACCTCGATCGAGTCCGACTCGAGCGCCGACCATCGCGGCTCGTCGCATCCGGCCAGGTCCACGCTGAACCACTGGACCGCGACCGCGAGCCGATCCTTCATGCCGGCGAACCCTACCGCGGACCGCGACGTGCCGGCGTGCCGGGCGAGCATCGCCGCGACCTCCTCGGTATTCACGCCCCGCTTGCGGATTCGCAGCCACGCATGCGTCCCCTCGCCACAGGGACGAATCTTCTCGATTTCGGTAACGCGGAAATCCTCGGGATCCGACGTGAGCACCGCCCGCACCGGCGGCGGTCCGTGGCCCCGCGGGAGCCCGGTCACGGCCGCGGTCGTCGAGCCGATCTTCATCGGCGCGCGCAAGTGCACATCGGAGCGACGCCGGACGCCTCGCGGCGATCCGGGGTGTCACGGGCGGGCCGATTCGGGCAGGGTCCGGGCTGGTCCGACACGCCTCTCGCCGCCGCCCGGTCGTCGCCCGGGATCATCGCTCCCCGATCAACGCCACCGCGTGGGCGGCAATTCCTTCACCGCGCCCCGCAAATCCCATTCCCTCGGTCGTTGTCGCCTTGACGTTCATCGCGTCGGCGCCGACTCCCAGATCGGCCGCGAGATTCATGCGCATGCGATCCACATGGGGCGCGAGCCGCGGAGCCTGGGCGACGACCGTGACGTCGGCATTCACGACCGTGAACCCCTTCTCGCGGAGCAACGCGGCCACTCGGCGAAGCAGCACCCGGCTGTCGATGCCGGCGAACTCCGGGCTCGAGTCGGGAAAGTGCCGGCCGATGTCGCCGAGGCCCGCTGCGCCGAGCAACGCATCGCACAGGGCGTGCACAAGGACGTCGCCGTCGGAGTGGGCGGCGAGCCCCCGGTCGAACTCGATGGCGACTCCACCGAGCACCAGACGCGCGCCGGCGCAGAACCGGTGAGCGTCGTACCCGTGACCGACACGATTCACGATGCCGAAAACCCCTGATGCCGCGCACGACGACGTGCAACCGGGCAATCGCGGCCGGAAACGCGAATTCGCAGCCGTGCGAAGCGGGCGACGGACCGTCGCGCATCAAGACCGGCGTGGAACGGAATCATGTCGGTGCCTCTTCCACCTCGAGCAACGCCCGGGCGAGCGCGAGGTCTTCGGCGCGGGTGATCTTGATGTTGCCCGGGGAGCCTTCGACGAGCAGCGGCCGCGCGCCGAGGCGCTCCATTGCCTGCGCCTCGTCGGTCACGTCGCAACCGCTGTCGATCGCCTCGTGCAGGGCCGCGCGCAGCCGGCCGAGGGGAAAGACCTGCGGCGTGAACGCGCGCCAGAGCCGGACTCGGTCCACGGTATCGACAATCGATCGCTCCGGTCCGGCCCGCTTGAGGGTATCGCCGACCGGCGCGGCGAGGATCGCCCCGTCCGGTGCGCTCCGGGCCGCCGCCACGACCCGCTCGATATCCGCCACGTCCACGCATGGACGAACCGCATCGTGCACCATCACCAGATCCCGGTCCGCCGCCATTGCGCTCAGATGGTCCAGCGCGTTGAGGACGGAATGGCATCGTTCGACGCCTCCGGGCACCGTCGCCACGGACACGTCGAGTCCTTGCGCGACGTCGTTCCACCACGGATCCGACGGCGCCACCGCCGCCACGATGCCGGCGACTCCCCGGACCGACGCAAGCTTTGCGATGACGTGAGCGATGACCGGGCGGGGACCAAGCGCGACATACTGCTTCGGACGATCGCCCGCGAATCGCCGACCGATGCCTGCCGCCGGCACGACCGCCCAGACGTCGGATGGCTTCATGGAGCGGCGCCGGGGCGGTCAGCGTTCGACCAACTGATAGAAGGTCTCGTCCCGGCCGATCATCCCGAGGTCGCTGCGCGCCCGTTCCTCCACTGCTTCCAGGCCCTCCTTCAGATCGTGGACCTCGGCCGCCAGGCGCCGGTTGCGGGCCTCCAGACGCGCATTGTCCTCGCGCTGCGACGCGACCGCGGCTTCGAGCTGACGCACCCCCGGCATGCCGCGATCTCCAACCCAGAGCTGGAGCTGCAGCACGACGAGTGCGGTCACGAGAATGGCGATGACGGGTTTCACGGACCCGTCCGATCGCTCGCGGCAAGACGATTATTCACCGTCGGCATCAACCGCGGCCAATTGCGGCCCCAGTCCGTTGCGGCTCGGCGCGAGGGTCAAGCACGCCCTCGCGGGCCGTCCCGCTGAACGCCCGCAACCCGGGATAACTCGACAATTGCTGGCGGGCGAGGCGCTCTTCGATTCGGATCAGCCGGTTGTACTTCGCGACCCGGTCCGATCGCGAAAGCGATCCGGTCTTGATCTGCCCGGCGCCGGTGGCGACCGCGAGATCCGCGATGGTGGTGTCTTCCGTCTCCCCGGAACGGTGGGAAATCACGGTCGTGTAGCCGGCCGAGCGCGCGGTCTCCATCGCCTCCAGCGTCTCGGTGAGGGTGCCAATCTGATTGACCTTGACGAGCACCGAGTTCGCGACGCCTTCGACGACGCCGGCCGCGATGATTGCCGGATTCGTGACGAACAGGTCGTCGCCGACCAACTGGACCCTGTCGCCAATCCGATCGGTCAGCAACCGCCACCCGTTCCAGTCGTCTTCGGCCATTCCGTCCTCGATCGAGATGATGGGATACGTCTCGACCCAGCCGGCCAGCACGTCGGCGAACGCCGCGGAGTCGAGCGTCGCACGCTCGGAGTCGAGCCGGTACTTTCCTTCGCGGCAGAACTCGGAACTCGCCACATCGAGGGCCAGATGCACGTCGCCCCCGGCGTTGTAGCCGGCGTTCCCGATCGCTTCCAGTATGACCTCGATCGCTTCCTCGTTGGAGGAGAGGTCGGGGGCGAACCCGCCTTCGTCGCCCACCGCGGTCGAAAGTCCCCGCTTGCCCAGCACCGACTTCAGCGAGTGGAACACTTCCGCCCCGCAGCGCACCGCCTCGCTCAGATTCGCCGCACCGGTCGGGACGATCATGAACTCCTGCATGTCGACGTTGTTGTCGGCGTGCGCCCCCCCGTTGACGATGTTCATCATCGGAACCGGCATGCTGAACGGCCCGGCGCCGCCCAGGTACTGGTACAGGGGTTGTCCGGCGGCCAGCGCCGCGGCCTTCGCGCACGCGAGCGAGACCCCGAGAATCGCGTTCGCTCCGAGGTTCGTCTTGAACCTGGTGCCGTCCAGTTCCAGCATCGTGGCGTCGATCAGGTGCTGATTGTCCGGGTCCACGCCGGTGAGCGCGGGCCGTATCTTCTCCTCGACGTTTGCGATTGCATGCCGCACCCCGCGCCCGAGGTATCGCTTCGGGTCGCCGTCGCGCAACTCCAGCGCTTCGCGTTTGCCCGTCGACGCGCCGGACGGGACCGCGGCGCGGCCGACGTCGCCACTGTCTAGAACGACGTCGACCTCCACCGTCGGGTTGCCGCGCGAGTCGAGGATCTCGCGCGCCGCGAGGTCGCGAATTACCGGCATGTCATGCGCTCCTTCTCCGTTCGGCTGGTCGAACCTCGCCCGCGCCCGGGCTGTCGCCCGGCCCCGTGGCAGGCACTGCGGCCGCATCGTCTTCCGGCTGCGAGACAGCCTCCTTGTGCAGGACGTCTTCGACCCGCGGCCGCGACTTCACCGCATCGTCGATCGCGAGCAGGCACTCCAGCAACGCCTCCATTCGACCGAGCGGCCATGCGTTGGGTCCGTCGCTCAGTGCCTCGTCGGGGCTCGGATGTGTCTCCATGAACACTCCCGCCACCCCTGCCGCCACGGCTGAACGCGCAAGGACGGGGACGAACTCGCGTTGTCCGCCGGAGCGTCCGCCCTGCCCTCCCGGCACTTGCACCGAGTGGGTGGCGTCGAACAACACGGGGCATCCGGTCCCGCGCATCACCGCGATCGAGCGCATGTCGGACACGAGGTAGTTGTACCCGAACGACGCCCCGCGTTCGCAGAGCATGATGTCCGCATTGCCGGTCGCCCTCGCCTTGTCCGCGACGTGGTACATGTCCCAGGGGGCGAGAAACTGACCCTTCTTGATGTTCACCGGCTTGCCGCACCGCGCGACCGCCTGGATGAAGTCGGTCTGGCGGCAGAGGAAGGCCGGGGTCTGGAGCACGTCGACGACCGACGCCACCTCGTCGAACGGCGTGGCCTCGTGCACGTCGGTGATGACCGGAACCGACACCTCGTCGCGTACGCGTTCGAGAATTCGTAGCCCCCGCTCGATACCGGGGCCGCGAAAGCTCTCGTGCGAGGTGCGGTTCGCCTTGTCGAAGGACGACTTGTAGACCAGCCCGATACCGCACCTCTCGGCGATCCTGGCCAGCGACTGTGCCGTTTCCATCGCCAGCGCTTCGGACTCGATGACACAGGGCCCGGCGACGAGAAACAGCTTCTCGTCGTTGCCGACCTCGAAGGTGCCGATTCTCATCGGCTCAGACGTCCCGCAACGCGGAAACCGACGGGACCCGCACTTCCCCGACACGCATCGCGGTCCACGCTCCACCGGCGCACGAGATCATGCCGTGGCGCCTCCGGCGAGCAGTTCCCGGGGTTTGGTGGGCTCGCCGGCGGGATCTCGACGATTGCTCTTGCGATAGTTGTTCGCGGCTTCGACGAACCCGCTGAACAACGGATGGCCGTCGCGCGGGGTGGACTTGAACTCGGGATGAAACTGGCATCCGATGAACCAGGGATGGTCCGGGACTTCGACCACCTCGACCAGGGTGCCGTCGATCGTCTTGCCGGCGATCTGGAGCCCGGCATCCTGCAACTGATCCATGTAGGTGTTGTTGAACTCGTAGCGATGGCGATGGCGCTCGCTGATGATGTCGGTGCCGTAAACGGCGCGCATCCGCGACTCGCGCCGAAGCCGGACCTCCTGCGCGCCGAGCCGCATCGTGCCCCCGAGGTCCGAATCCTCGCCGCGGCGCTCCAGCGCGCCGTCCTTGCCCACCCACTCGGTGACCAGGGCGATGACGGGATGTGGTGTCTCGCGATTCCACTCGGTGCTGTCGGCGCCGGCGAGGCCCGCGCGGTGGCGCGCGAATTCGATCACCGCAACCTGCATGCCGAGACAGATGCCGAGATACGGCACCTTGTTCTCCCGCGCGTAGCGCGCCGCCTCGATCTTTCCGTCGATTCCGCGCTTGCCGAATCCGCCGGGGACGAGGATTGCGTCCAGTCCCTCGAGACAGCCGGCTCCCTCGCTTTCCATCTTTTCGGAGTCCACGTAGCGGATGTCGACGCGGGTCTCGGTGTGGATGCCCGCATGGACGAGTGCCTCGCTGAGCGACTTGTAGGATTCCGCAAGCTCGACGTACTTGCCGACCATCGCGATCCGCACCCGCCGACTCACGCACTCCACTCCCCTCACCACCGCATCCCATGCGGAGAGATCGCTCTTGACGACATCCAGACCGAACCGTTCGACCACGAGGTCGTCGAGCCCCTGTTCATGCAGCATGCGGGGGATTCGGTAGATGCTGTCGGCGTCCCTGCAGTTCACCACCGCGCGTTCGGGCACGTTCGTGAACAGTGCGATCTTTCGCCGCTCGGCGTCGGGCAGCGCACGTTCGGAGCGGCACAGCAGGATATCCGGCTGGATGCCGATCGATCGCAGCTCCTTGACCGAGTGCTGAGTCGGCTTCGTCTTCAGCTCACCGGCGGCGCCGATGTAGGGAACGAGCGTGAGGTGCAGGAAGATGGACTGCTGCTCGCCGAGCTCGGTTCGCATCTGCCGGATGGCCTCGAGAAACGGCAGGGACTCGATGTCGCCGACGGTGCCGCCGATCTCGACGAGGCACATCTCGGCGTCCCCCGCCCCCTGGCGGATGCGCGACTTGATCTCGTCGGTGATGTGCGGAATGACCTGGACGGTGTCGCCGAGGTACTCGCCCCGGCGCTCCTTGCGCAGAACGTTCCAGTAGATCTGGCCGGTGGTGAAGTTGTTCCAGCGCCCCATGGTGGCGCGGACGAAACGCTCGTAGTGTCCCAGGTCGAGATCCGTCTCGGCGCCGTCCTCGGTGACGAACACCTCCCCGTGCTGGAACGGATTCATCGTTCCGGGGTCGACGTTGATGTAGGGATCGAGCTTGACGAGGGTGACACGCAGCCCCCTCGCCTCGAGAATCGCGGCCAGCGATGCGGACGCGATGCCCTTGCCGAGTGAAGATACGACCCCGCCCGTAATGAAGATGAAGCGCGACATCGGGACCTGCTTCATGGGGGCCGCCGACCGGCCGCCGGACGGAAGGAAACGGTAGCAGAAGCGCATTCGATCGGCAATGAGATGGCCGTCCCGAGACGGTGGTTTCAGCCTCTGCGCGAGGCCGCGTGACAACGCCGAAATTGCACTTCAGCGCAGAAATTGCAGTGCGTCGGGCTGGCGAGAAGGTTCCCCTCGATCCCTGCCCGCCGGAGGCGATGTCCGTCGATCCGGTCGGCACACTGGTCAATTCTCCGAAGAACGACACTCCGGAGTGCGTGGAACCGGTCACCCTCGAGCAGGTGGCGTCCCGATATGTCCGGTGCCGCCGAACACGTCGACGGCATCGAGACCGCTGTCGCGCAGGAACCGGAACAGACGGCGTTCGCTCCTGGCCCCCTGCCCGGTCTCGCGCTCGCGCCGCGCGGCGGCCACGAGGTGCCGCAACTGCTGGAAATCGAGCTCCGGGACGGCCGCGCGCAAATCCGCGGGCGATCGGTCGCCACTCGCGAGCTCGTCGCGCAGCCTCTCGAGGCGACGCTGCCTCAGCGCTTCGCGTCGGCCGGGACGGCGCACTGTGTCGAGCGCCTCGGCGATCGCATCGGGATCGCCCTCGCGGAGCAGACGCGCGATGTACCGGATCTGGCGCCGCCGCGCCGCGCGTTGAAGACCGCGCGCATCAGCCACCGCGACCTCCAGCTCCGGCCACATGGGCACGCGGGCGAGATCGTTCGAAGTCAGCGCGACCAGGGAATCGCCGAGTGCCTGCAACGCGAGCGATTCACGTTTGCGCTGCGACTTCGATCTTCGGGGTTCGCCGGAATCGGTCAAGCGCACGCCCTTCGGTTTGAATGCAAGCGTGTCCCAAATGACGGTATCACGGCCATCCCCACGTCCCAACCGGCCCCGACATGTCGGCACTTCGAGGCTCGGGATGCGGAATCCCACCTGCGTGCCGAGTATCCACAGCCGTATCCGTCACCGGCGGGAATCGACTCGAAAGCGAAAAAGCAATACCGTGGCACCACTCTCCCGTGAGCCCGAACGACGTGTGGCCTACCGATCACGGGAGAACAAATTATATTAATAATCAATTGATAACCAAATAAATCACAGAATTTACATGAATATGGAAACCTCCGGACACGCCACCGAACCCGCCGTCACGCGACTCGCGGACTATGCTGCGCCCCCGTTCGTCGTCGACGAGGTGGATCTCGACTTCGACCTGGACGCGTCCCGGACCCTGGTGCGCGCGAGGCTCTCGGTCCGGCGAAACCCCGGCGCGCCACCGGCCTCCGACCTGGTCCTCTCCGGGCATGGACTCGACACCCGCGAAGTGCGGGTCGACGGCGAGCCGGTCTCGGGAAACCGCATGGAGATCACCGACGAGACGCTGACCCTGCGCGACGCGCCCGACGCATTCGTGCTGGAAACCGAGGTCGCGATCCGGCCCGGGGAGAACAAGTCGCTCGAAGGCCTCTACGCGTCGTCGGGGAATCTCTGCACGCAGTGCGAGGCGGAAGGGTTCCGGAAGATCACGTGGTTTCTCGACCGCCCCGACGTGATGGCGCGCTACCGCACCCGCATCGTCGCGCACCCGCAGCGCTATCCCGTGATGCTCTCCAACGGCGACGACGTCGAACACGGCACCCTCGACGACGGCCGCCGATTCGTGGTGTGGGAGGACCCGTATCCGAAGCCGAGCTACCTCTTCGCCCTGGTTGCAGGCCGGCTCGAATGCGTCGAGGACTCCTTCACCACCCGGTCGGGGCGAACGGTCACGCTGCGCATCTACGTGCAGCCCCACAACATCGACCGATGCGGGCACGCGATGGACTCCCTCAAGCGCGCGATGCGCTGGGACGAAGACGTCTACGGTCTGGAATACGACCTCGACACCTTCATGGTCGTTGCGGTGGACGATTTCAACATGGGGGCGATGGAGAACAAGGGACTCAACATCTTCAACTCGGCGTACGTGCTGGCTCGCCCCGACACCGCCACCGACCGGGACTTCGCGGCGATCGAGACCGTCATCGCCCACGAGTACTTCCACAACTGGACCGGCAACCGGGTCACCTGCCGCGACTGGTTCCAGTTGAGTCTCAAGGAAGGCCTCACGGTCTTCCGCGACCAGGAGTTCTCCGCCGACGTGGCGTCGCGTGCCGTCAAGCGCATCCGCGACGTGCGCCTGCTCCGCACTCACCAGTTCGCGGAGGACGCGGGACCGATGGCGCATCCGGTACGGCCCGACTCCTACATCGAGATCGGCAACTTCTACACCGTCACCATCTACAACAAGGGCGCCGAGGTCATCCGGATGCTGCACACCCTGCTCGGCGAGGAGGCGTTCCAGGCCGGCATGCGGATCTACTTCGAACGCCACGATGGCGAGGCGGTCACCACCGGAGACTTCGTGGCGGCGATGGAGGCCGCGTCGGGACTCGACCTCGGACAGTTCCGGCGCTGGTACACGCAGGCGGGCACGCCGGTGCTGAACGCCCGGGGCCGATACGACGCGCCGCGATCGCAGTACGTGCTCGACCTCGAGCAACGCACGGCTCCGACTCCCGGGCAACCCGAGAAACTGCCGCTTCACATCCCGGTGCGGGTCGCTCTGCTCGACGAGGACGGGGCCGAGATTCCCCTCCACTGTGCGCAGGGGAACCTGTCCGGCGAGAACGAGGCGGTCCTCGACGTCCGCGAGCCGCGTCACTCCTTCCGGTTCTCGAACGTTTCCTCTGCGCCCGTCCCGTCCATCGCGCGTCGCTTCTCCGCGCCGGTGAAGGTCGAGATCGAACGCAGCGACGACGAGCTCGCATTCCTGATCGCTCGCGAGACCGATCCGTTCAATCGGTGGGATGCGGTTCAGGAGTACGCCCTGCGGCTGATGCATCGAATGATCGCCGACCGGCTCGCGGGGGCCGATCTCGACCTTCCGGACAAGTTCGTTTCCGCAGTGCACGCCCTGCTCACCGACGATGCCGTCGATCCCGCGTTCAGGTCGGAGGCGCTCGCCCTGCCGTCGGAGTCGACGCTCGCGGACCGGATGGAGACCATCGCGGTCGAGGCCATCCACGAGGTACGCGAGACGGTGAAAACGATGCTGGCGTTTCGTCTCGAGAGTGCCTTCGCCCGCGTCTACCACGCGAATCGACCCCGCGGCTCGTATCGCTTCGACGCCGGAGAATCGGGACGCCGCAGCCTGAAGAACCTCTGTCTCTCCTACCTGATGGAGCTCGACGATCCGGCGGTACGGTCGAACTGCCGGCACCAGCTCGTGACCGCGGACAACATGACCGATGCGCTCGCCGCCCTCGCCTGCTTCGCCGATTCCCGCACCGCGGAGCGAGACGAACGACTCGCGTGGTTCGAGAGGCGATGGAAGGACGACCCGCTGGTGCTGGACAAGTGGTTCGCGCTCCAGGCGACCGCGCGCCTGCCCGACACGCTCGGCCGCGTCCGCAAGCTCACCCGCCATCCCGGATTCAACCTGCAGAACCCGAACCGCGTCCGGGCGGTCATCGGCGCCTTCTGCCACGCCAATCAGCGCCGGTTCCACGACGCTTCCGGGGAGGGGTACCGCTTCCTCTCCGAGCACGTGCTGGCCATCGACGCATTCAACCCCCAGTCCGCGGCGCGCCTGCTCGGCGCGGCGAGTCGCTGGCGACGTCTCGACGAGGCACGCCGAGCGCTCCTGCGCGGCGAGCTCGAGCGAATCCTGAGCGCCCCGGAGCTCTCGAAGGACTGTTACGAGGTCGCCCGCAAATTCCTCGCATGATGCGGCCCCTTGCCGATGGCGGTCCGACGCGATGCGCGGGGCGCCGGTTCCTTCCGGGACGGGCGCCGCCGCCGCGTCTTCTCAGAAGAACACGTAGGAGCGGACCACGACGTTTCTGCGGCAGGGCGCGTCGTCAGGCGCGGTCGGGTCGATGCAGGCGGTGTGGAACGACCAGCGCGAGACCGAACCGTCGGTGACCGAGTCGTAGCACTTGAGCATCGAGACCTCGGTCGGCGTCTGCCGCGGAAGCCAGTACCACTCGTGGTCGGGGCGGTAGGTGAACCGGGTGGTCTCGCCCACGCGGTCGTCGTAGATGCGGTAGTCGGTGATGTAGGGCTGGTCGGCGAACGACGGCCAGGCGCAGAGCACGAAGGGGTACTGGCCCACCGTCTCCATCGGCTTGGCGAGGTTGATGGACATGAACCGCCGCGACATCTTCGCGTCGGCCTCCGCCTCGGTGCAGCGCTGCTCGCGCCCGAAGTTGCGCAGGTTCTTCGTCAGCAGCTCCCGGCAGCGCACCCGGCCGCTGTTGTCGTTGAGGTCGTTGTGCACGAGGTTGACGTACTCGGCGTTCACCCCCGGGTTCTTCGCCTCCTGATCCTCGGTGCGGTCGCCTGCGTAGTCCTTGTCGAACACGTCGTGGTTGTAGACGAGAGCGTCGGTCGCGTCGGGGAAGAATTCGAACAGGAGCTTCTCGATCTCGGGGTAGTACACCCGCTCCACCTCGGCCGCGTCGTAGAAGTTCTCGCACTTCGATTCGAGGTGGGCGAGCGAGACGCCGAGCCGGTCCATGCACTCGGGGCTGAAGGGCGACAGCCCCGGGTGGTACTCCCCGATGCGGCGCGCATCGCGCAGCACCTGCGGGAAGTAGAGGCACTGTCGCTCGTAGCTCTCGTCGTCCTCCCACAACGCTTTCGCCTCCGCCGCTCGCGCCGGATCGCGCCACAGCGAGTTCGACGAGACGATGGCGTAGGTAGGGTGCTCGAGGATGGTGTAGCGCAGCGGAACCGCGACGCCGCCTTCGGGCACTTCGATGTCGTTCGCCCGGATGTGGGCGAGGCACTCTTCCCAGGTGCGAAACCCGAGGCCCCATCTGGTCTCGATGGGGCCCGGGGGGGCGCTGCGGTATCGTTCGAGCACCTCCTGAACCTCGCCCTCGGCCACCTGGCGCAGCGCCGCCTCGATTGCCGTCGCGGTTCCCGCGTCTCCGTCCCGGTCGAACGCCATGAAGGACAGGCCGCCGTTTGCGGCGATGGGTGGAGGCTGCCCCTGCGTGAGCTCACAGGAAGGCACGTAAACGGACGAAGCCGCCTGCGCGGCCGCCCCGGCGTGCCTCGCGCCGTCTTCTTCGATCCGGCTCATCTGCAACTCCCATTTCCCATTGAACGCACTTCATCGGAGCGGACAGAGCTCGCCGTGCCCAGCTCTCGTGGATCCGACTCGAGGCCAATCTTACCCTCGCTGGCGAGGTCGCACCGCAGGCAGCCTTGTCCAAGGATCCCCGGCGCCTTCGACATCCGCCGGCCGGCAACGGCGGAGGCTCGCCGAACGAGCGCTGCGGCTTGCATGGTCGGACCAACCCGGCCAACCTTGGCGGCAATGACCACGGGCACGATCATGGAACTCTCGCCGCTTCGAGCCGACCACCCACGCTTGGGTCCTCCGCCGTTCGGGCGAATCGTGCGGTCGACGCCGCATCTGGCCGCCCCCCTGGATGCGAACGTGCTTCACGCCCTCGACGGCGCGCTGGCCTCGCACGGACTGCTGGTCATCGAGGGACAGCACGGTCTCGCCCCCGCCATGGAATGGTCCTTCATCTCCTCCTTCCCGTGGCTCGACCCGGACTACACCGCCTCGCTGAGAACCGCCGACGCGGGATGGTGGCAGTTCCCGGATTGTCCCATGGTGAGACGGCTCGGCGATGTGGTGGACGAGTCGGGCAATGCGCTGGGTCTGCTCAATCGGCTCGGATACGAATGGCACACCGACGGCGGCGGCGCGACCCTTCTCTACTGCGAGCAGGCGCCGGAGTCGCCGCCCCGCACGACGCTGTTCGCCTCGGGCATGGCCGCGTACGCCGCCCTCCCGCAAGACAGGCGGCCGGAGGCCGAGTCCATCCTGGTGTGCTATTCGACCCGTTTCGTCACCGGAGACACCGCAGCCATCGACTACGAGGCGGGGGTGCGGATGACGCCCAACGGCCTGCGCCTGGCCGAGCCGGCCAGGCCCGATGCAATTCGAGGCCGCCGCGGCAAGCCGCCGCACGCTCGACCCCTGGTGCGGGTGCATCCACGCACCGCGCGCAAGGTGCTGTGGGCGTCGCCGAAGAACATGGACCACCTGGAGATTGCGGGACGCGCGCTGTCGGTGGAGCGGTCTCGGGCTAGGCTCGAGAAGCTGCTGCAATACGGCACCGCGACCGGGGACACCGCGCTGGTGTACGCGCACCGCTGGAAGCCGGGCGATCTGGTGCTGATGGACAACCGCCAGATCCTGCACTCGACCACGCCGTACGAGAACGACCGGTACGCTCACGGCCGACAGCTCATGCACCACATCTCCATGCGGGCGCGGCGGCCCCAGGAAGGCTGGACCGATGTCGGGGTCCTGGGTCTCGCGGGGTGACGCGTCGTATCGGGCTGCCACGTCGATCGACGGGCGGAGCGCCGATCGTGCGGGCACTGCGGCACCGGGACGGACCCACGGATGTCGGCGTCCCGGGTCCCGCAGGTTGACGCGTCGCTCCAGGCCGCCTCGTTGATCGACGGGCCGAGCGCTGATTAGGATGGAACGTACACGCCATGCGGTACCGAATTCACGAATGAACGCGCAGGCCTCGCACCACAAGCTCGCAATCTCGGAGCTGCGCAAGACCTACGGCCCGGTCACCGCCGTCGCCCGCGTCAGCCTCGATGTCGCCGAGGGCGAGTTCGTGACCCTGCTCGGCCCCTCGGGATCGGGCAAGACGACCCTGCTGATGATGGTGGCGGGACTCACCTGGCCGGACAGCGGCGAGGTTCGGATCGACGGACGCCAGTGCACCTACCTGCCGAGCCACAAGCGCGACATCGGCGTGGTGTTCCAGAACTACGCCCTCTTTCCCCACCTGACCGTCCACGAGAACATCGCGTTCCCCCTGCGCATGCGCCGGGTGGCCGACCGGGACATCTCCAGGAAGGTCCGGCAGGCACTGGAGACGGTCCGGCTGCCCGATGTCGGGGAGCGTGAGACCTCGGCGCTTTCCGGTGGCCAGCAGCAGCGCATCGCACTGGCCCGCTGCATCGTCTACGAACCTTCGATCATCCTCATGGACGAGCCGCTCGGCGCTCTGGACAAGAAGCTGCGGGAAGAAATGCAGCTCGAGATCAAGGAGCTGCACGATCAATTGGGCATCACTGTGCTCTACGTCACACATGACCAGGAAGAAGCGATGGTGATGTCCGACAAGATCTGCCTGTTCAACGAAGGCTCGATCGAGCAGGTCGGCTCGCCCGAGGAGATGTATTTCTCCCCCCGGTCGAAGTTCGCCGCATCCTTTCTCGGCGAATCCAACATCCTGAACGCCAGCGTCACGGGAACCAGCGACGATCGCGCCATCCTGGACTTCCAGGGGAGCGCGACGGTGGAGGCGCCCTTGCGCTTCGACGTCCGGGCGGGCCAGAACGTCGCCTTCATGGTGCGTCCCGAGTCAATCGCGATCGCCGACGAGGCCGAGAGCGGCCGAAACGTCGTCGAGGGCGTGGTGCGCGACCGCATTCTCACCGGCGGGGTCACCAAGTACTTCGTGGAGGTCGCGGGCGACGTCACGGTGTCCGCCAGCAGTCTGACGATGCGCTCGGACCGGGGCCACAGTCCGGGCGACCGGGTGCGGCTGGGCTGGTCCATCCATGATACCGTCGTGCTCCATGGCGACGGCGCACCGCAATAGCCGCGGATGAAGCAGACGCTTCTCTTCCTCAACAACACCGCGAATCCCGCGGCGGTGCCGCCGATCCTCGACCGACTCCGGGGCGACGACCTGGAGATGGAAAGCGCGTGGGCCGCGCACTCGGAGTTCCCCCAGTCCCTCGACCGCTACGCCGGCGCATTCATCTCCGGCAGTCCGCACTCGTCCTACGACCGGGAGCCCTGGATCGAGCGCGAGCACGAAGTCATCTCGGAGCTGGTCGGCCGGGGCACGCCGATCATGGGGGTCTGCTTCGGCAGCCAGATCCTCGCCTCGAGCCTCTTCGGACGGGACCAGGTCTACCGTCGTTCGGCCTGCGAGGTCGGATACACGTGGCTGGACGTCGCGCCCGATGCCGCCGGCGACCCGGTGTGCGCGCACCTCGCACGCCGCATGCGCATGTTCGTCTGGCACAACGACGACGTCCGCGCCGACCATCCCGGCATGCAGATCGTCGCCTCGAGCGACGCCTGCGCCAATCAGGTCTGGCGCCACCGCGACCTGCCGGTGTGGGGCATTCAGGGCCACGTGGAGATCACCGTCCCGGAGGCGCCGCGGTGGTTCGAGCGCAACCGCGAGCGCCTCGAAGCGGACGGGGTCGACGTGGACGGTCTCGTCGACGCGGCCGAAGACACGGCAAACGCCAGGACCATGCTCGCGCGATTTCTCGATTTCTGCCGTCGCGACCGGACCGGAGCGGTTCCGGGAGCCGGCGTTCCGCACCCCCGCGCCTCGGGCGCGGATACGGGTGCCGCAACACCAGCCCGAGAAAGCTGGCAATACTCAAGGAGGATGTAATGAAACGTCTGCGTATCACTTCAGCGTTCGTGGCGGCCGCACTCGTCATCGCGGCGGGAACCGGCCCGGCGCTCGCCGACAAGGGACACGTGGTGGTCGCGTCCTGGGGAGGTTCGTTCCAGGACGATCAGAGAAAGGCCATCTTCGATCCCTTCGTGAAGGAAACGGGCATCGAGATCATCGAAGCAACCGGCATCTCGCTCTCGAAGGTGCGGGCGATGGTGGAGAGCGGCAACACCGAGTGGGACGTCTCCGGCATGGTGCCGGGCGACCTGCTGGTGCTGGCGCGCGACGGCCTGGTCGAGAAGCTCGACTACGAGAACTACTTCAAGGGCTGGCTCGGGGACATCGTTCCCGAGGTCGTGCACCCCTACGGCATCGGCAACTTCTTCTACACCAAGGTCATCGCGTTCAACACCGAAGCGTTCCCCGGTCCGGAGCGTCCCGATAGCTGGCAGGATGTCTGGAATGTCGAGAAGTTTCCCGGCCCACGCGCCATCGATGCAGGCGACTGGGTGGTTCCGCCACTCGAGTACGCCCTGCTGGCCGATGGCGTGGCGCCGGAGGATCTCTACCCTCTCGACATGGAGCGCGCCTACGCGAGCCTCGCGAAGATCCGCCCGCATGTCGCCAAGTTCACCACCAGCTCCGCGATGGCACCCCAGATGCTCGTCGACGGAGAGGCGGTGGTCGGCGCGGCCACCCTGGGCCGCACGGTGCGACGCAAGAACGAAGGGGCGCCCATCGATTTCTCGTGGAATCAGGGGCTGATTCAGTTCGACTACTGGATCATTCCGAAGAACGCGCCGAACTACGAGAACGCCATGAAGTTCATCGAGTTCGCCACGCGTCCCGAGATCCAGGCCGCCATGGTCGAGCTGCAGCTCCTCGGCCCGGTGAACCTGAAGGCGTTCGACCACCTGTCGGCGGAGCGGGCGGAGAAGCTTCCCTCCTTCCCGGCCAACCTGGAAAAGCAGGTCTTCCTCGGTGCCGAATTCTGGGCGGCCGCCGGTGACGACGGCGTGAGCAACGTCGAGAAGAACCAGCAGATGTGGGACCGCTGGTCGATCGAATAGCCGACGAGATGGCGTAGCGGCCCGGGCCCGCCTCGCG
>JAJDUQ010000291.1 GCA_022826505.1 Gammaproteobacteria bacterium
CCATGGACTACTTCAGCCTGAAGCAAGGGGATTTCCTCAGCCGGTGGCTGCCGGATCGGGACAAGGAGATCGAGCGCCAGACCACACCCGAATCGTGGCGGGCCATCGTCGAGAGCCTGAACAATCCCGTCCAGCAGCGCATCGTCGCCGACGACCGGGAGCAGACGAACGTTCTGGTGCTCGCCGGTCCCGGCTCCGGCAAGACCCGGGTGCTCGTGCACCGCATCGCCTTCCTGGTGCGCGCCCGGCGCGAGAACCCTCGCGGCATCCTCGCTCTCGCCTACAACCGGCACGCCGCGGTCGAGATCCGGCGCCGCCTTGCGGACCTGATCGGCGACGACGCCCGAGGGGTGACGGTGCTCACCTGCCACGGTCTCGCCATGCGGCTCGCCGGCGCGAGCTTCAGCGCACGAGCGGAGCGGCCCGACGGCGAGGTGTTTCAAGAGGTGCTGCGACAGGCGGTGGCGCTGCTGCGCGGCGAGGGCCTGCCGCCGGAGGAAGCGGACGAGCAGCGCGATCGGCTCCTCGCAGGCTTTCGCTGGATCCTGGTCGACGAGTACCAGGACATCGACGCGGACCAGTACGAGCTGATCTCGGCGCTGGCCGGCCGGACCCTGGAGGACGGGGACCGCAAGCTCACCCTTTTCGCGGTGGGCGACGACGACCAGAACATCTACGCCTTCAGCGGCGCATCGGTGGAGTTCATCCGCCGCTTCGAGGCGGACTACGGGCCGAAGCCCGCCTTCCTGACCGCGAACTACCGCTCCACCGGGCACATCATCGCGGCGGCCAATGCGCTTATCGAGCCGGCGCGCGAGCGCATGAAGACCGGGTACCCCATCCGAATCGACCGGGCGCGAGCGAAGAGTCCATCCGGTGGCGACTGGAGCGAGCTGGATCCGGTCGCACAAGGCCGGGTGCAGATCCTGCCGGCGGGGAGTGACCCGATCGCGCAGGCGCGGGAGGTGGTGGTGGAGTTGCTGCGCCTCGCCGAGCTCGCATCGAGCTGGGACTGGTCGAAGTGCGCGGTGATCGCGTGCGAATGGAAGTACCTGGAGCCGGTGCGAGCGTTCTGCGAGGTCCATCGCATCCCGTCGCAGATGGGGAACGAGGAGGTCCCGCGGTTCTGGCGGCTGCGCGAGACCCGGGCACTGGTCGAGTGGCTGCGCGGGCGCGAGAGCCGGCTGGTGACCGGAGCGGATCTGCGGGGTTGGCTGGATGAACATCCCTCCGGACCCTGGATCGATCTGTTGTGCGAAGCGGTGGGCGAGCACGCACTGGAGACCGGCGGCGGGGCGGAAGTGCCGGTGGATCACTTCGTCGAGTGGCTGGCCGAGTGGGGGCGCGACGTGCGCCGCCGCCAGCGCGGGCTCCTGCTGCTGACCGCGCACCGCGCCAAGGGCCTGGAGTTCGACCACGTGGTGGTGCTCGACGGAGGCTGGGACCGCGCCGGCGAGGACAAGGATCCCGACGCTCCGCGCAGGCTCTACTACGTGGCCATGACCCGTGCCCGCCAGACGCTGGCCCTCGCGCGCCTGGGGGAGTCGGGCTCGCACCGGCAATTCGGTGCCGTGCAGTCGGGATTCGTCCACGAGCCGGCACCGCCCGCATACGCGGTGCCCCGGCACCCGTTCCATCCATCCATCGCGGGCAGCCCCTCGGTGCTGCAGAGCTCATCCCGCAGCGAGCCGCGCGAAGCGCCGGAACAGGCCGTCGAGCTTGCGCGTCAATACCGGCGTCCCGGTCTGGACGAGATCAACCTGGGCTTCGCGGGACGTCGCCGCGCTCGCCACCCGGTACATCGCGCCATTGCGGCGCTGGCGCCGGGTGATCCGTTGGAGATGCGGGTGGGCGACCATGAACGCCGGGAGTTGCTGGACCGCTCGGGGGAGGTGGTGGGCCGTCTGGCGCGTGCGTTCGAGCCGCCCGCGGGGATGCGGTGCGTCTCCGCCGTCGTCCACGCGGTCGTGACCTGGAGCCGCGAGGCATCCGACACCAGGTTCCATGACGGGCTGAAGTGCGACCGCTGGGAAGTGGTGGTGCCGGAGCTGGTGTTCGAGCCGGACGGATAGTGCCGCACCAGGATCACGCTCGCGCGGGCGGAGCGGCGAGGGAGCCCCGGCGCAGATACCACCAAACCGACCCTGATTTCCGTGACGCCACGGTCGAGCGTCGAATACACGGACTGATCGGCGGTCGCTACGAAGCGAGGGCGCGGAGATGCCGGGATATCCGCATCGGCAGTCTCGTGCTGGTGAGATACTGGAATTGGATGTCTGTAAATTCTACTTAATGAGAAAATACTCACGGTCTTTTTTGACCGTGGTAGATAATACTCATAGAATTTGTGCGTGACCGAGCACCCTCGATATCTCCTCCCCCAGATCGAGCGAGATCTTGCCCGGAAGATGGTCTTCGTGACAGGACCTCGACAGGTCGGCAAGACAACGCTTGCGCGCATGCTCCCGGACGCGGGACGAGGCTACCTCAACTGGGATGTCGCTGAAGATCGAGAGCGAATCCTGCGACGCGAGCTTCCGCCATCGGAACTCTGGATATTCGACGAGGTGCACAAGTATCGGGGATGGCGGAACTACCTCAAGGGACTGTGCGACGGACGCCCTCGCGGGACGCGCATCCTCGTGACGGGCAGCGCCCGACTCGAAGTGTACCGTTTCGGAGGTGATTCGCTGCAGGGCCGATACCATCTCCTGCGACTGCATCCGTTGTCGGCGGCGGAGCTCGATCTCGCCACCTCGCGCGACCTCCTCGATCTGCTCACGCTGGGCGGCTTTCCCGAACCCTGGTTCGGCGCAGCGCAGGTGGAAGCCCGGCGTTGGGCAAGAGACTACCGTGCGGTTCTCATTCGCGAAGAAATCGCCGGCCTGGAACGCGTGCGGGATCTCGGAACGCTCGAGCTGCTCATGCTTCGCCTGCCCGATCTGGTCGGCTCGCCCCTGTCCGTCAACGCGCTGCGGGAGGACCTTCAGGTCAGCCACAAGACCGTCGCCGGATGGCTGTCGGTCTTCGAGCGTCTCCATGCCATCTTCCGGCTGCCTCCCTTCGGCGCGCCCAGTCTCCGAGCCGTGAAGAAAGAGCAGAAGCACTACCATCTCGACTGGTCCATCGTGCCGGAGGAGTCGGCCCGGTTCGAGAACCTGGTCGCCTGCCACCTGCTCAAGTGGGTCCACTACCGCCAGGACACCGAGGGGCTCGACATCGAACTCCGCTACTTTCGAGACACGGACGGGCGGGAAGTCGACTTCGTGATCGTCGACCGGGGCAAGCCGGTCCTGTGCGTCGAGTGCAAGTGGAGCGACACACCGCCGGGCCGGAGTCTGCGCTACTTCAAGACGCGGTTCCCCGACTGCGATGCCTGGCAGATCTCGGCCGTCGGGACGAAGGACTACCTCGACGCCCGCGGCATCCGGGTGGCGCCGGCGCTGACGCTTCTGACGGATCTGATCTGAGACGCCTGGGGGGCCACCGCCTGCCGGTCGCGCTCTCATCATTGCCGGCTTGACCCAATCCGTTCACCTCGGCCGCGAATTGTCCGCTCTCGGTCCGAGCACCAACCCGACAACGACCGTGCCGATACTCCAACAACAACGCCGGCGGAGCAACGGCGCCTTCCCAGCCCTGTTCATCAAACCGAGTTTCTCTCGTTTGTGGTTCAATCCGATGCTGGAGAACGAAGCCGAGCGGAAAAGGTCATCGCGGAACCCGTGAGTCGCCGGCAGAGGAGGCAATACCGTGGAAGGAACGAGCCGCGGAGTCGAAGACAACGTGGCGGCGCCTGCGGCCCGGGCCACCTATCAGGACGTGCTCGACGCCCCGGAGCACATGGTGGCCGAGATCATCGCAGGCACGCTCCACACGCACCCCCGTCCATCCCCGCGGCACGCAGTGGCGAGTTCGCGGCTTGGCATCGAGCTTGGAGGACCCTTCGACCGGGGCCGAGGTGGCCCGGGCGGGTGGCGGATCCTGGATGAGCCGGAGCTGCACCTCGGTGAGGAGATCCTGGTACCGGACCTGGCGGGATGGCGGCGCGAGCGAATGCCGGAGCTGCCCGACACCGCGTATTTCACGCTCGCGCCCGACTGGACCTGCGAGGTGCTCTCGGCATCGACGCGCAAGCTCGACCTGGTGCGAAAGCGCCCCATCTATGCCCGCGAGGGAGTCCCGCACCTGTGGCTGGTCGACCCCGTGGACCGCATCCTGGAGGCGTTCGAGCTGCACGAAGGGCGGTGGGTTCTGATCGCGAGCGTGGAAGACGACGCGCCGGTGAGCATCGCGCCGTTCGAAGCGATCACATTCGGTCTGGGAGAGCTTTGGGACTGAACAGGCGCTCGGCGTTGTCCGCTATTCCTCGACGACCTGCGGTCTTCCGTCGCCTGCACACGCGAGAGAGGGCGAAGATCAGCGTCCGAGAACCTCGGACTGTCCAGAACTACCGCCCATCGCTGTGCGGCAGTACCATTTATTGGTACAGTGCGCGCCAAAAGGAGCATGCCCATGCCGCGCAACACGTCGGTCTCGCTAGGCGATCACTTCACGGGCTTCATCGGCGAGCGCGTCGCGTCCGGCCGCTACAGCTCCGCAAGCGACGTCGTGCGTGCCGGGTTGCGGCTGTTGGAAGAGCACGAGGCCAAGGTGGAAGCGCTACGCAACGCGTTGGTCGAGGGCGAACGGTCCGGCCCCGCCGCTCGGTTCGATTTCGACGCGTTCATCGCTCACAAGAAATCCGCCTGAGCGCCATGGCGGGCTATGCCCTGTCTCCGGCGGCCCGGGCCGACATCGAAGAGATCTG
>JAJDUQ010000289.1 GCA_022826505.1 Gammaproteobacteria bacterium
GTCTGGATATCTCCTCCATTTACATGGACACAAAACAACAGAATCTCTGCCCAACAAATCGATGAGAATCAATGAGATATACTGAAACTACAGGAGATTTCTCTCGGAAGTTCAGTCTAATTGATCGCGGCCGGGTCGTCCATCGAAACGCCCGGGTGCGATTCGACTTCCCGGTCGAGTTGCTCCTGCGGAGACTCGGCGGTGGTCTTCCGGAAGAGGGCTTCTTCGGTGCAGGGTGACGGACTCGTTCAGGAACGCTGTCGCAGATCCCTGCGTCGGATGCCTATGCGGCCATGACCCGGATGCCGTAGAGCGGGATGAGGGCATCTCTGGTGACGAGGACGAGCCCTTCGGCCTGGGCCTGAGCAATCAGCATCCGGTCGATCGGGTCCCGGTGGTGCATCGGGAGATTCCCCGCCTGCTCGGCGTGATGGAAGGTGAGCGGCAGATGAATGAAGCCTTTTTCTCCGACCATTGCCGCCAGATTGTCCGGAGCGGTCATGCGTCCCTTCGCGCGCTTGACGGAGATCTCCCATCCGGTGACGGCACTGACGAAGACGTCGTTCCGCGGGTCGGCGATTGCGTTGCGGGCGCCTTCAGTCAGTCTCGCAACATCGCTCAGCCACCATACGAGCGTGTGGGTATCCAGCAACAGACGCAGCATCGTCAGTCCTCGTCCGGGAAAATCTTCGAACTCCACATCGCCTCGGTGAACTCATCGTCCTCCTCGTCGAAGTCTTCGGATATCCAGATCTGCCCCTCCAGCCCGCCCGGCTTGCGCTCTTTCAAGTGCTCCCGATACGGCATCAGCCGCAGCCAGGGCGTGCCTGCCTTGCAGATCACGACTTCCTCTCCCTGGTGAGCCAGCTCGGCCAGGCGGGAGAGCTGCGACTTCGCCTCGTGCATGTTGACCTTCATCCGGACTCTCCAATGGCTAAGTCGGACTAAGACTTGACTGGTATCGGGGTATTGTCAAGGTGCCGGGGAACGCCGTCATGCGCGCAGGCCGTGTCGCGGAGAGAGCCGGGGAATGCGTCTGCGCAGCAGCGCATTGCGTACGACCCACTCCTGCTCCGGGGTCTGCGCCTCGAGCCAGGCGATCTTCCGGGTGCCGGTCAGCGTCCCGATCGGCACGCCGTCGCGGAACGCGATCCGGGTGGACGCGGTGGCGGGAACTCGGTTGCCGAGGCAGACGATGCCCGTCAGGTTCAGGGGGTCCGCGGCGCTCAGGGTCACGATGGTGCCGTCCGCCGGTGCGCGCCGTACCCTGCGCAGGGTCTCCACCGCATCGGGCAGCGCGTACTGCTCGCCGGTGAAGCCCGCGACGAACCGCCCCCCGCGGATCTCGCCGCGTGCTTCGAGGCGCCGAAGCTCGCGCAGCAGATCGCGCCACGGGACGGTGATCGATTCGCTCGCAAGCAACGACTTGAACACCACGCCGTAGCGACGGAGCAGGGTGCGCGCCACCGCCTCGGCTCCGTCTTCGCCGATACGCAGTGCATCGGCCGCGCGCCGTACCACCCGTGACCATCGGCCGGCCTCGGCGACGGCGCGGAGACGGCGGGCGGAGGCGCCAGTGAATGCCCGCAGACCCGCGAATCCGTCCGCGCTTGCAAGCCCCTGCGCGATCAGCTCCCCCAGAGCGGCTGCCGCATCCGGTCCGCTGGCGCCGGTCTCCGCCACGATGTCGTCGAAGAACGATGCCCCCCGGGCCTCGAGGTACGCGAGGATGCGCCGGGCGCCGGGGGAGAGCGACGTGGCCGCAATGTCCTCACCATCAGGTACGACACCATCAGGTACGACGTCTCCATGCTCGGGAAGGACCTCCCTGCGCTCGGCATTGACACTTTCGGCCTCGTGAACGACGCCTTCAGCTTCGAATTCGCCGGTCTCGCTCGCGCCTGGTGAAGGCGCTGTCGAGCTTCCCGTTTCGTCGCCGGTGCGGTCCGCGGCCTCCTGCGCTTCCGGTCCCGGAAAATCGGGGAAGGGCCCGAATTCCGCCGGTCCATCGCCATTGGGCGAAGCCGGCGCGAGCCACAGCGGCGCCTGCCGGCGCCCCTGACGGGAGAAGAGAGCGATCGGGGTCGATCGAATCGGCCCGAACGAGCGCCGCGGGGTCGCGCGTGCCGGTGGCGCCGGACGCGCCCACGACACGCGGCCGGCCAGACAGAGCCGATCGAGCATGTCGGGGGCAAAGCCGACGATCCGGGCCGGCAGGATCTCCGCCTCCCAGGCCGCGGCGGGCGCCGCGAACCCTTCGAGCTCGGCCACGACGGCAGCGAGCGCCTCGTCTCCCTCGCGCCGGTCGTCGGGCCGTACCCGTTGCCACTCGAACAGGAAGCGCATGAACTCCGCGCGCGACGCGGGCTCGATCTCGCGCCGCAGGCGGCCGAGGGTGTAGCGGTGGATGCGGGCGAGCAGACGCCGCTCGCACCACTCGAGCGACGCGGCGTCGGACGAGAACCGCCCGCGCAGCGCGCTTCCTTCGGCTTCCAGCCCCACCAGCGCCACCTCGACATCGATCGGAGTGAGCCCCAGGTCGGAAGCCAGGCGCGCCGCCGAGACGGGTCCGAGGCCGCCGAGCCGTGCGCGCAGCAGCTCGGCAAGGGCTGCGTCGCGCCCGGGCGAGGTACGGAGCTCCTCCGGAAGCGCGAGCGGTGGATCGGCTCGTCCACCGCCCAGCGCGGCTTCGATTTCGGCGAGGCGCTCCGCCGCGCACCACAGTACCGGACCGCCGGCCGGGGTGCGGAAGCGGGTCGCACGGCCGCTTGCGACGAGCGCGTCGAGGTGAGGACTCCAGCCCGCACGCTCGCCGCTCGCGAGGCTCCGCGCCGCATCGGCGGGGTCCGCCGTTCGTCCCGCAATCGCCTCGGCGGTGGTCACGAAGCCGAGCACCACCAGCGCATCGTGCACCTCGTCGGGGGAGGCCGCCTCCGGCCACGCCTCCTCGCGCACCCGTTCGATCGCGCTCGCATCGAGTCGTCCGATGTCGGCGGCGGAGGCCGGATCGAGTCCCCGGCGCATCGACACCGCCCGCGCCCGGCGCTCCTCGAGCGGCGCGTCGTCGAGGAACGCATAGGGTCGGGCGTCGAGCACTTCCGCCGCGAGCGGGGAGGGCTCGGTGAGGTCGCAGGCGACGACTCGGATGTCGCCGTCCTTCAGCCGCATCACCAGCGATTCGAGCCCGTCGATGTCCATCGCTTCCGTCAGCGTATCCGCGATGGTTTGCTCCACCAGCGGATGATCGGGGATGGAGCGGGGTCCTGCGACGTTCTCGGCGCACGCGATCTGGTCGGGGAACACCGCGGCGATCAGGTCCTCGGCCTGCATGCGCTGGATGTTCGGCGGCACCTTGGCGCCCCCGCGAAAGCGCGGGATGGCGAGCGAGACGTTGGCGTTCCACCGCCAGCGCACGTCGAACATCGGAGCGTCGAGCAGCGCCTGGGTCAGGACGTCGCGCACCGTCTCGGGCGAGAGGTAACGGGCGACCTCCTCGAGCGCGAAGCTGTGGGCCTCGCTGAGCGAGAGCACGATCGCGTCCTCGGTCGCCGCCGCCTGGAGCTCGAAGTTGAACTTCCGGCAGAAGCGCTTGCGAAGCGCCAGGCCCCAGGCCCGGTTGAGGCGGCTGCCGAACCGGGAGTGGATGACGAGCTGCATCCCGCCGCTCTCGTCGAAGAATCGCTCGAACACCACCGTGTCGCGGTCGGGCAGGGCGCCCAGCGCGGCGTGCGCGGCGCAGAGGTAGTCGGCGATCTGCTCGGCGGCGTCGGAGCCGATCCCGATTCGCTCCGCAAGCTCTCCCGCGAACCGGGTGCGGACCTCCGGATCGGTGGCGGCCGGACCGGCACCCTCGAACCGTCCCGCGAGCCACCCGAGCAGGTCGCACACGCTGTCGGAGAGCTCCGTTGTGCGCCCCGGCGCCTCGCCGAGCCAGAACGGCATGTTCGGCGGCTGGCCGTGCGCGTCCTCCACCCGCACCGAGCCGCGCTCGACGCGCAGGATGCGCCACGAGGTGTTGCCGAGCTGGAAGATGTCGCCGGGCAGGCTCTCGATGGCGAAGTCCTCGTTGAGCGAGCCGAGGTAGGTCCCGTGCGGCTCCAGCACCACGCCGTAGTCGGCGTTGTCGGGGATCGCGCCGCCCGAGGTCATCGCGGTGAGGCGGGCCCCGCGCCGGGCCCGCAGCTCGCCGTTGACGACGTCGCGGTGCAGGTAGGCGGAGCGCCGGCCCCGCCGGGTCGCGAACCCACCGGCGAGCATGGTCATCAGCGCCCGCCATCGCTCCCGAGAGAGAGCCCGGTAGGGCCAGGCGCGGCGCACCGTCGCGAGCAGCGCGTCCTCGCTCCAGTTCTGCGCCGCGACCATGGCGACGACCTGCTGCGCGAGGACGTCAAGGGGAGCCGCGGGTACGTGCAGCGTATCGAGCTCGCCGCGCCGCACCGCGTCCAGGATGGCGGCGCACTCGACGAGTTCGTCCCGGGTGAGCGGGAACAGCCGGCCCTTCGGGGTGCCGTGCACCGCGTGGCCCGAACGGCCCGCGCGTTGCAGGAAGGTCGAGATGGAGCGCGTGGAACCGAGCTGGCAGACGAGATCGACGTCCCCGATGTCGATCCCGAGCTCCAGCGAGGCGGTGGCCACCAGCGCCTTGAGCTCCCCGGCCTTGAGCCGCTGCTCCGCCGCGAGCCGGCGCTCGCGCGAGAGGCTGCCGTGGTGCGAGGTGACGTGCTCCTCCCCGAGGGACTCGGTCAGCGCCCGCGCCACCCGCTCCGCCATGCGGCGCGTGTTGACGAACACCAGCGTGGTGCGGTGGGCCTCGATTAGGGCGCGCAGCCGCCGGTAGACCTCGGCCCAGACCTCGCCGGACATCACCGCCTCCAGCGGCGACTCCGGCAGCTCCAGCGCGAGGTCGCGCTCGCGCTGGTGGCCGATGTCGACGATGGTGCACTCCTGCGGCCCGGCGCCGTCGCGCCCGGTGAGGAAGCGGGCGACGGTCTCGATGGGGCGCTGGGTCGCGGACAGCCCGATGCGGGTGACGGGCCGGCCGGCGAGCGTGTCCAGGCGTTCGAGCGAGAGCGCGAGGTGGGCGCCGCGCTTGTTGCCGGCGACGGCGTGGATCTCGTCCACGATGGCGGTGCCGACGCTCGCGAGCATGGCGCGTCCGCCTTCGCTGGTCAGCAGGATGTAGAGCGATTCGGGTGTCGTCACCAGGATGTGCGGAGGCTGCCGTCGCATCGCCTCGCGCGTGGAGTTCGGGGTGTCACCGGTGCGCACCATGGCTCGGATTCCCGAGCCTGGCTCTCCGGCTTCGGCTAGGGCGCGGTCGATGCCTTCGAGCGGCACCTCCAGGTTCTTGTGCACGTCGTTCCCAAGCGCCTTGAGCGGTGAGACGTAGAGCACGCGGGTCGCGTCGGGGAGCGGCGCCCGGCGACTGTCCCGGACCAGAGCGTCGATGGCGGTGAGGAAGCCTGCCAGCGTCTTGCCGGAGCCCGTCGGCGCCGCGATCAGGGTGTGACGGCCCGCCGCCACCGCCTCCCACGCCTGCTCCTGGCATGCGGTCGGTGCGCCCAGATTCGCGACGAACCAGGATGCGACGGCGGGGTGGAATCGGTCGAGGATCATGTCGGCGGGTGCGCCCGGAGCGTCGACGAAATCGCGACATCCGTCGAGATCTCGATTCCGGCGTCCACGTGGATATCTCCACACAGGCGCCGCTATGCTTCAGGGGGAGCTTGGTTCGGATCGATCTCCAAAGCTCTCACCCCGTGACGCTCGCAAAACTCTCTGGTGGACAGTGGAATGCGGTATGCGACGAGACAGGCGTGAGGAGGTTCAGTCCCGTCGTCAAGCTCCGCGGCTCGCAGAGCTTGGTACTTGAGTGCCTGATGCGCCCCGACCAGGGTCGAATGTTGACCTTCGACCTCTATTTCGACCACGCAGTGTTCGCCGCTGTCGAACTCGATCGACACATCCACCCGATCCCCGGTCACGAAGCCATGCTCCACGGAGGCTCGACCAGGACCCAGGCGCAGCACTTCCGGATGTCGAGCCACATATTCTTTCAGGGTGCGATGCGGCTTGCCTTCTCCTCCGGGTCCGTACTTCGGTTCAAGATCCGCTGCTGGGACCTCCTGGTTCATGTTGCTTGCTGCATTCTCCGGCTCAAGATTCCCGCAGCATTCCAGCAGGCGTTCAAGGACCACTCTGTCCCTCGGACTTTGTAGTCTTGGAAACAACGCGTGGAGGAACTTCGTGACCTCCTGATCCGAGATGTAGCGAAAGAGTAAGGAGCCCCACCTGGGTTTGCCGGAACTGGGCCTTTTCTTGAAATCCCAGTATGGGAGAGCACGGGCAGCCGCTTTCGGTACGCGGATCGCGTGTTCGGGATTCCCAGCGAGCCACGTTTCACCATCATCGCTTTTGTCTATTCTGCAAATCTCGAAAATGCCGAATACGATCCGTCTTTCTTCCGAATCGTCGCGCGGGTGCCGGGTAGTAAGCAGTGCGACTTTGCCCGGCTTCGCAGATTTGATTGGAATAGGCCCTCCGGATTTCTTCTTCGTGTAGGTCCCCGCGCCGAATTTCCAGTTTTCGAATATCTGACTCTCATAGCACGGATGCTTCGGCTTTATGCTTTGAAAGTCGTTCTCGTAGAACTGGCGGCATCGGTTGTCCATATGCGTACACCAGATATCCCGCCCGGCCCGGACATGGCGTTTGATATTTTTCTTGGAGCAGGTCCCGTCGAACCCTCGATGACCGCCGTCATTGTAGTTGCATTTGAAAGCTACGTTCCCATCGTGTTCGTCCATCTTGCAATTCCTCATCGAGTGAGCATTCACGCGTTGGACTGGCAGCGCCATGTGCCACGGTGGCGGCATGGCCCCGTTGCCGAGAGGGGTTGCTTACCCTTCGACCCATATTCTTTCGGAAGCTCCGCATGCCTTGCAGTCGCGGAAGTAGTTCGGCCCCTCTTTGCGAATCCGTACCCCATCGACCCTTCGCCCTTCGGCCCCGCATTTCGAGCACACCTCCAGCATCTTCGTATTCTTTCCGCACGAGCCGCACCGCCAGTGGTATCCATACTTGCCCGATCTGGCAGTGAGATCCCTTGCACCACAATACTTGCAGGCTGCTTCCACTGTGTTCTTCGCGCGAGTGGATTGGGCTCGCGATGGCGCCCGGATCTGCTGCTTGCGAGTGGTTTGGTTCAGTGGCCCCGACGAAGCATCCGAGCGATCCTCATGTCGTGCGGCAAGAAACGCGGCCACTCCAGCGACTTCCTGCGCCTCCATGCTCCACAGGCCGTATTTCCATGTCGACTTGATGTTCAGCGGGCTCGCACCCTTGCGATGCCGTTCAAACTCCTGAGCGATCTTTGCGGGGACCAGATCGGCCTTGGCAACAAAGACTTGAAATGGCTGATCGGGTTCCTGCCACCCCTCAACCCGTTGAATATTCCCCGAATCCGAAATCGCAACGATCAACTGGATCGGCACGTATTTGAAGCCGCGCTGGTCCGTGCCCCTTACGACCTTTGAGATTGTTCGCAGACCGACCGGCTCCCTCCCCACCAATTCCTCCCGGTGCCGCTGGAGCATCGTCCTCAGAAACACCGACTGCCGCATCGCTTGCCGAATCGGCGAAGCCATTCCCTTCTCCTTGCCCCGGTACACGCGGCTCCACTCGTCCCCGCCCGAGCCGTCGGGTCGAATCCGCACCTCTTCCGTCACCGACTTGCTCTCGACGATGAACATCCCGAAGCGATGCACGATCAGGTGATCGATCTGACACACCCCGGGAGAGTCGTCCTGCTCCGGCTGCTTCCGATCCACCAGTCGCAGACCGTGCAGTACGTGCACTTCCGGATCCTGATCGAACGCACGGTGCAGGTAGAACGCCAACTGCTTCTCCGCTTCGGCACCTGCTCGCTCACGGGGCTCCGAGGGTCGGATCTTCTTCTGGTAGGGCTTCGCGATCATCTTGCATATCCCGTGAATCGAGGTGCCGAGTATCGTCGCCGATTCCTCGGTTTTGCGCATCAATCAGCCGCCGGCATAGACTACACACCGATATGGCCCACGATCCGGATACCGAACTGCGCGCTTTC
>JAJDUQ010000090.1 GCA_022826505.1 Gammaproteobacteria bacterium
CGCGAGCCCCGCGCGGGTGCGCTCGGCGATGAGTTCGCGCTCGAATTCCGCCAACGCGGCGAAAATCGCGAAGATGAGCCGGCCGTTCGCGGTGCCGGTGTCGATTTCGGCGCCCGCGCCGGCGAGCACGCGAAGGCCCACGCCACGCTCGCGAAGCGCCTCCACAGTGCTCACCAGGTGCTTCAGATCGCGACCCAGCCGGTCGAGCTTCCACACGATGAATGTGTTGCCCGGCTGAAGCGCCTTCAGACACGCGTCGAGCCCGGGGCGATGATCCTTGCGTCCCGAAGCGAGGTCTTCGTAGATGCGCTCCTCAGCCACGCCGGCGTCGATGAGGGCGTCGCGCTGCAGGTCCAGAAGCTGGCTCCCGTCAGCTTTGGACACCCGCGCATAGCCGATCAGCATTTCCCCGCGCCTCCCGTCAGAATAGGCAGCGAGGCATCCTGCAATCTTGCGAAGATTTTCGCAACGGTTTTTCTTGTGGAGATCACCGCACGAGAGGGCGTCTGCGGTCGTCGCGAGAAAAACGCTCGTTTTCCTTGCGACTCGAAGTCCGCGTCGCTCCGCGACGCCAGCTCAGAGCCGGTCAGGTGAGCCGGCGGCGACGCGACCTCCGCCCGGTGTCACGCCCTCGGTTCCAGTCTCAGCAATGTGAGTCCGTCGCACACAGTCCGAGCCCATTCGCATCTATTGTCAGCCGGACGGGAATTACTGTCTCAGAGAATGTGAGCCAGAAACGGCGATGATCTCGCGCCCGAGCTCCGATGATCTCAAGCCGCTACACCTACAAGACCAGCGCGACGCGCTGATCGCCCAACGAACGGAGCTGGCGCAGCAAAACACCCTGCGTCAACGAATCGCCGAACTCTCCGAGCGGGTCGGCGCCGCCGTTGACGACCTCGACTTCGAGCAGCGACAGAAGCCATTGCGGCTGGTAGTCGAAAACGTCTTCGTACGCGGTTGGCGAGACGAGACCCAGCTTCGCATCCCCTTGAACGAGCCTCCGACCCCGCCAAATCGCCGGATGTCCAGTACAGACCGTTTGCGTTCGCTCCGTAGAAATGAACGGCGAGAGCTTCCGCCTCAACCACCGCCGCGCGCGGACCCCCCCCCACGGGATGATCGTCACGCGGTCCGGAGCCGGAAACTCCGGTCCGGCTACGCCCTCCCTGCGTTTCCGGCAGCCGCCGCCCCAAGCCGAACCCCGACCTCCTCGGACCACCTCACCCCACGGCCGTGGTGGCAGTATTTTGCTCCGCCCTTTGGTCTGGTTTCTCTCCGCCCTTGAAAATTGGTCAATTCCCGATCTTGATGCTCGGGCTCGGAGTGAATCTGTGCGACGCCGACGCCATTGACGCCTTCAACACGCTCTCATCCGCCGGGGCCTCGCCCCCGAGTTCGATCCCCGGCAGGAGACGGCTCCCAACGCACGCCGCCGGGAGAGCCGGGCGCCGGATCTCGCCGGACTCCCGCCAACGCAAATCGTCCGTGACCCAGGGGTCTCACGCGGCACCGTCTACAGAGGCACGACACCGAGCGTCGGACCCTTCGGGTTACGAGCTTCAAGATGTCCAATTATGCACGCTCGGGCCGTTTAGCCCGAATAGGAAAGCAACCCACTAACAATTGGTGGTAACAGAATCGATAGTATACTCAAGTGTTTTCCAATACTATCTGGTGTTACTGGCCAATCGGAAATGCTCGTAAGAACATGCATTCGTCTGACAAGTTCTTGTCGACTCTTGCCCTCTGCTGCTCCCAATGCACTTGCATTACCGTCACAGATCTCAAAGTATTGCCTTTTTAGAGATGCAAGCTCTGGAACCAAGTGCAGACCCTTCCACTCGTGCATCATCTGACTAAACTTTATCATTGGTAACCAAACCGCAACGACAAAGATCGCCGAAGTAATCGCCAGCAAAATGACAAAGTGAGCAGGCCACAGATTGTTCTTGCCAGGGTGGTCTTCTATCAACGGTATATTTACAATCCATATCACCAACCACACTGCCGGGATAAGCAAAACTGACGCGTTAAACAAATAAAACTTGCCAATTTCGGCTGTGCCACCAGCACGATCTGAATGATCGACGATCAAATTTAGACCAACATCCTGCGCCTGCAGAACCGAACCAATTAGACCGTGGGCAGCTAGTCGACTAATTCGCAAACCAACAAGCGCAGCACAAATAAGGCTTACAACATGAAATTGAGTAAGATTCATATGATAAAATATCTCGTATCCGATATAGGTAGCGCCTACGAGTAAGCTCGTAATTGTTATTGTCGCAAATATCTCCCTTCGGTCCAAATGTAATATTATATTTTCCAACTTAGCACAATCAAATTCTAGAATCCACAAATCGCGCCATCGCTGAATTACCGCTAATTTGCTTCTGTCAATAATGACACTGTAAGCCAGCCCAAATATTATGGTCAAAAAACCGCTGAACGACATCGAGTTCTTGTAGATTGAGAATGATCGGTCAAAGATGAAGAAATTTGCAAACCAGATACTCAAGCAAAGTATCATCAATGTCCATACAACTTTCATAACCCGAAGACTTGATGTCATCCCCGTCTCCTTCTCGCAATGCTTGGCCATAGTATACCTCAGCGTCGACATTGGCGCCTGCCGCGACCAAAGGGTGCGAGCACGATTCCTGTTGAAATGTCTGAGGAAAGAACAGGACAGCAGCTAGAATGAATTTCATGAGCGTTACTCCCTTGCTCCTGGCGTTGCTCATGTTGGCGCCCGCAAGCGCACGGTCGTACTCGGCCCGGGTGACCACCGCGTCGCCGTCGGTGTCGGGCAGCCGCGAGGAGGGATGGGTGATGGCGGCGACGCTGAGCCCGTCGGAGCGCCCGAGACGGTCAGCGTGCAGGCGCAACGCCACACTCTTTCCGGCGCCGGGTTCGCCGGCGATCAGCGCGAAACCGCCCTGGCGCACCAGGTGGCGCTCGATCCTGAGGCAGAAGCTGTCGACGGCGGGCGTCGTCATGAGGCTGTCGACGGGCAGGTCGGTGGCGAAGGGGTTCCAATTGAGCCCGTAGAAGGTGAGCAGTTCGCGGTTCATGACGCATCTCCGCGATCGTCGTCCTTGCCCGGACCGGGCGTGTTGCGATGGGGCAACCAGGCTGGCGGCAGGCCGCTCGCGGCCTGCTCGTCGAGGATGCCCTTGAGTAGCGGCGGGAGTTGCGCTTCGGCGCCGGCACCGCCGCCCTCGTCACCGCCGGGGCCGGCGGGGCGGCGCACGCCATCGGCATTGCCGCGCTTGTCGAGGGGGTACACCACCGAGACGGTGCCGTCCGAGCGCCTGAGCGTGCGCTTCCTGGTGATTCGGAACGCCGCCCTGAGCTCGGCCGAGCCGGGGCACGGTCTCGACGCGTCGACACTCCCGGCCAGGCGTTGATGCGGCGTCATGCCGAGCTCGCGGTGCTCGCGGCGGTAGCATCGTTCAGCGTCTTCAGGGTGAGCGCGTTCACGCCTTCGAGCATCGCCATCAGGCGCGATTCGACGGTGCCCCAGAACGACTCGATCTTGCCGTTTTGATGAGGGCTGTAACTGAGCGTGGTGACCCCGGCGATGCCGAGCCGAAGCAGCCCTTCCTCGACCTCGCCCGCCGTCATCGGCCCGCCGGTTCCGGGATGGTCAAGGGAGCGCGGAGGGGGATCTTCTTCTGCGCCATCGTCGGGGACCGCACTTATCTCAGGTTCGTGCCAGCGGGCGAGGACTGGGAGGTGATCGACGGGGCCGAAGACATGGTGCGTGAGATCGGCACATGCCTTCGGATCATCGAATGCGAGCCCGAGACACCGACATGGTTCCCGGACGGGCTCCAGGAACGCGTCTACGACTTCTGGGAGGCCGCGCAGCAGGACATCTGGGAGGACTGGAGGGAGGAAACGGACCCTGCGAACCTGCAGCCAAGGGTGCGCCCTCTCAACCTGCGGGTCGCGGAGTTCATCCGTGCTACGAGCATCATCGACGTGCCCGAAGAGCAGGTGAACCGGGCCCTCGACATCCTGGAGTCGCCCTGGCCCCGTCGAGAGGAGATCATGCTTCGGCAGTGGTTCGAGGAGGAGGCTCAGGAGGACCCGGCGCGCGCGAAGTATCTCATCGAGCGAGTACACGAAACCGGGCTTGAGCCAGCGACCCCACCGCCGCTCCTGCCGCCAATCTCGCCGGAAGACATCGAGCTGTTATGTTGGTTGGGGGTTGACCCAGCGAGCTAAAGAAAAACGAGGAAGAAGCTGGGCCCGTGGGAGAAGACCAAGAGTCTTCACTGTCGGTTCGGGAAGGGATGGGAACGGTCCATGAAAGTGGAGTGGACGTCGAGCTCGGGTTCAGGGAGCTTTCGAAGGAGATGAACTAAGGGCGCCCAACGTCCAACCTTCACAAAGGGCAAGCCGTAATTCAGTGTCCTCAAGGGTCTCAAACCGCGCATAATCGGTACGATCCTTGAGCATCTGGAGAAGAGTATTCCGAGGCGTGTCCTTGTAGGCGTCCATGAAGAATTCGAATAACTCATACGGTTCTTCAATATTCCGAGGGCAACGTTCCGGGACACCGAAAAAAGCCTGCCCGTGCAGACGATATTGCTCAAGTTCACTGTCACTCATGGATCGCGTAACGATGTGAGCATCACCGTCAACGGTATATATCGCGACATACATCTGTTTGTCTGGTTCCGATACTGAGACGGAAGTAACTTCTGCAACGACGCCACCTTCGCCAAGATCTTCGAACAAGTATGTCTCTCCAATTACGATGCGTTTTTGGTTCTCCTCCTGAGTCAACGGCAAAGACCCATCGAATGTCGAGGGAACATGAGGATATCTCCCGAGAGTCTCCATGATACGATGACCGTCGACATGGCGCTGCTTGGATCGCCAGATTTCAGAGAGACGGAAATAGCCTTGCTTGCCAAAGTCGGGAATTCCTAGACCATACGCCAGCACCATCACGGGAGGGACTTCGTCTTCCAAGTGCCAATGGAACGGGATACTCGTAATGAACACGTAAGCCCTTTCGTCGGGGCGCAGGTCGCGCTCCTTTCGTTGCAGTCGGCTAGCAGCCGAGTTGATCCAGCTTGGAGGTTCACGTGTGAAAGAGTCTCCATCACGAGGCGCAGGTGCGTTGACATCAATGAAGACGAGGCGCTCCCCGTCAGCCGGTTTCCGAAGAGCCTGCCGCAAGTGATCCGTGACCCGGGAATCGGGTCTTGAATTGGGCGGGGCGCCATCGACGCGAGTCTTTCCAAGGATCCCAGCAACGCTCTTCATTTTTGCTTCGACCGCGTACTTCTTGCCAGTCTTCCTTGAGATCGCGGCAAACTCGCAATGCTTCTGGGTGGTATCAGTTTCGTCTTCGAGTGCCAGTTCGAAGCCGGTACGAATGAGAGAGCTTGCAATAATAAGCTCATAGTACGCACCCTGGAAATTTCCAAGGTTCTTCAGTCTTGCGACGAAGCGGTTCTGTAACTCGACATTATGTCTCAACAGGTATAATCCATAAGCGAGTCCCAAGTAGCATTGAGCAGCACCGGCCGGAGTCATGCTATAGCTTCCATCCGGTAGTTTCTCAGTTCCTTGTTGCAAAACGCAATAGTAATGATACCAGTGGAGAATTGGATGACGGTCTTCCCATTGCTTCTCAAGTTCGGATTGTCCCCAATCGCTTCCGAGCACCGTTCTCGAATAATCAAGCAGAAAGTCTGTGAAGAACCTCCACTTACTGGAGTGATAAAGCCTGTCTCCGACCGCGACGAATCTACGGTCGTGCAAATCGGCAGAGATTATGGGCTTGCCTTCGCCCTGCTGTTGCACGCGGAGCAATTCATGGGCTTGATGTCGGCGTATAGCGTTCTCAATCTGGCGTGGGTTGAGAGACCTGCCTGAGGAAGAGCGCTGACGGGCCAGATCACCGTGGCATCGCTTGTACTTCTTTCCGCTTCCACAGGGACAAGGTTGATTCCTTCCGATCTTTGCCACAATGAATGGGTCTCACCGAGCGACGAGGGAAGCAGATTATATGGCCGGATCTGATACACCGGAATCCCCTTGAACGCAGCCATGTCGACACCGCGCTCGTCGAGGATCGCCTGCACCCACTTCGGCGAGCGCCCGATCCCGGTCCAGATCTCGTCCGGGTTTTGGGGATTGCGGAACTTCACCGGCATCTTGCGGCGCCGGGTTCCGTTCGGACCTGAACCCCGAAATTCGGGGATGATTTCGCCCAGTTCGTAGCCTGCCGCGGCGATCCGACGCTCGAGCTCGCTCTGGAGGCCCCTTCGCCGCTGCTTCTCGCGGCACGCCATCTCGGACTGGGCCTTGCCGACGAGACCGGTGAGCTGGTCGATGTTCAGGCCGGAAAGGTCGATGTCTGCCACGGTGGTGTTCCTCTGGGTGGATTGGTCCAAGATAGTGCCGCCTCACGCTGAGTGTTGAGCGAAGTAAGGATTGAATGGCGGGTTGGGCCCGAAGCCAATCTGGGCGATTCTGCTTTGGCGGGAAGCAATTCTAGCAAGCACAGATGTGACGATGGAACGTTGGCCCTTCAACGCTAAACCTTACGGGATTCCAGTCCTCACCGGAACGGCGAGCCGCGCGCGGACCTCGTCGTACACCGGAATTGCTTCCCCGGCCTCGATGGTGACGGCGATACCGTAACGGACGCTCTGGTCCAGCGCCCCGCCCTGTTCCCGACAGTAGATGCGAAACGAGACCTGTCCATCGTCGACGAACGCGACCGCCTCATCACCTTCGTATCGTGTGTGCGAGACCGTGCCTCGCGATACCGAATTGCCCGATGGCTGGACGCCCAGCCTCTTGACCCCGGCAGCGGCCTCAATACTGCCGACGGCGCTCACTTCCAGCTTCGCCCGACGATACGCCTGGTGACGCCGGTTGACCGGCGAGAACCATGCGACCGTAATGCTAAGGGCTCGAGGCTCGGCGACCCGTTCCAAGCTTGGGGGCAATGGGATTCGATGCCGATTCGATTCCCGGGCGGCGATGGTCCCGTTACCGACCAGCGTCGCACGGTTCGGGGCACAGGCCAGGGCCTCTTCGACAGCAGGGAAGCCGAACCCGAGCAATCGGGCGATGTTGTCGCGCCTTTCGGTGTGCTTGCCCTGTCCATGCGGACCGTAGTGCTGGTCCAGGAACTCCCCCCGACTTCCCCAGCCCGCTCTGTGAACCAGTAGTGCCTTCACGACAACGGCGCGAAATTCCGCGTCCATGTCCGTATGCATCGATCCTCCGTCACCATCCATCAGCGCATCGAAAATCAAATGCGCCGTGCGGGTCGCCAACGCGGTGGCTGCGCTGGTGCCGATCGTCAGCCGGGTGCGATCAAGATTGCCCGCACCGTCGGGCGAGGCGCCTTTCAGCCCGGAACGTCCTCCCGACTCCGGCACCACGAGAAGCGATCCGGGATTGGCCTGGAACCGGACGTGCTCCCGGCCACCCGGGAGGTGGATGTCCGGCTTGACCACCTTGCGGTGACCGAGTCCGGCGGCAGAACTTACGTTTGGAAGATCCCGAGACTCGTAGGGGTCCACCGCACCGGCACCTCTCGGTCCGACGACCCGGTCGTCATGCATGGCTCCGACCGTGAGCGGGTTCAGCGCCTCCGCTGGCGACAGGAGCGTGCGAAACGCCTTCTGCTCGGACAACGCCAGCAGCACCGCATGCTCCCTGTCGTCCGGGCTGGCATCTTCGAATTCGACCCAGTTGGCGAACCCGTTAATCCGCAGAGGTCGCGTGACGTTGCCCGCGCTGACGAGAAAGAGGATGCCGTAGCGTTCCGCGAGATAGTCGAGGAGCCTCGCCCACGGGCTCATCGGACCGCTGAACGGCCGGCCTGGATCCCCCAGCGAGAGATTCACCAGGAATACGTCGGGCGCCGTCGCTGGGCCTTCCTCGTCTCCTTCCTTCATGCGCCGGACCGCCCGATAGATCACGTCGATCAACAACCTGTCCCGTCTCGGCTCCTCCCCGGCTCCGTTGCCCGGCGCATAGAGGACCGGGCGCACGTAGAGACGGCGCGAAAGCGAGTTCCCCGCGACATTTCTGTCTCCATGCAGGATGAGCGAGGCCATGGCCGTTCCGTGATAACGCTCTTCGACGACACTCAGGACTTCGAGCGCGTCGGGATCGTCCATCTCGAGACGTCCCTGGAGCAGGACGTGGTTCTGGACCGGCACGCCGTCGAGCAGCGCCGCGACGGGAGGAAACGCAGCGGGCTCCTCGTCAGGGATCTCCGCCTCGGGATCGGATTCGTCGCCCGGAGCCGGGACACCTGCCAAAGACTGGGGCCGCAGGAACATGATGTCGTCGCAAACAACGAGATGGACCTCCTCGCGCTTGGCAAGACGCGCGATCTCCGCGGTGGGCACGTCGATGAGCGCCGCTTCGTATCCGATCTCCTCGATAACCACGTGATCGACGATGGCTCCGCCGGCTTCGCCCACGGCCTCCGCTACTCGCCCAAATGCGGCTTGCCGACTGTCTGCTGCGTCGCGAAACCACATCTCGACTTCGATCCGGCGCTTCTCTTGGGGATCGTGTTCGATCTCTCTGCGCCAATGGAGAATCGTCTCATCGGAAATCCTGTCAGTTGGACCCCAAGGTCGGATGTCGCGCAGGGTTGCGAACAGATCCCGCCACGGTGCGAACCCGGTTCCCAGATCTTCCCCGTCCTGCCAGCGACGCCACAGGGAAAGCAATTGCCTCAGTGCTACCAAATCGGGCATGGCGAGATAGACCCTTCCGCCGAGCCGGCGGTCCCTTCGCGGCTGTCCCTTTGTGTCCTTGCGGGTATCGATCTCGTAGAAGTCCTCGTCGGGATCGAAGTCAAATTCCTCGTCGCCAAGGAACTCGAGCCCGTCCACACGACTGGCAAGCCTCTGGAAGTCGCCCAACGACCCGGAAACCTCCAGCACGAGGGCACGCTCCGGCGCAATGCTCGCGGGATCATCGCGAAGAGAGAGACCTGCGCGATCGTTCGCCAGAACGTTGGCGAGGCGTTCGAAGGTGGGCCCAAATCGCTGCCCCTGCCTCGCTGCCGGCACTGGGGGCGGACGCCTCGGAAAGCCTGGCGCCGCCGGGGGGTCGCCCCGCACGTATGCCGGCAGGGGCAGAAGAGGGAACTCTGGCATGGGCGGCTTAGCTCGTGTCGGGTTGAAGCGCTCTCGCTTTCCACAGCTTCAGCTGCTCGGCGACGATGGACTTCAGCGAGCCCTCACCCAGTGACAGTGCATGGCGTCTGCGGATCCCTGCGCAGAACTCCTCCGCTTCGGCATAGCTGATGTCGCCCAGGGACTTGACGATTGTGTTCGGCCCCATCCCCAGGGGTTCGTCCATCTTTCCGGCGAACGCTTCGAGGTAGCGACCGAGCTGCGCCTTCGTCGGGGCGGGCAACTGAAGACGAAACTGGAACCGCCGCCACACTGCGCGATCGAGCAGCTCCGCGTGGTTCGATGCGGCGACGACCACGGTGTAGCTCGGCAACGCGTCCACCTGCATCAGCAACGACGTCACCACGCGCTTGATCTCCCCGGTCTCGTTCACGTCGCCGCGCTCCTTGCCCACCGCATCGAATTCGTCGAAGAACAGAACGCAAGGTGTCGTGCGAGCATAGTCAAACACGCGTCGCAGCCGGCTCGCGGTCTCGCCGAGAAAGCTGCCGATGATGGCGTCGTAACGAACAACAAAAAACGGAACCGCCAGAGCTTCGGCGATCGCCTCGGCAAGCGACGTCTTCCCGTTCCCAGGAGGACCCACCAGCAACACCCGGTGGCGGGGCTCGAGGCTGCAGGAGCGCAACAGACCAGCGCGTTGCTGCTCCTCGATAAGTTCGCGGCACGCGCGTTCGCACAATTCGGGCAGGAAGAGGTCTTCAAGGCGCTTTCGCGCCGGTGTCTCCAGCACGTAGTCCCGTGCCCGCACGCCCGGATCCGGGACCGTATAGCCTGTCTGTCCACCGGCACCGTTGCTCCGCAGCGCCCGCGTCAACCGATCGGCGAGAATGTTGTGCTGCTTCGCACGTTCCTCAGCAATGATCGCTTCGACCGCAGTAGTGAGCTCCTTGCTGTTTCCCGAAGCGCCCGCACGAACCAGAGACACGAGAAGATCGCTACGAGCCATCCCCGTCCCTCCGCTGCGCCTTCCGCCGGTCGAGCTTTTCGACCGCCGCCTCGAGAAGCCAGTTGTTGCGAGAGATCGGAACGTCTCTGGTCTCGATGTAGCGGTCGATCCGACGCAGCAGCGGCTCAGGAACCCGCACCGTGATCGCGACCCGATCCCGTCCGTTCGCGTTTCGTGTCGGGGGAACTCCATCCGCCATGTTCGGCCCGCCGCGCACCCATGATGTCAGACTGGCACCATACTGATTTCAACAAATCGTATCAACGACGAACACGTTCTCCAGATCCACAATCCGCTTCGGCCACGACGTCATCCTATTGATTCTGCGATGGAAAACGCCTGACTGGACCATCCCCCCGCGCTGCGCATACTCGTGCATCGACGGCGGGGACGAGGTCCCTGCGATGCCCGACACGCTCGCCCAACGATTGCGCGAGGTCACGGTGCATGCGACGGTCGGCGTACGCGCACGCCGGCGCAGGGACGAGCTGATGTCCGCCCACCACTACCTGCCCTTTCGCACGCTCATCGGGCGCAGCCAGCCGGTTGCCGGCGCGTTCACATCGCCCGGGTGGGGGAGGAGTCAAACTCGGGTGCCACCGTCGCCAGGAGTGGGCGTGGCGGACGGTCGGGTTTCTTCGTATCGTCGGAGACGGCTTCCGCCGATTCCGAGAGCCTATCGCGCACCAAGCACGCGCTTGGCGTTCTCGCGCAGCTCCCCGGTCGGCCCGACGTACCGATACAAGGTGACGGGCTTGACGCCAAGTTCCGCAGCCAGCTCGGAGACAGGTGTGTCGCGGTTCTTCATCGCGGCCTGAGCAAGTCGGACTTGGGCCTTGGACAGGGCGAACTTCCGCCCTCCCCTTCTTCCCCGAGCGCGGGCGGCGGCGAGGCCGGCGACCGTGCGCTCGCGGATGAGCTCGCGTTCAAACTCTGCGAGTGCCGCGAAGATGCCGAAAACGAGTCGACCCGCTGGGGTGGTGGTGTCGATCTGCGCGCCCTGCCCTGCCAAGACCCTAAATCCGACCTCGCGGTCCGCGAGCTCCTGGACGACGTTGACGAGGTGGCGGAGATCACGTCCCAAGCGGTCGAGCCTCCAGACGATGAGCGTGTCCTCCGCGCGGAGCGTCTTGAGGCACGCGTCGAGCCCGGGGCGGCCGTCGCGCTTGCCCGAAGCCTCGTCCTCGTAGATCGCCCCCGGCGCAACGCCCGCGGCGACGAGCGCATCGCGCTGGAGGTCGAGGCTCTGGGAGCCATCGGCCTTCGAGACGCGTGCGTAACCAATCAGCATGTGTCGTAAACGTTCGTTTGTGATGTAGTGGCGACCAGTAGTGCCGGCCAGTCGGATCACCTTGTAGTATTACCTATCGTAATCAAAGTATTACAAAGGCGTTGTGATTCAAAGACACGAAAGGACTGCCCTCCCCTTCTACGCTCGAGGCCGGCTCGCGTTACCGGACGTGCCGTTCCGGCTCGCTGCCCGTGCCGACCGCCACGCTCGAGACGGCGCTGCACACAACCGATGGGTTTGTCGCGCCCTCTCGACAAGGGCTCGCGGGGAAGTGGCGGTCGCGTCCGTCTTAGGTGTGCGACGCTCCGCACGAAGACCGCGACCGCGCCGGTGCGGTGGGCCGCGGCGGCCTTGCGTATCGCGGCCACGAGGTCCCCTCCCCTCGCGATAGGCTCGAAACGCGCGGTCTTGCGGGCGAAGAGACGCCGGCGGACCCCCGCCCTCTTGCGGTCCTGACTCAAGAGCCGGAGCGCCGGTCCGGTGGCAGCACTCCCGGCCGATAGCCTCATCGACCGGAACTCCGGGCAGTCCTGGAGCCGCGAGCTCGCGCGCAGCAACTCCCCCACCGCCGGCGACAGGTGGCCCTCGTCGACGACGACAACGGCATCGTGGCCGAGCGAGCCCGCGTGCACCGATCGGCGCGACCGGCGGCCGTCCCCGTAACCCGAGAACGGGAGCCGCGAACTGACGATGTCGACGGTACCGACAATCACCGCCGGGCGGGCGGGGTCGACCCGCCACCCGCCAATCGCCCGCGCGTCGTTGTAGTCGTTCTTGTTCCCGCGAACGCACGCCTTGACGTGCTGCGCCGGAATCAGCCGAACCTCGTGACCGAACCCCCGCAGCTCGCGCGCCCAGTAATGCGCGCTCGCGCATCCCTCCATCCCTACCACGCACGACGGCACGTGCGCAGAGTACCTCCGGACCTGACCGCGCCTGAGGACCTTGCGAAACAGCACCTTCCCCCGAGCGTCACTGCCCACCACGTGAAACACGTGCTTTGCCAAGTCCAGGCCAATCGTCGTAAAGCTCGCCCATGGTCTCCCCCTCTTGTCCGCAGATGGTTGGTTGAATTTCCATCTTGGCGCATCCGACGCCGTTGTAGTAAGAGGGAGGAGACCATCTCATCGACCTACCTGCTTCGCCGAGCGTCATTCGAATCCGGTGCGTTTCTTGGCCTATTGGCGGGAACACGCCCTGGGCGCTGCCGCGCACCGGCCGCAGCCGGGAGCGGCCGGCAGAGACTCACGACTGCGCGTAGTAGCCGACCACGTCGCCTTCGGTGGTGACCCCAAGCCCGTTCAGGCACCGGTTGACGTAGTTGAAGTAGCCGACGATCTGGTTGGCCTCGAGGATCTCCCCGTCGTCGAGCCCGGCCGCGAAGAGGGCATCGACGTCCGCCCGCTCCATGTCCCCCGGCCGCAGGGTGAGCTTCTCGGCGTATCGCATGAGGGCGAGCTCCCGGCCCTCGAAGGCGTCCTCGGGACGGCGGGCCGCGAGGGCCGCCTCGATCCGATCCGCGCGGCCGTCGTCGCCGATGAGATGGTGCGCGTTCGCCCAGTGGTTCGCGAGGGCGTAGGGACAGTCGTTGAGGATCGATACCCAGGAGGCGATGCACTCCTGGAGCCACGTCGGGAGGGTGTTGGCGTCGTCGTGCAGCGTCGCGCGGTAGAGGAACACGTGCCCCCGAAGGGTGTTCGGCCGAAGGGAGTGGACCCGCATGACGTTGTCCACCGTCCCGTGCGGGGTGCGCGCGAGGGCGAGCGCATCGCGCAGATCGTCGCCCGCCTCCTCGTCCGAAAGCATCCTGATCCAGGCGGTCACCGTTCCCACTCCTCCATTCGCTTCGTGCTCGGCTTCGACTTGCGTCCCCGCCGGGCGGTCATTTACTGGCGCTCGTCGGTCCGCATCCGCCGCTCCAGCCAGCGCACCCCGGCGGACACGATGAGGATCAGCACCAGGTACTCGAGGACGAGGATCGTATAGATCTCGAGCGGCCGATACTCGGTCACCACCAGCTCGTTCGCCTTCCGGGTCAGCTCCTGCATGCCGATCACCGAAACGAGGGACGACATCTTCAGCATGTACACGAACTGGTTCCCGAGCGCCGGCAGGATGCGCCGGATCGCCTGGGGGAGGATCACGAAGCGCATGGTGTCCGCGTAGCCGAGC
>JAJDUQ010000115.1 GCA_022826505.1 Gammaproteobacteria bacterium
ACCGTCCGAAACCAGCTCGAAGCTGCCGAACTGCTTCTCCTCAACAAGCGGGATCTGGTGTCATCGGAGTATCTATCCGAACTTCGCGAATGGCTGGAGGAGCGTTTCAAGAAAACACGGATTGTCGAAACGGCGTTCGGCTGTGCGCCACTCGATCTCGTCTTCGCGCCTCGCGACGATTTCGCCGCCCCTTCGACTACGGCCAGACCGGCAAGGAACGTGGAGAACGGCAATGACGAGTCGCATGCGAACCAATCCCACCGCCTGATGGGCGTTCACGATGACACATTCTGGAGTTGGAGTTTTGAGACCTCCGCCGTGTTCAAGCGTGAATCCCTGGAAAGGGTGCTCAGGGAGATCACACCATTGGTCGCCAGAGTCAAGGGCTTCGTGAGGTTTCGTGACGCACCGGACAAGACCATGACTGTCCAGTTGAGTGGAGAGCACCTGTCAATCGCCCAGGCTCCTCGCACTGCCGCCTCGACCTTCGCCAGCCGCATTGTTCTGATCGGGGTTGGAGACAAGCTTGACGGTGGGCGGCTGACCGACTTGTTTTCGTCAGCGCTGCACGACGCGGGCTGAACCGGTGCTTCGCGGATCGCGGAGATCGCCTCGGCGCTGCGGGGGCTTCGATGGAGGCCGGCATGGTGATCTGCGTCGAGAGCTATGTCGGTGAAATCGGCGGCGTCGAGGGCGTCAAGCTCGAGGATCAGGTCCTCGTCACCGAGTCGGGTCCGATTGCTCTGTCGCGCTACCCGTTCGAAGAGGCGCTTCTTTCCAACGAAATCTGAATGCGAGGGCGTGCCGTGAGCGAATGGATCGAGGCCTGCGCGGCCGATGACATCGACGAGGAGGATCTCATCCGCTGGGATCACGATGGCGGGCCGTTCGCGATCTACCACACGGAAGAGGGATTTTTCGCCACCGACGGATACTGCACCCATCAGCAGGCCCCACTTGCGGACGGAGTCGTCATCGGCACCGTCATCGAATGCCCACTGCATCAGGGGCGGTTCGACATCGGCACGGGCAAGGCGCTGCGCGCGCCCGTGCGCATCGACCTGTGCACCTATCCCGTCAAGGTCGAAAACGGCATCGTATTCGTCAAGATCTGAAGAGGATCACCTCACGATTCAACGCCAGTCACACAGGCTGGTGAAGCACCGTTCGGTGGTCAGGCCGGGCGGGCGATCGCAACTGCGTCGCAGCGGCGCATTGAGCGACTGCATAGTGGTCCGTCCAGCTTGGCGGAGAAATCGTCGATGCGCCAACGACCGAACCGGACCAGACGGTGCGGGCCGATGGCGATACGATCACGGCAGAGCTGCCCGAGCAGCGCTTGCGCGAGTTGCTCGCCCCGACGCGCGGTCCTGCGACTGCATTCCGGCAGCCCACGCCGCCTACCAGCGGCCTCCGCCTCCAGCCGGGCCTGCGGATTCGCGCCGTCGTTCGCCGGCGCAAGCGCCACCGCTTCGCTCGCCGACCACAGCCGGTCGGTCCCGCCCGAGTCCGCGCCCCAGGCCGGCGTCAACGAGAGCGACAGCCCGCGTCCCGCGAAGGACAGCACCGCGCCCGGGCCTTCCTCGACCCGCGCGTCCGCCACCGACACCGGCGCCAGGGGCGAACTCAGAAATGGTAGCGCAGCGAGACGCCGAGCTTCCTGATGTTGTCGAAGTTGTCGTCGGTGTGCTTGCTGTAGGAGAGATACCCGCCGACGGACAGCCCGCCGCCCGCGTGCACATGCCCCGCAATCCTGAGCATCGTCTCCGAGTCCGAGATCTCCCGGCCGGTGCGCGGCACGTCTCCGGAGGTATGGATGCGCGAAAGCTGGCCTTCGAGCTCCACGTTTTCGGAGACCCAGTGGCGTATGCCGAGGGCGCCGCCAAGGCCGTCGCCCTCGATGACGGACTGCGTCGTCGTCACCGTCGGCGGCACGAACGCCGATGGCACAACGAGCGGGACCGAATGCTCAACCTCGAAGTCCACAATCATCAGCGCTTCTGCGTAGAAGCTGGTCCGTTCGCCCGTCTCGACGTGATATCCCGCGCCCAGCGTGGTCATGGTCTGGCGACTGTCCAGGTCTACTGGGGTGCCCGCCACCTCGTTGCCGAACTCCTTGGTTTCCCTCGACCATGCGCCCTTGACATAGAACGCATCGAACACTTCCCAGGAGCCCGCGATCCCGAACAGCCGTCCGTCCGCATCGTCCTGCAACGGCGCTTGCGCCGTGTTTTCGGTTTTCGACAGGTCTGCCGTGACCTCCAGGTAGCTGTAGCTGAAATCGGCCGCGTTCGCGCCCGCCGACACGCTCGCGAGCGACGCGAGGACAATCAGTCTTGTGCAGCGTTTCACAGTGCGTCCCCGCATGGCTCCGGTCGACTACCGTGTCTCCGCGTTTCAAGCTGTCGACGTCGGGCTCTCCCAAGGCTCTGATCGTAGCCGACGATTCCAGCGGGTGTCACCGCGAAGCGCCGACCGAAGAGCTCGTCACGCCGGTCCGCCATCCAGGGCGCCGGTGAGTGCGGAGCCTGGCGCCGCCGCCCGAAGCGGGCAGGCGCGCCTTGCGCACACTCGGTGTTGGCGGCTGCGTAGAACCGCGCATATTTGGCGAACAGCCTTCGTGAGTTGACTCTGGCGAGTCGCATCAGACCTGCTCGGGATCGTCTTTGCGCCCCGCGGCGGGCGTGTCGTTGGTTCCCACCTGAACTGATGGTGCCGGTCACAGGACGCCGTCGCCTCGTGCACCTGCGATGACGGCGCTCGTGAGTTGCAGTGAGATCGGAATCGGCGAGGAGGCCGACGCAGCCTCGGACTGCACTGACTTGCCGGTCACGTCCGAGGCTGCGCCCAGACCCGCACTGGCGTACGGCTCCAAGGGCAGTATTGCCCGGTGATCGCGGATCGTCCAGCCCTCCCCGCCGGGAGGAGCGATGGACGATGCCCGGCTGTTCCTGTGTGCACGGTGCAAGCGCCAGGTGCTCATCTGCTCGCGCTGTGACCGGGGGCAGCGCTACTGCGCGGCGGGTTGTAGCGGCCTCGCTCGGCGTGAGTCGCTGCGCGCGGCGGGGCGCCGGTATCAGCACTCTCGACGCGGCCGGCACTGTCATGCCGAGCGCCAGCGGCGTTACCGGCGCCGCGAGGGGGCCTGCCGAGAAAAAGTGACGCATCACGGTTCCGCTGCGCCCCCGAGCGGTGCTGCACTCGTTCGCCATCGAGTTCCCGAGCGCGAGGCGAGTGTGCCGATGTCCCCCCAACCGGCCCCCCCGATGCACTGCCACTTCTGTACGCGCCCGGTCAGCGAGTTCGTGCGCCTGCGCTGGCGACGCCCGCCGGTGCGCCGGCGCACTCGCCCCCGTACTTGGCACTGAGAGGAGCGCACCATGGCCATCG
>JAJDUQ010000307.1 GCA_022826505.1 Gammaproteobacteria bacterium
GTCTGCGGCTGGGTCCGCCGTGGGTCCTGAACAGCCCTACGCGCTTGCGGCCCTGCGGGCCGCGTGCCGGCTGAAGCCGGCGCTCCAAGCCGCAGCCTCCTCGTGCTCCATCGGGAGTTCGCGGTTGTGGTCCGGCTGCATTTTCACAGCGGCGGACCGCCGTTCCCAAGCGGCGGCGCCATCACGGCGCTTGGCAGAACCGAAGGGCCTTGACGCATGCCTGCGCCGGGAGACCCCGGAATTGACGCATGTCGCCCCAGGCTCGTCTCCACCGGCTCCCGTATCGCCCCAGGCTTGAACCCGCCGAATCCCGTATCGCCCAAAGCTGGAACCCGCCGGCTGTCGTATCGCCCAAGGCTTGAGCCCGCCGGCTCCCGTATCGCCCAAAGCTGGAACCCGCCGGCTCCCGTATCGCCCAAGGCTTGAGCCCGCCGAATCCCGTATCGCCCAGAGCTGGAACCCGCAGGCTCTCGTATCGCCCCAGGCTCGGGTCCACCGGCTCGCGTATCGCCCAAGGCTTGAACCCGCCGAATCCCGTATCGCCCCAGGCTCGAAGCCGCAGGCTTTCGTATCGCCCCAAGTTCGAACTCACCGGCTCCGCTATCGCACCCAGCTCCCGTCAGGAGACCTCGGTATTGCACGAGGGAGAGTGATGACCCGGGAGGCTTGTGGGCGCGGGCGGTGATGACCGGGAAGCCGGGCTTCGCGGACTCGGTGAAGGAGTAGGACGGGGAGAGCCGGAGCACCTTGCCGCACACGTTGGAGGCCAATTCGGCGCTGCTGTTGTCCTTCTCCCACGCGTTCATGCAGGGGCGGCGCTCAGGCGGAAGAACCCGTTCGAGCGGCACCAGGCGCGCATGGAGTACTGCGACACGTCGCTCCCAGGGGTATGGGTCAGGGAGCCGTGGCCGGCTCCTCGAGCCTGACCCGAGACAGACCGAACGGGCATAATCTCGGCTTGACCGTTGGCCGCACGGTGCCCGGCCCCCCCATGATCCAGTCTCTCCGTCTCAGGAACTTCAAGAATTTCGGGGACACGACCATCCGATTTGGGCCATTCAGCGTTGTCGCTGGCGAGAACGCCACCGGGAAGAGCAATGTTGGCGATGCGCTGCGGGTTCTCTCTGGAATCGCGACACAACTGGATCTGGACCCCATCCTCAAGGGCCTTGAGCGGCCGATCCGATCCGGCGCCAAAACGAGCGCGATAGACGCCACATTCGTTGCACCGGATGGCGAGACCCTCCGGTATGCAATCGCGTTCGGTGCCTCGGGATCCAGGGAGCAAGCCTTCCGTGTGGTCCACGAAGAACTGTGCGGCGACGGTGAGGTGATCCTCATTCGCTCGGATCACCCCGAAGTTCCGGTCGTCAAGCCCAAGGACAAGATGACGGCACCGGTGTACGTGAGACGGAACAACGGCCAGCTCGAACCCATGGACAACCGGCGGGAGAGCCTTACCGCTCTCTTCGGCAGTCTGTTTGCTGGCGACGTTCCAGAGGCGTGTCTCGGTTACATCCTCTACCTCTGGGGCGTACTGAAGCAGATTCGATGCTTTGCGCTCGTGCCCCGCGATCTCCGAGGACCGGGGGCAAAGGGAGCAGAAGTCCTGGGGGAATCCGGGCGGGATTTCCCGTCGGTCCTCAGGCAGGTATGCGAGGACCCGGAGAGAAAGGAGTCTGTCGTTGAATGGCTCCATGAACTTACGCCCACCGACATTCAGGACCTGGGGTTCTTCGAAGATCCGGACGGACGCGTTCATATCGAGGTGGAGGAACGGAATGGCGGGCGCTTCGGTGTCCACAATGTCTCCGACGGGACGCTGCGCTTCATGGCGGTACTGACCGCGGTTTTCGGTGCCCAGGAGCATGCCACCTCTTTCCTGGATGAGCTCGAAACCGGTCTTCACCCGAGCCGGGTCTGGCTCTTGGTGCGTCTGCTTGAGCAGCATGTCGGCGCGAACGAACGGCAGGTCATCGCAACGACTCACTCCCCTGAAGTCCTCGACCACATCAACGATCGAACATTCCAGGACTCTACGGTCCTGGCCAGGATCAGAGGACGTAACTCTGTGTCTGCGCATCGCCTCCAGGATCTCCCTGACGCTGGGCGCCTGCGCCGAACGCAAGGCTTCGGCCGGCTCCTTCGGAATGGATGGATGGAGGACGCCCTGTATCTCCAGGATGAAGAGGATCGTGAATCGGACGATTCACTTGAAAAAGCTGTCCGGTGAGAGTCCTCATCATTCCTGAGGACTTCACCTACGACCAGTACATCCTCGGTCCACTGTTTACTCGTTTGTTCGCGGAGCTCGGGAAGCCGAGGGCCAAGCTCGTAGTCTGTCGCCAGCCGAATCTCGGGGGAGTAGAGGAAGCCCTGAAAGTCGAGCGACTCCGCGAAATCACAGCGAGTTATCCGATGACGGATCTCTTCGTGCTTTGCGTGGACCGAGACGGCGAATCAGGCAGAAGAGCGCGCCTCGATCAGCTTGAGCAAGAACTTGGCCCCCGGTTCATCGCAGTAAACGCCCGGGAGGAACTGGAAACGTGGACCCTTGCGGGGCTTCGCCTCCCCTCGCAGTGGCGTTGGCAGGAGATCCGAGCGGAGCTACACGTAAAGGAGACGTACTTCGAACGATTGGCGAGGGATCGCGGCCTCGCCGACCGACCGGATGGCGGGCGCACGATCCTGACTCGAGAGGCGACAAGAAACCTGGCCACGATCCGACGCAAGTGCTCGGAATTCGACGGACTGGCGCGCCGGATTGAGAAACTCGTCGGCGACTTACCCACGTCCACACCACCGCGGCGCGGGTGACGCGCCATTCGTTGTGGGTCACAGGGGGCCGGGAGCGTCCCTCCGTCCAGATCTTTCCGAACCGACACCCCCTGGGAACGCTGAAGGCATACAAGCAATGCTCAAGGTCGTGAAGATCCGTCACTTCTATTTCCATCCCCCGCCCGATGATCCGGAACACGAATCGACGCCTGAAGAGCTGTGGGCGGCTGCCGAACGGCAGGCGGTTGAGGAATGTCTGAGCCGGGCCGGTGACCCGAGAGCTGAGGGCCTCGGCGAACACGGTTCTCTCATCGGCGGACCGGAGAAACCCGCCCGCTGCTTCGGTTTCAATCCTGAGAAACGCCTTCCCCGCAACCCTCTTCCCCTGAGCTGCTTCGATCATCCTCACGCCCGCGCCAGACCGCCCGGCACCCCGGAGAATCCGGACCTGTTCTTTGCCGGTCTTTCCGCCAGCTATCTCGCGGGTTATCCGAACCGCCCCCATGGCGCCGCGCTCGGCCGCATCTTCCGCGCGGCCGATCTCAGCCCTGTCGAGCGCGACCAGCTCTGGCAGGTCTTCGCCTGCATCCATACGAAGAATCTCGTTCGTCTGCTCGCGCGGGGCGGCCTCTCCATCTACCAGGTCGCCCGCGCCATCCACCTCTCGCGTGCCCGATTCGGCAATGTCGCTGCCTGGATCAACCAGTTCGCCGCGCGCCCCGAATCCACCAACCAATCGGCGCAGTCAACCACATCCGTCTAACCCGCCGCGGTCATCGCGCTAGCGGCGATAGACGCATGCCTTGGCCGGGAGACCTCGGAATTGACGCATGCCTCCGCCTGTCAAGCGACATCCAAAACTGGGCCACCCCGCCGGTTGACAGAGAGGGGAAGTGATCACTCGAGAGGCTTGGTCGCGCGGGGTGCGCCGTGCGTTCTGAACAGTCCTACGCGCTCTGCGGCACGCGGGCCGCGTGCCGGCTGAAGCCGGCGTTCCAGGCCGCAGCGTCATCATGCTCCATCGGGAGTTCGCGGTTTTGGTCCGGCTGCATTTTCACAGTGCCGGACCGCCGTTCCCAGCTGGCGGGGCCATCACGGCGCTTGGCAGAACCGAGGGGCGTTGACGCATGTCCGTGTCGGCAGGCCCCGGAATTGATCGTCCAGCCTGCCCAGCGCTCAGTCGCCGCCCGCGACAAGGCCGCGCGCAAGCGCACCCTCGACGACCTACCGGTCCATAGCTTCCGGGACCTGCTCGCCGAACTCGGAACCCCCACCGCAAACGAGATGGAGGTTTCCGACCAAGGCCCAACCTTCATCATCGATCCCGAACTCATCCCCGTCCAACAACGTTCCTTCGATCTTCTCGCCGTCTCTCATCGCATGTAGCCAGTAACGCTACTGCATAGCGACGGCATCGAGGTCGAAGTCACCGTGGTGGTCCGTGACGACGCTGCGCAGGGTCTCTACAAGAAGAGACGGTTCGGCTGGACCCCGACCTCCCTTGCCGAAAACGAGAACGAACGCTCGTTTCTGCGCGTGATCCAAGAGGCCTAGTGGCATTCGGACTTCGAGGAACTGGAGTAGGTGCTAGGCACGAAGACGGTGAGCGGGATCGGCGTGTGGCTGCTCGCACAACAGTGATTCCGCATCGCCCGATCCACGTGGCGGCACCTTTGTCTGCTGGGGTCTCCATCCGCGATTCACTTTCTTTGATGCGGCGCGCCTGGCCGTTCCCAACCGCCGGGGGTGGCGTTGGAACTCGCACGCCAGCGGAAGCCCGGGACGGGTGCAGACGAAAGGCAACAGCGACGCGTCACAGGAGAACGGCCGGCGCCGTGGCCGCGGCACAGCGCCTAGCCACCGCGGTTTGGAACGCGATCGCGCAGCCTCCACCTTACCCGGGCTGATACCATTCAATACCGCGAGACGAAGCCGGACTGTCCATGTCGCCGCATGCCGGATTGTCTACCGTAATGGTCGGACGGCTGTTTGACCATCCGGCTGGTATTGGGCAAGTGCTTGGCGGTGCTGGCCGCGTCATTCTCCAAGGGCGGTGTGGACAAGCGGAAGCGGTTGCCTGGTCGTGCCGATGGCCATGTCGGATGAAGCCAGAGCAGCATAGGAACGAGTCGAACAATGCCGGCAATTGATGAATTCGAAGCCAGCCTTCGGCGTTTTTCCCAAGCGCGATTCGGACAGTGGAAGATCGTCGATCTGCACAATCACTCGCCGGCGAGTCATGACTTCGCTGGGAACAAGGAGACGGCCTTGGATGACGCGGCCTCCCACCTGTTAGTGAAGCCCGTCGATGTTGTGATGTTCACAGACCACCACAAACTGCCCGATGCAGCGTTCGTGGAGGAGCTGGCAAAGCGCAGCGGCAAGACTATCCTACGGGGCACGGAGTTAAACGTTTTCGTCGACGCTTGGTCCAAGCCGAAGTCAAAGGTTCAAAAACAAGCCTTCTTTCACCTGCTTGCCGGCTTCGGTCCGGAGGTGGATGCAGACTACTGGTTCAAACACCTAACCCAGCGTTGCGAGAACGAGATAAGAGACGTCTCGGGCAAGAGAATTCCTGGACTGACCGCGCCGTTACCGGACATCTGCAATACGTTGCAGGAAGCGAACGCTCTGATCATTCCCGCGCACCTCCACCAGAAGCATGACGCGTTCAAGAGTCGGAGCATCGACGATATCTTCATGGACGCGGAATTCTTGAAATTGGCAAGAGAGCATTTCACGGCGCTCGAAGTAACTGACTTGAAGACGGCTGGATTTTTCGATGGAGACCACATCGAGACGGGAAGGCTACACAAGACCTGCATCCGTTCGAGCGATGCCCACGAGGTCAGTGGCATCGGCGAGCGGGTGACATGGGTGCAGATGGAGTCGCCGACGTTCAGAGAACTCAAGGCGGGACTAGAGATTCCGTCACGCGTGTCACTCGTAGAGCCGACTGTGCCTGCCAGCTACATCATCGGCGTCAATATCAGGGGACAGTTTCTCACCGACTTCTGGCTGTCATTGTCACCTCACTGTAACGCATTCATCGGAGTGAAGGGATCCGGCAAGACGTCCGTATTAGAATGCCTGAGGTTCGCCCTAGGGGCGTTGGTTCCGGAGTCGCGAAGGGAGGAAGTGCACTCTCACCTTTCACACATCCTAGGACAGGGCGGTACGGTGCGAGTCTTGGTGAAACGCGAGGATGGTGCGAAGGTTCTCATCGAACGCTCGGTGAGTACGCCCGATGTCTTCAGACTGGTGTTCGAGGACGACAGATGCGAGGAGCTTCGGAATCCAGACGCGTTGATGTTTCCGTCCTTCATTCTCGGGTGGCATGAGATTGAACAGGCAGCTACCGACCCGGACGTACGGCAGGCTTACTTGGATACGATTGCGGACAGAGAGGAGATCCGACAGCTACAGGAGGCGGCCGACGACGCGATGGGGAGAATTCGGTCGCTCCATGAACAAGTTGTGAACCGCTATGCGGGGTACCGATCGCTCCGAAACCGCGTGGGAAGGCTTAGAGACTTGCGATCGGGTCTTCGAGAACTTACGGACGCCAATCTGGTCGAACTGAAGGACACATACGAGACCGCCAATCGACAGCGCGACGCAATAGGACGTCTTGCCGTCTGGCTCGAGGAGCGCCGGGACGTCGAGCCGAACTGGGAGACCACCGGATTCGTGCCGGATATTCCTTCTCTAACCGGTAGCTCACCCATAGTCGGCTTCGCCGACTATGCGTCTGAGATCGTGGCGGGAATTCGCTCCCACGCTGGGAATTTCGCGAGTGAACACCGGGCCACAATCGCGGGATACGCGACCGAACTCGCGGCGAAGAACACGGAGATGAGGAAGGCGTTCAGCCAGTTCGCCGCCGAGTACGACGCAGCGGTCGCGCAACTCTCCGATGAACAACGCCGGTTGTTGGAGACACATCGCCAGGTGCTTGACCAAACTCGAGAACTGCCCGCACTTGAACAGAGGATGGGTGAGGAACAAAGCCGATTGGAGAATCTTCTGGGCTCGCTGGTCCAGTTGTGTCGCGACGTTGCGGGCGCGTTGGACTCGCAAACCGCTTTGAGGAAGACGCGCGTAGGCGAGTTAGCCACACAGCTGAAGGACTATGGCGTGCGCTTGGACGTGGCTCCACGTGTGCGGCGAAGCGTGTTCGACGAAATTGGCAGTGGAAACCCCGACGGGGCCAATGTCTTTGGAGAGCTGAACCAACGATTCGGGGATGCGGAGAGACATCACGCCAGGCTGGCGAAGGCATACGAGAGCACACGAAGAGACTTGGTAAAAGGATTTCCGCTGTTGCTTTCTTCGGTTGCCTTCAGCGACTATCTGGCGATCTTCGAAGGTGACGACTTGACCATCTCCTTCGACGTTGGGCAGGGCGACGAAGACTACAGAGCGATTGACCATCTGTCGGCAGGCCAGCGGTGCACTGCGATTTTTCCGTTGTTGTTGAAGTTGCAGGAGGGTCCCCTGATCGTCGACCAGCCGGAGGACAATCTGGACAACAGACACATTGCGGACACCATCGCGCCTGCGTTGCTGGAAGACAAGCGCGCACGGCAGATCGCCTTCACTTCCCACAACGCGAATCTCGTCGTGTTGACTGACGCGGAGCAGATTGTGATGTTCGATAGCGATGGTTCTACGGGCAAGGTGGGCGCCCGCGGATTCCTATGTACCAGCGCCTCGTCGATCACGAAGCATGTGATAGCGACACTGGATGGCGGTCACGCGGCGTTGCGGTTGAGATACCAGAAATACGGCATGGCGAGCCTCGACGGGAGCTGAGTCAACGCCCGACACACGGTATGCCCGAGAGTCCTTCGGGTCCAGCCAGGAAAAACCACTGACAAGACATCCTCACTAAGAGACTACGGTGGCATTCTTCGAAACGGGATGGAATGACGAGATTGCCGACCATAGGTCGGCGTTCCAGGCCGTGTGCGCCATCGCGCGCAACCGCGTTGAGCCGCTTGCGGCCCTGCGGGCCCCGTGCCGACCGGCGGTCGGCGTTCCCATCCGTGTGTGGCATTCCGCGGAGCCGCGTTGAGCCGCCTGCGGGCCTTCGGCCCGCGTGCCGGTCTGGAGACCGGCGTTCCCAGCCGGTGGGGACGCGGGCGGTTCCGGCTAGTGGTGGACGGGGATGGGGAGGGCGAGGACGGAGGCGCGGGCGCGGATCATCATGTGGACGGCGGGGTCGGGGCGGAAGAAGGAGCCGGCGTGGCCTTGGTCGTAGCCGAGGATGATGAGGTCGCGGGGGCCGGTGAGGCGGCCAAGTTGGCGTGGGGGGTTGCCCTCGGCGGGGATGATGGGGACCCGGACGCGGTAGAGGTCGGCCATCCGCTCGATGGTCGAGACGAACGAGGCGACGTCGGCGCCGTCTTCGAGGCCGCGGCCGATGAAGGAGGGCGGGGTCACCACGACCGCCGCCAGGGGCACGCGAACTGGCGTGACAGGCCGATGGCGGTGTCGGCGGCGCGGAGGGTGCCCTCCACATCGGTGACGGGGACGACGAGGCGTTCCCAGGGGAAGCTGCCGCCGGGAATGAGGACGGGGCAGGAGAACCCGGCCATCGTCGAGAGGAAGCGCGCCGCGTTCAGGCCGATGCGCGCCACGAAGGACGCCTCCCCGTGGTCGATCACGACGCAGCCGGCGTCGGGACGCGCGGCGGCGAAGGGGTCGTCGCCGGGAGGCACGCGGGTGACCTGTTCCGCCAGCACGTCGAAGTCGGCCGGCGGCCCGACCCCTTCGGGGACCACGATCCGGAGACGCCGCGCCCGGCTGGAGACGGACTTCCTGGCGCTCCCGGAGCGGATCGTGGAGCTGATCCCGCCCCCGGCCTACCGGGAAACGGGCAGCGAGACGTTCGACGGGCACACCGGCCTCGTCTTCGATCCGCTGGCCGTCGCCGACACCTCGGCCGACTACACGGTGGAGCTCCTGCTGCACCCGGAGCGGATGGCGCGCCTCGTGAACAACCACGCGATGGACCCGGACCAGCCGGGGCTCGCGGAGGTCCTCGACCGGCTCGTCGACAAGACCTGGGGCAACACCGAGCCCGAAGACGGCTACCGGCGCGCGGTGCAGGACGCCGCCGAACGCAGCGTGCTGAACGGCATGATGCGGGAGGCGATGAACCCCGACAACCCGGCACGGGTCCGGGCCGTCATCGAGGACCGGCTCATGGCGCTCGGCAGGACGCTCGCGGACATGGGCGACGCGACTCCGCACGAGACCCTCGCGGTCGCCGACATCCGCCGCTTCGCCGACCGC
>JAJDUQ010000024.1 GCA_022826505.1 Gammaproteobacteria bacterium
GGTGCGGTGCACACCCCGAAAGTGATCACTTTGCCGATGGAATCGGTGATCACCTTGCTCTGGAATGAGTGATCACTTTGCTCTGGAATCGGTGATCACTTTGCCGTGGAATGAGTGATCACTTTGCTCTGGAATCCGCAGACGAGGCGCTGCGAAAAAGCCAGACCCCAACCTCACGGTCATGCCGTCACCTCTTTGCAGCTAGCATGAAATAGCCCTGTTGAGACATCCAATGCGCATGGAATTTCGGTGGATTCCCGGCGTAGAATTGCGAGACGTTCTCCATGCAGCACCAGTGGCGGGGCTCATGGCGATTCTGTAGCGATCAGACCAGCGATGGAGGGGAGCATGAATCCATTGGACAGCATTACTGGAACCATCGTCGGCGGCGTCATCCTGGCGTTGGTCCTGGCCGCGCTGTTTTGAGTCCGTACGAGTGGCGGGCCGATTGTGGGGTGACTGAGACAGACTTCTAGGAGATCAGACTATGGATGTTCTTGTGCTGTCGATAGAGCGGTGGGTCCACTTCCTTTCCGGTGTGACGTGGATCGGGCTGCTCTATTACTTCAATTTCGTCCAGGTACCCGCAATTGCCGCGGCGAATGCCGACAAGGACGGACCTGGACCTGCGGCGATCAACAAGTACGTGGCGCCGCGGGCACTTGTCTGGTTCCGTTGGGGCGCGGTCGTGACCTGGCTGTCGGGTGCCGCGTTGCTGGAAAGCTCCCCGCATCTGAGCCTCGTGGATGCTTTCACTCTGCAGGGTGCCAGTCAGGTCATCGGAGTGGGGGCTTGGCTTGGAACCATCATGTTGTTCAATGTCTGGGTCTTGATATGGCCGAACCAGAAGAAGGTCCTGGGCATCGTCTCCGCATCCGACGAGGAGAAGAACCGAGCCCGCCGGGTTGCTCTGCTTGCGTCACGAACGAACACGCTACTGTCGATTCCGATGCTATTGTTCATGGGAGCGTCAGCGCACGGTCTACCCTACTGACCGGCGCGGCGGTCGGATTTCGGGATACCCGTACGAACCCGAACGGGTAATCCCGGTCGTTGGGTGGTACGGCGCCCGGATCGGCGCATACGGAGCAGGAACGACTCGACGGGACACACGACGTTCGGATTGTCTTCCAATCGCACTGCCCGTTCAGGGTATTTGGCGACACTATCGTTCGGAGTTCGACCTGACACGGCCGCACCGGATCATCCTTGTCGCGGTCTCTTCGACGGTCATCGATTCAGGACTGTCTCGGAGCCAGAGGTCCACGGCCATTGCAGCGGACGAGCGAGAATCCCGCAAACATCGCTAGGTACAGGGACGGAATGCCTGCGCACTGCACGGCTGGAGTCGCCGTGCGGTGGTGCGGACATCGGCGGGTCCCGACCAATTGCGGGGAATCGACGCATCACGAGGCCAGCGCCACTACGTTCGGTCGTGAACGTCGGCCTCTTGCCCTCAACGCCGATTGCGGGTGACGGATCCAGCGATGCGAATCCTGGTCAGCAACGACGACGGCTACCTGGCCCCGGGGCTTCGGTGCCTGGCCCGGTCTCTGGCGTCGCTCGGAGAGGTCATTGTTGTTGCTCCCGACCGGGACCGGAGCGGCGCGAGCAATTCGCTGACGCTGAGAGCTCCGATTCGTCCACGTACCGCAGACAACGGATTTATCTGCGTAGACGGCACTCCAACCGACTGCGTGCACCTGGCGGTCACCGGTTTGCTGGATCCGGAACCCGACATTGTAGTGTCGGGAATCAACGATGGGTCCAATCTCGGTGATGACGTGATCTATTCGGGAACCGTGGCGGCGGCGATGGAGGGACGGTTGCTGGGGCTGACCGCCATCGCCGTGTCTCTCGCTTCTCGACGTTGCCGCCATTTCGAAACAGCAGCCGCGGTCGCGGTCCAACTTGTCGAGCGCCTCGTCAAGCGTCCGCTCGACCACAACGTCATACTGAACGTCAACGTTCCCGACGTCGCGGTCGGCGCACTGCGTGGACTCCGAGCGACGCGGCTTGGACACCGGCACCGAGCGGAACCGGTCATCCGGATGATCGATCCTCGCGGGGAGCCCATGTATTGGGTCGGTCCGTCGGGAGCCGAGCAGGATGCCGGTCCCGGTACCGATTTCGATGCGCTGCGTGCCGGTTACGTGTCCGTGACCCCCCTGCACGTCGATTTGACGCGGCACCAGACGTTGTGTGCGATGGAGCACTGGCTCTCGGAGTTCGAGCTGCCATGATCAGCCGGTTCGAGGGTTCCGGCATGACATCGATGCGCACTCGTGAACGGCTTGTGTCGCGTCTGCGTGACGATGGAATCACCGACGAACGCGTGCTCGAGGCCATTCGCAGCGTGCCACGCCACATCTTCGTCGATGAGGCGCTTGCGAGTCGTGCCTATGAAGACATTGCACTTCCAATCGGGATGGGACAGACGATTTCGCAACCGTTCATTGTGGCCTTGATGACTCAGTTCATCGTCGCTCCTCCGGCACCGTCGTGTGTGCTGGAAATAGGAACGGGGTGCGGATATCAGACCGCGGTGCTGGCTTCGCTCGTCTCGCGCGTTTATACCGTGGAACGGATCGATGTGCTGCTCACTCGGGCACGCCAGCGGTTGCGTGCGCTCGAGACGAACAACGTGTGGTTCAAGTACGGTGACGGCAACTTCGGTTGGCCCGAATGCGGTCCGTTCGACGCCGTGCTCGCTACGGCGGCGCCTCCCAGACTTCCCGACAAGCTTGTCGAACAGCTCGTTGTGGGCGGCCGGCTCGTCATTCCCATTGGTGATGCCCGCCGGCAGTGGTTGAAGGTATTCACACGTACTGAATCGGGGGTGGAGGAAAGTTCGGTTGCCGACGTGAGCTTCGTTCCCATGCTCAGGGGAAAGCAGTGACCGTCGCTGCCATGCTTTCGTGCGTACCCCGCCGGGTGGCCCGCGTAGGCGCTGTCGTCGGGGGTATGGTCGGCCTGTTTCTGCTCGCCGGACTGGTGGCCGGGTGTGTCAGTGGCGGTGCAATCGCGCCGGTGCAATCGCCCAGTCAGCCGGCGGTACCGGGTCGTGGACACGCATACGTCGTCGGCAGGGGCGATACGCTCTACTCGATCGCTTGGCGGCACGGTCTCGACTACCGTACGCTGGCTGAAGTCAATTCAATTCGCGAACCCTACACAATTCATCCCGGCCAACGCCTCCTCGTGCCGGAGCCGGGTGACAGTGTTCCGCCCGAGCCAGATCCTGCGCCGAAGGCCGGGGGGGAGGTCGACTCGAAGGCGGCATCGGTCCCGAAATCTGGCGCCACTCCGGCGCTGGCGAGCACGTCGGCGCCGCCGTCCTCGCCCGACCATGCGTCGAAGCCTCCGGTACGGATTGCAGAACAGTTGCAACCGACCGTGCCGGTGTTGGAACCGAAACTCCTAGCCAAGGCGCGTTCGAGAGTTGGCGGCGAGGCACCGGCCCAACCGCGGCAGCCCGCGCGAGAGCCGGCATCGAATCGAGCCGTGGTACCGCAGCTTGCGGGCCGAACGGTCGCAGGCATACGTTGGACGGCGCCCACCAGCGGCAAGACGATCAAGGGCTTTGGCCGAGGCGGCAACAAGGGCGTCGACATTCAAGGATCATTCCAGCAACCTGTCCGGGCTGCCGCACGCGGGCGCGTCGTCTATGCAGGGAGTGGACTCATCGGCTACGGAAAGCTTGTCATCGTCAAGCACGACAGCCGCATCTTGAGTGCCTATGCCCACAACGAGAGGCTGCACGTGGGGGAAGGGGACCAGGTGCAGGGCGGCGAACACATCGCCGACATGGGACGTTCGGGCAAGGGCCGAATCATGCTGCATTTCGAGATTCGTCGCGACGGAAAACCAGTCGATCCCCTTCGGTACCTTCCCTGACATGATCTCGTCACTCGGGAGACGCGACACCTCGTCCGGCCGCGACCGGTAGCTGTTCAACTGCCCGGGAGTGTTGCGGGATGCCAGCCGAATTTGAAGGGCATTCTGGTCCATTGACCTCCGTTGGAATGCTGCCGGTGAGGAGGCTGATACCGGCGAACCACATGCAGTCGGTCTGCGCATGCGCGAGTACCAGTCGGCAATTCCGTCAATCGATAGGCAGCAACAACGCCACGACCCTGCGTCCTTCCACGCTGAGGATGTTGTAGGTGCGGCACGCCGCCGAAGTCGACATGACTTCGACTCCTATACCGCTGAACGTCAGCGGCGCGAGAATTTCGCGCGCCGGGAAGACGTGACGCGAACCGGTGCCGATGATGACGACTTCCGGGTCCTGTTCGCGAATTCGTTCAATTGTGGCGGTGCTCAAGTCATCGGGTCCGCGCTCGGCAAAGTCGGTAGCGAGCGCATCCTGACCGACCAGCAGCGTCGACGTGAAGGTGGTTTCGTTCACCGTGACGAATCCGCTGCCGTAGGCGGTGATTCTGTGTCTGCCTGAAGATACGCCATCTGAATGAAGCTTCACGACGGCTCCTTGAACGAGCGACCGGGAACGGGGTCGTCGGCAAAGCGAACGGACAAACGAACGCGTCGTGGGCGCTCCGCCGCCGTATACTCGGGGCCACCGTTACCCGGGGCCACACCCACGGTGCCGGTATCCACACGTTCTACTGGTGTAGACAAGGGAGACTGAAGGGTACGGGACGGGGTTGGACAGAGTGAAGACCCCTTGGTGTGAGATACCGGCCGACGGGCACGTTTCGGGTAGCAAGGCGAAAGCACTTGGCCAGTGGGAGTTGCATGATGCGAGTCGTTCTCCTCGGTGGACCGGGGGCGGGAAAGGGCACCCAGGCTGCATTCATCGCCGCACGCTACGGGATACCTCAAATCTCCACCGGTGACATGCTGCGTGCGGCGATACGTAGCGGGAGCGCACTCGGCACCGGGGCGAAGGCTGTAATGGACGCAGGACGTCTCGTTCCCGACGACATTATCGTCAGCCTGGTGGAGGAACGCATTGCGGCCGACGACTGCATGAACGGATTTCTGTTTGACGGATTTCCGCGCACGATTCCGCAGGCGGAGGTGATGCGCGCTCGAGACGTGCGGCTCGATGCAGTAGTGGAAATCACGGTTTCCGACGAGGACATCATCGAACGCATGGGCGGACGGCGCGTACATCCGGGTTCGGGAAGGACGTACCACGTGCGTTTCAATCCGCCCGAGGTCGAGGGGATCGATGACCTGACCGGCGAACCCCTTGTGTTGCGGGACGACGACGAGGAATCCACGGTGCGGCGCCGGCTCGAGGTCTACCATGAACAGACCGCGCCAATCATTGAGTTCTATCGCGAATGGGAGAGTGACGCTCCGAATTCGGCACCGCGCGTATCGCAAATCGATGGGCTCGGTACCCTTGAGGAGGTGCGCGAGCGGGTGTTCGCAGCGCTCGAACGGGACTGACCATTCCCAGTTCGCCGAGCCGCGACGAAAACCATGAATTCAGCCTTGGGCAGCGAACACGCAGGGCTCGTGCGGTGTGCTCGAAGGCAGTCTCTCCAGCGCGAACCGATGCGTTCCACGATCCATCGATTCCAGTTGGCAAACCCGAGTCCGACCAGGGCTATTTCATGCTAGCTGCAAAGAGGTGACGGCATGACCGTGAGGTTGGGGTCTGGCTTTTTCGCAGCGCCTCGTCTATAAGGGGGATATGGCGGATGCGTTCGACAAGGCGCAGGTGGTGGTCGGCGAGGTCGA
>JAJDUQ010000151.1 GCA_022826505.1 Gammaproteobacteria bacterium
GTGCGGCGGATGAACATGCCGACACGGTAGCGGGGGGCGCGGTGTGGTGCAACACATATAGACAATATTATGGCACTACATCAGCCATCTCGACCAAGAATCAATCGGTTATATGCCAAAATCAGCGAATTTCGGGCTGACCCGACCCATCGCGACCCACAATTGGGTAAAGATGGGCTAGAAGAACACGTAGGAGCGGACCACGACGTTTCTGCGGCAGGACGCGTCGTCAGGTGCGGTCGGGTCGATGCAGGCGGTGTGGAACGACCAGCGCGAGACCGAACCGTCAGTGACCGAGTCGTAGCACTTGAGCATCGAGACCTCGGTCGGCGTCTGCTGCGGAAGCCAGTACCACTCGTGGTCGGGGCGGTAGGTGAACCGGGTGGTCTCGCCGACACGGTCGTCGTAGACGCGATAGTTGTTGATGTAGGGCTGGTCGGCGAACGACGGCCAGGCGCAGAGCACGAAGGGGTACTGGCCCACCGTCTCCATCGGCTTGGCGAGGTTGATGGACACGAACCGCCGCGACATCTTCGCGTCGGCCTCCGCCTCGGTGCAGTGCTGCTCGCGCCCGAAGTTGCGCAGGTTCTTCGTCAGCAGCTCCCGGCAGCGCACCCGCCCGCTGTTGTCGTTGAGGTCGTTGTGCACGAGGTTGACGTACTCGGCGTTCACCCCCGGGTTCTTCGCCTCCTGATCCTCGGTGCGGTCGCCTGCGTAGTCCTTGTCGAACACGTCGTGGTTGTAGACGAGGGCGTCGGTCGCGTCGGGGAAGAATTCGAGCAGGAGCTTCTCGATCTCGGGGTAGTACACCCGCTCCACCTCGGCCGCGTCGTAGAAGTTCCCGCACTTCGATTCGAGGTGGGCGAGCGAGACGCCGAGCCGGTCCATGCACTCGGGGCTGAAGGGCGACAGCCCCGGGTGGTACTCCCCGATGCGCCGCGCATCGCGCAGCACCTGCGGGAAGTAGAGGCTGCGCCGCCCGTTGTTCGCTTCGGCCGTGCGCAGCAACTTCGCTTCGTGCTCGCGCGCCGGGTCGCGCCAGAGCGCGTTGGACGACACGATCGAGTAGGACGGCTGCTCGTAGACGGTGTAGCGCAGCGGAACCGCCACGCCGCCTTCGGGGGCTTCGATGCCGTTTGCCCGAATATGGTCCAGGCATTCGTCGTATCCGCGGAACCCGAGACCCCACCTGGTCTCGATGGGGCCGGGGGGCGCGTCTTCGATCGCATCGATGAACGCCTGCACATGCCCTTCGGCAATCTGTTCGAGTGCCGCCTCGATCGCGGCCGCGGTTCCCGCATCCCCGTCCCGCTCGAACGACATGTACGACAGGCCGCCATTCGCCGCGATGGGCGGCGCCTGCCCATGCGTGAGCTGAAGGGTCGGCACATAGGCCGACGAGGCGGTCTGCGCGTTCGCCGCAACGCGGTCTGCAATGGCGTCCTGCGAATCCATGTCATGCCCTCCGGCTGAATGCCTCTCATCGTGGCGCACGGAAAACGAGTCTTCAAGGGGCTGTCGACCTCGCGATCCGCCGAATCGAGCAACAATGCCTGCGGTCAGCTTGATCTCGGCCGGCGGGCGAGCCTCGAAGCGGACACGAGAATTCGCCACGAGGCGCGATCAAGGTGCAATCGAGGCGAAGCCCGCATGCCCCCTCTCCAATCCCCGGCACGTACGCGTCACGCGCGCGGCGGGAAGACCACGAGGACGGTAGAGTAGGGGATATCGACAACTTCCATGGACGGTATTGCGATGCGCGATTTCGACGTGATCGTGGTGGGGGCGGGGAACGCCGCGCTCGCCGCCGCCAACTCCGCCCGCGAAGCAGGGGCCGACCGGGTGGTCGTGCTGGAGAAGGCGCCCGAAGCCGAGCGGGGCGGCAACACCCATTTCAGCGGCGGGCTGCTGCGGATCGCCTACGGCGCGTCGCGCGCCCTGGAGCCTCTGCTGCCGGATGTCGAAGCGCGGCTGCCGGGCTTCTTCGACAACGTGGAGCCGTACACCGAGGAGGATTTCATGTCGGATTTGCGGCGGGTGACGTCGGATCGAACCGATCCGACGCTCGCGCGCATCCTCATCGGGAATTCCTACGAGACCATCCGGTGGATGCACGAGACCGCGGGGGTCCCGATGGAGGCCGCGGTTTCGCTGGCCGGAATTCGGGTCGGCAACCGCGTGAAGTTCCAGAAGGGCGCGATCGTCCGCGCCCGGCAGGAGGGCGTCGGGCTCTCACGGCGGTGGTTCGCCCATACCGAGGAGAACGGAATCGAGGTCCGTTACGCCACCGGAGCGCTCTCCCTGATCCGGGACCGGCGGGGACGGGTGGTGGGAGTGGAGGCGAGGACGCCGACCGGAATCGAGGAGCTGAGCGCGCGGGCGGTGATCCTCGCGTGCGGCGGCTTCGAGGCGAACGCGCAGTGGCGGGCCCAGTATCTCGGCGCCCCTTGGGATCACGCCAAGGTCCGGGGAAGCGCCCACAACCAGGGCGACGGGCTGCGCATGGCGCTCGAGGCCGGGGCGCTGCCCCGCGGGCAGTGGAGCGGGCGCCATTCGACCCCGATCAGCAACGAGTGGCCGGACTTCGCGGACCGAAAGCGCACCGACAAGAGCAACCGCCTGTCCTACCCGTTCGGAGTGATGCTCAATCGCGCCGGACGCCGGTTCGTGGATGAAGGCGAGGACCTCGGCTTCTACACCTATGCCAAGTACGGCGGCGAGATTCTCCGCCAACCGGGCTCGCTCGCGTGGCAGATATTCGACCAGAAGACGATCCACCTGCTGGAGCCGCGCTACCGCACGAGCGACCCGATCACTTCCGACACGCTCCGGGGCCTGGTTGCGCAGCTCGACATCGACGACCAGGTGCAAGCACTGCGCACCCTCGACGCCTACAACGAGTCGGCGTGCGGCGCCGCCGGATTCGATCCGACGGTTCTGGACGGACTCGCCACGACCGGTGTCGAACCGCCCAAGTCGAACTGGGCGCTGCGGCTCGACGCACCGCCGTTCGTCGCCTACTCGGCCACCGGCGGCATCACCTTCACCTTCGGTGGCCTGGCGATCGACGAGGACGCGCGAGTGCTCGGCACGGACTGGCGCCCGATGCCCGGGCTCCATACCTGTGGTGAAATGGTCGGTGGGCTCTTCCATTTCAACTACCCCGGGGGGACCGGTCTCGTCTCGGGGGCCGTCTTCGGACGCATCGCCGGGCGCACGGCGGCCCGAGACGCGGCCCGCGTCTGAGGCGCGGTCGCCGGCGCAATGCATGCGGGCTTCGCCGCGGTGCGCAACCACGTGCCCATGAACCTGCGCCGCCTCGACCTCGCGGGAAAGGGCCACGGCACGGGCGTCGCGGAAGACATCGCTCGCGCATGCGAGATCCGGCGCGACTGCCGGCGGCGCCGCGGTGCCGGCGGTGATTCTCTGCTCGGAGCCTTCGGCACGGCAGACGCCATGTTCGCTCCGGTGGTGGCTCGCCTGGATACGTGTGTGGCCGAACTCGACGACGCCTGCTCCGCCTGTGCGCGCCGTACCGAGCGCGCCGGCCTTCGTCGAATGGCGTGACGCCGCATTCCGCGAGCCGTGAATACTGGCCGAAGAGGAGGTCGAGTGAATGGCGACGACGATCGGGAGCACTCAGGACGGACTGGTCCGGGCCTGCCGGGGCGACGAGTTCGCGCGCATCCACCTCATCATCAACGACGCCGCGGTCGCCTATCGTGGGGTCATACCCGACGATCGCTGGCACGAGCCGTACATGTCCGAAGAGGAACTCGAGGCGGAGATTGCGGCCGGCGTGCGCTTCCTCGGATGGTTCGCGCCGCCCGACACGCTGCTCGGGGTGATGGGGGCGCAGGACGTGCAGGATGTCGCCCTGATTCGACACGCGTACGTTCTGAGCGCGAGCCAGCGCGGCGGAATCGGCTCGGCCCTGATTGCGGCATTGATGCAGGCGACGGAGCGACCGCTGCTGGTCGGGACCTGGAAGGCCGCCACCTGGGCCATCGCTTTCTACCAGCGGCACGGGTTCAGGCTGGTCGACGACACCGCGACGATACTGCGCCGGTACTGGACGATTCCGGACCGCCAGATCGAAACCTCGGTGGTGCTTGCGGATCGGAGGTGGTTCGCGGCGGCCGGGCAGGCCGGCGCCGCTTGCGCCGAGTAGCGGGAGAAGCTCGCACCGCACTGCGTCCGCGGCACCGTTCCCGGGCCGCGGACACGAATTCTCGCATCGCGGGAGCCTCCGGCCGGTGTCGCGGTGGACCTTCGGCGATTCGATCGGCAGGAGCCGGATCGCAGCAATCCGAGGCCGGAGCTGGGGCATGAGGCGGCCCGGGAGATTGCGCTCCCGCCGCATGTCCCCTCGCTTCGCGGTAGAGTTCGGCGCGAATCCCGGTCGCCGCACCGGTTCCGCGCGGAGCTCCGGCCCCCGTACACACTCGAGGTGCCGCGGTTCGAACGATGTGCTGCGACCCGCGTACAACCGGTGCGCGCAAGAGGCGTCGGCGAAGGCCGCCGCACCGGCACCACCCATCAGCCCCAGGAGCCCCTGCCATGAACCAGCTCGTCATCCGCGGAGCGACCGTCGTCGACGGTCTGGGCAACGAACCCGTTCGGGCCGACGTCTCGGTCAGCGACGGGCGCATCAGCGCCGTAGGGGGTGTCCGTGAGGAGGGAGAACGCGAGATCGATGCGGACGGGCTCACGCTCGCTCCGGGCATCGTCGACCTGCACACGCACTACGACGCGCAAATCACCTGGGACCGGACGCTCTCGCCGTCACCCTCGCTCGGGGTGACCACCACGGTGATGGGCAACTGCGGGTTCGGGATCGCACCCGCGGCGCCGGAGGCGCGCGACCTCATCCTGCGCAACCTCTCGGTGGTCGAAGGCATGGACCTCGACGCGTTGCGGGCCGGCGTGCGCTGGGACTTCGAGACCTTCGGCGAGTACATGGCGGCGCTGCGCGCCATCGGCCCCTGCACGAACGTCGCGGTGCTCGCCGGGCACTCCGTGATCCGGACCGCGGTGATGGGCGAGGCGGCGTCCGAACGGGTCGAGCCGACCGCGGACGAGCTCGCCCGGATGCAGGCGCTGGTGGCGGCCGCGATGGACGGCGGCGCGATCGGGTTCGGGGCGTCGTACTCGCCCAACCACTCGGGCTACGGCGGGGTGCCGATGCCCTCGACCATCACCGCCCTGTCCGAGTTCGATGCGCTGGTGGGAGCCATGGGAACCCGTCCGACGGGGATCGTGCAGCTCGCCTCCGGGGCGACGAGCGTCGAGGAACTGGAGGAGGTCGCGGCACGTCACGGTCGCGCCATCTTCAAGGCCACCGGCGCCGCCATGTACAACGACCGGGTACCCGAGCGGTGCATCGAGATGTTCGAGGCCTGCGCGTCGGCGCAGGCGCGCGGCAACCCGGTCTACATCCAGATTCCGTGCCAGCCGCTCGCATTCGACTTTACGCTGGCCAACGCTTACCCGTTCTTCAGCCACGACGCGTTCTCGGAGGTCAAGGCATACGCTCCCGAGCAGCTTGCCCCGGTCTTTCGCGACCCGGATTTTCGGAGGCGGTTCCGAACGAGTCTCGCCACGCCTCGTCCCGGCCTCATCTTCCAGGGCAACTGGGAGCGGATTGTGGTCGCGGTGCCGGCGCTCGCGACGAACGAGGGGCTGGCCAATCGCACCATCGCCGATATCGCGGCCGAACGCGGTGCGGATCCGCTCGACGTGCTGCTCGATCTCGGTCTCGAGGAGAACCTCGAGACCACCTTCATCGGACAGTTCCTCAACGTGGGCGACGAGGGCGTGGCGCGGCTGCTCAAGCACGACGCGGGCGTCGTCGCGCTCTCCGACGCCGGCGCACACCTGACGTTCATGTGCGAGGCGGGGTACGGCCTGCATTTTCTCGCCCGCTGGGTGCGGGATCTGGGCGAGTTCGATCTCGTCGACGGGGTACGCCGCCTGACGAGCCGCCCCGCCGATCTCTACGGGATTGCGGATCGCGGACGGATTGCGCCGGGGGCCTGGGCGGACCTGTTTCTGTTCGACCCCGACACCGTCGGCATCACCCCGGCCGAACGGGTCTCGGATCTCCCCGGGGGCGGAAGGCGCACGATTCGACGGCCGCTCGGAGTCCATGGGGTGTTCTGCAACGGCGTCGAGGTCTTCGACGGCGCCGACTACGTCACCAACGGACGCGGTCCCGGCAGCAATTCCCGCTGGCTGGAGGATAGTAGAGGAATCAGGGGGTTGGGAGGCTGAGAAAAAAATGTTCTCGTAAACTTTCGTGGGAGGATTCAGCATAATGGCCATGTTCTCTCCAGCGATGGGTGAGGTGTCATGG
>JAJDUQ010000319.1 GCA_022826505.1 Gammaproteobacteria bacterium
CCTGCGGGCAATCTCCAGCCACTCGTCGACGATCTCGCACAGCTCCCGGTACACCCCGACCTCGTCATCACCGTGGCAGCAGGGACCGACGACGCCCGGACACCAGCCGACGAAGCATCGGTCTTCATCCGACCATTCGACTATTTTGATGTATCTTGCGCCAGCGGTCATCGGCGAGATTCCCCGATCATTCTTGCGACTTCCTTCTCCTGGCAGGGCTTGGCATCATCGCCGAGCCTGCCCGAAACGGTAACACGTATCCCCTGGGGATGTTCATAGTTGCGATGACTCCCCTTTCCACCTCGGTCGACGAAGCCCGCCCTCTCCAGATCCCGGATCAACGCCCTTGCTCTTTCGTGGCATGGCCGATGTGGGTCCGGTTTCGGCTCACGTGCCGCTTGACGCGGCGCCGCCCCGCCGGCACAGGCACGAGGACTCGACGGGAACGTCGGTCCGGGCGAGCGCCAGCGTGAGCCGGGGCGCGACGAGTCGCGCCTCCGCCTCTTTCCCGAGGCGCACCAGGCACTCGTGGAAGCCGTGCAGGCTCCAGACGTTCTCCGGATGCCGGCAGGCGCGCAGCACGGTGTCGTCGAGACCCAGGTCGGCCCGGTAGACGGCCTCCGCCTCCTCCACCCGGCCCTGCTCCAGCAGGAGCGCGCCGAGCGCGTGGCGCGGCGGCTGCATCCAGCCCCAGGGCTCGTCGTAGGGCAGGTCCTCGGACAACCGGATCGCGGCTCTCAGGTGCTCGAACGCGGTGTCGTGATCGCCGGCGCGGTAGCTCACTTCCCCGTCGAGCATCTTCGCCGCGATCGCGAGGATGTCGACGCAGGTGTTGTTGAACACGGTGCGCGATGCGGGCACCCGGGCCGCCGCGGCACCGAACCTCTCGCGCTCGGCTTCGGCCGCGGGCACGTCGCCCAGCACCGCATGCGCGAGCCCCTTGGCGTAATGGAGCATCGCGGTGGTCGCGCAGTACAGCTCGCGATCCTCGGGAAGCGGCATCGCGACGATCTCGCGCCACCGGCCGAAGCGGATGGGCGCGTGCACCTGCATCGCAACGAACCCCTCCAGCCAGTCCGCCATGGGCGGGCTCTCCACCCGGAGCACCGACTCGGGAATCGCCGCCACCATGCCCGTGGTCGCTTCCATCGCGGACCGGTGGTGGCCGAGGAACATCGCCCCGTAGAGCATGAAGTGGTAGTTGTGCGCGAACGACATGGTGTGCCAGACCCCGACGTCCTCGTCGCGCTCGAACAGCTTGCGGTCGGCCGCGACGGCGCTCGCGTTCCAGTCGACCGTCGCCTGGTAGTACCCGCACTGGATGTCGATGTGGGTGGGCATGTGCCGCAGGTGGCCGGCGTCGGGCACGAGCTCGCGAAGGCGATCGGCGGCGCGCAGCGCGCGCTCCGGATTCGGGGACATCTCCAGGGCGTGGATGTACATGTGCAGGAGGCCGGGATGGTCCGGCTCGCCGGCGGCCTCGCGCGCGCCGATGATCCCGTCGAGCGCGTCGATCACCTCCACGGTGTCGGCGCCCTCGGCGGGCTCGCCGGTCTCGAGATCCCACAGCGCCCAGGGCGTGCGGTTCATCAGCGCTTCGACGTACAGCGCACACACGTCCGCGTCTCCCGGACACGACCGGTACACTTCGCGCATCGCCGCGGCGTACTCGTCGTTCCATCGGGCGAAGTCCCCGGCCTCGGCCGACGGATAGCGCGGCGCGAGCGCCTCGATGAGCGCCCGCTCGACCGGGACGGTGCCTGCGATCCGGTCCAGCGCCCGCAGGGTGGCCTCCCGGACGGTGCGCAGCGTGGCCGCCAGGTCGACCGGGTCGAACTTCTCCCACGGCTTGTTGTAGTAGGGTCCGGACGCGTGGGCGACTCCCCACCACGCCATCGCGCAGTCGGGGTCGTGCTCGGCCGCGCGGCGGAAGCAGTTCACCGCTTCCTCGTGGGCGAACGCGTAGCACCACGTGAGGCCCCGGTCGAACCAGATCTGCGCCTCCGGCGAACGGGTCGAAACGGGGAATGAACCGGTGCCGAGATCGAAATCGTAGTCAGCGCCCACCCTCGTCCCTCTCTCGTGTCGTCCGAATCCGTGCAATCCGAATCGCGCCGGGTCGAATCCGCCGGAGCCGGCGCGGAGTTTCCGCCGAGCCACGGCGGCGGACACGGTTTCATGAAAACACCGGCGTGTTAGCTTACACGCCGCGAGACCGAATTCCCGGTGGTTCGCCATCGCCCCCGAACGCGATCCGCTACACTCGCCGCCGCCCAGGCCCCGGAGTTCCCAATGATTTCAGCGGCAGAGCTGAGCGCCCTGATCCAGGTCATCATCGTCGATCTCGTGCTCGCGGGCGACAACGCGATCGTGGTCGGAATGGCCGCCGCAGGCCTTCCCGCGAAGGATCGGGCCCGGGTCATCGCGCTCGGCATCGTGGCCGCGACCGTGATGCGGATCGGGTTCGCGGCGGTGACGGTGCAGCTCCTCCAGATCGTGGGGCTGCTGCTGGCCGGGGGCCTGGTGCTGCTGTGGGTGGCGTGGAAGCTGTGGCGCGAGATCAGGGCGCGGCGCGAATCAATCCGCTCCGCGGCCGCCGCGGCATCCGAGACCGGAGCGCACGAGGCGGCTGCGCCGGGGCATGCACCGCCCAAGCGCATGCGCGACGCAATCATCCAGATCGTGGTCGCCGACGTGTCGATGTCGCTCGACAACGTGCTCGCGGTGGCGGGCGTCGCGCGCGACCACACCTGGGTGCTGGTGGTCGGGCTCGTGCTCTCGGTGGCGTTCATGGGTCTCGCGGCGGCGTGGATCGCGCGCCAGCTCGAGGGCCGCCCCTGGATCGCCTACGTCGGACTCGTGGTCATCTTCTACGTGGCGATGGCGATGATCGTCGAAGGAGCGCGGGAGGTCGCGACCGTCGTCGGGGTATGACGTTCGCCACGGAGGTCGACCCACCGGACCGCGGCCCCGCGCGAAGCGGACTTCCGCCAGCGGGCGGGCCGCGACGCCGCGACCGGGCGCGAACTTGCCGGTCACCGGCCATCCGGCGGAACGCTCGCGGGACGTCGACCGGGCGGCGCGCGGCTCAGGCCGGAATCGGAATCTCGTTCACCTTCTTCGGCACCTGATAGCCCCGCTGCACCGCCGGGCGTCCCGCGATGTCGACGTACCAGCGCCGGACGTTGGGGAAGTCCGCGAAGTCGATCTCCTGCCACTCGTAGCGCGACACCCAGGGCCAAGTGGCCATGTCCGCGATGCTGTACTCCTCCCCGGCGAGGTACGGGTTGTCCTCCAGACGGTCGTTCATCACCCCGTAGAGCCGGTCCGCCTCGTTGCGGAAGCGGCGTTCGGCGTACTCGCTCTTGCCGGGATTGAACTTCACGAAGTGGTGCACCTGTCCGAGCATCGGACCCGCCCCGCCCATCTGCCACATCAGCCACTCCAGGACCCGCCAGCGCCCTTCCCCGCCGCCCGGCATGAACTTCCCGGTCTTCTCCGCGAGATAGACCAGGATCGCGCCCGACTCCATCAGCGACAGGCCGTTGTCCCGATCGACGATGGCCGGAATCTTGTTGTTGGGGGAGATCTTCAGGAAGTCGGGGTGAAACTGCTCGTCGGCGCCGATGTCGATCGGGTGCGTCTCGTACTCGAGCCCGAACTCCTCGAGTGCGATGGAGACCTTGCGGCCATTGGGGGTGCTCCAGGTGTAGAGGTCGATCACGGTGACATGGTCCTCGTCGGGTGGCGGAGTAGAGTGCCGGAGACGGCACGTTCACCGGCGGCCGCGGGGCGGCGGCGCCGCGAACGTCCGGTGCGCGTATGATACCCCGTCGCTTCGCTGGCCAGGCGCATCGAGGTTCCGGTGAACCGCATCACGGAGATCCTCTCGTCGCATGACGCCGATTGTCGTTGTCGCATGCGGCGGCGGCCCCGGCCCAGCGGCGCGAGGTCCTTGTCGAGCACCCCGATGCTTCCTATGATCGGCGCATGTCCGAGGCCATCGCGTTCGATACCCACCGCTTCGTCAAGTGACTGACGGAGAGCGGTTTCACCGAGAAGCAGGCCGAGACCCCGGCCGAGGAGCATGTCGCCCTGCTCAACGGCAACCTCGCGACCAAGGCCGACATCGAGGCCCTGCGACAGGAGACCAGGGCGGCCATCGAGGCGGTGAAGGCCGATCTTCCGAAATGGCTGATCGGCGCGCTGATCGCCCAGGGGAGCCTGATTGTCGCGCTGGTGAAGCTCTTGTAGCGCCGTGTCCGCATGCACGACCGCTCCAATTGCTACCGGTCGGAACGACAGTTGGCCGGGTAGGAATCTCACCCACCGAGAGAACGCGCCTTTCACGGCGCACCGAGATTCGGGGGCCATAATCGACGCCATGGACGAGACGCTCGCCGGCACGGCCGGACCCGCCGCACCCCGCCGCCTGTGGCCCTACCTGTTGCCGATCGCGATCTTCGCCGGCATCGGGGTGCTGCTGTATCTCGGCCTGTTTCGCGATCCCTCCCTCGTTCCGTCGCCGCTCATCGGCAAGCCGGTACCGGAGTTCGAGCTGGGACCGGTGCAGGGGCGCACGCTCGGGCTGTCGTCGCAGGACCTGCGCGAAGAAGTCACGCTCGTCAACGTCTTCGCCTCCTGGTGCGTCGCCTGCCGGGACGAGCATCCGCTGTTCCTGGCTCTCGAACGCGAAGGCGTGATTCCGATTCACGGGCTCAACTACAAGGACGCGCCGGCCGACGCCGCGGCCTGGCTCGACGCCCTCGGCGACCCGTACACGCGCATCGGAGCCGACCTCGACGGCCGCGTCGGCCTCGACTGGGGCGTCTACGGCGTGCCCGAGACGTTCGTGGTCGACCGCAACGGCCACATCGCGTACAAGCACATCGGGCCCGTCACGCCCCGCGTGCTGGGCGAAATCATCCTGCCACTCGTGCGCGGGCTGCGCGGGGACGGCTGATCGGAGCGCGGCCTTCGCGCAAGGAGCCCGGACCCCCATGAACCGAACCGTGGAACGCCGCTGCTTCGTCAAGCTGTGCGCCGCGGCCGCGGTCACGGCCGGCGCGAACCCCGCGCTGCTCGCGGCGGCCGGAACCACGGCACGCCTCTACCACCGCACCGCCCTCGTCGACGACGACGGCGTGCCGATCACCGCGCAGAATCTCGACGTCGGACGCTCCTACGTCTTTCACTACCCGTACGCGACCACTCCGTGCTTCCTTCTCGATCTCGGCCGCCCGGTACGCGCCGCGGTGCAGCTTTCCACCGAGACCGGCGAACCCTACGTGTGGCCGGGCGGGACGGGCAGGGACGGCTCGGTCGTCGCGTTCGCCGCGATCTGCGCCCACAGGATGACGCACCCGGCGAAGGACGTGAGCTTCATCAACTACCGCCACGGCAAGGTGCGCTACCTCGACTCCGGCGACCGCCCGCGCGAGAGGAACGGGGTCATCTTCTGCTGCTCGGAGAAGAGCGTCTACGACCCGGCGGACGGTGCGCGGGTGCTGGGCGGCCCGGCGAAGCAGCCGCTCGCCACCATCCTGCTCCAGAGCGAGCCCGGGAGCGGAGCGCTGTACGCGCTCGGCACCATCGGCGGCGAGATGTACGACGCCTACTTCGAGAAGTTCGCGTTCCGCCTCGCCCTGGAGCACGAGACCAGCGACATCCAGCGCCCGGCGGGCGAGACCTCCGTGGTCATGGACATCGAGACGTACTCGCGCACCATCATGCAGTGCTGACCGACCATGGCGACGCCACCTCGCCCGCACCACCCCGTTCGCATCGTCGGGCTCGACCACGTGGTGCTGCGCTGCGCGAGCTTCGAGGCGACGATGGCGTTCTACGTCGACGTTCTCGGCTGCACCCTCGAACGCGAGCTTCCCGAACTCGGGCTCCACCAGTTGCGGGCGGGGAGCGCCCTCATCGACCTCGTTCCCGTCGGCGGCAAGCTCGGAGGGACCGAGCCGCCGGACCCCGAACGCGCGAACATGGCCCACTTCTGCCTGCGCATCGACGCCCCCGACTGGAACGCCCTCGCCGCGCACCTGCGCGGGCACGACCTCGAGTTCGATCCGCCCGATACCCGCTACGGCGCCGACGGACACGGCCTGTCCGTCTACATCACCGACCCCGAGGGGAACGTGGTGGAGCTCAAGGGCGGTCCCGACGGGCCGGCGGACTGACCGGAGCCAATCTGCGCGCCGACAAAGTCGGGTACCATGACGCGCCGGTGTTCGCCGGGACGACATGTATCGACAGGCGGCCCGATTCGACCCATCGTCCGTGCCATGGACGCCCCGGCGCGGGAATCGGGCCTGACATTCCGAGAGGAGATCCCCATGACCGCTCCAGTCCGAATCCGCTTGAAATCCGCTGCAACCGCGCTGGCGACCGCCGCCGTGGTTGCGCTCGCGGCGTCCGCGCAGGCGCGCGACGAAGTGCGCGTACCCTCGCTCACCGCTCCGTTCGGGGCGGGCATCACCGAGCAGGTGGTCATCTTCGAGCGACTGATCGCCAACCGCCATCCGTGGCTCCGGCTGGTGGCCCAGGAAAGCCCCGGGTTCGTGTACAACATCAAGGAGATGGCCAAGAACAAGAAACGCCACCAGACCACCACCGTCTGGTCGTCGACGGGCGGCATCTGGGCGGCGGAAACGGCCCAGGAAGGGTTCTTCAAGGAGAGCATCTCCGGCGACAACTTCCGCTGGATCGTGACCCGATCGTCGAACTGCATCTGGTTCACCACGCTCGACCCGGACATCAAGTCCATCAAGGACTTCTCGGGCAAGCGGGTCGGTCTCGGGCGGCGCTCCCAGACCCACTGGGCGCTGTTCACCACCAAGGCCATCGTGGACGGCGTGGGCGTGACGGATGCCAAATTGCAATACCTCGGCAACCACGCGGCCACCACGGCGCTGCTCGACGGCAAGGTGGACGTGGCGGTCGGTCTCGCGACCATCACCAAGGACCAGTCGGTCGTGTTCCCGTCGGGGCCGATGCGCAAGCTCGCGGCGACCGGCCGGGACTTCTACAACATCCCGATCCCGAACGCCGTGACCGAGAAGGTCAACGAGATGCTGGACGCGCCATTCATCGCGCACCGCATCGCGCCGGGCCTGCTGCCCAACCAGCCGGAGGAGTTCGACTGCCTCGGCGACTTCGTGTTCATGGCGGCGCACCCCGAGTTTCCCGACGAGCTCGCCTACGAGATCAACAAGGTCTATCTCGACATCGACGACGAGGCCGGCAAGTACCTCGGCGGCGGGAAGCTGTACCGCCGGGCTTCCATGTGCATCGTGCCCAAGGGCGTCGACGCGCATCCCGCGGCGCTCCAGTCGTGCAAGGACTACGGCATCGAGCCGACAATCCTGAAGTAGCGGCACGGTAGCCCGGACAATTCACCGATCCGCGAAGCGAGGGCGCGGAGATGGCTGTTTTCGCAAGGCGAACGCGAGTCAGGGCGCGCAGGCGTACTTGACCCAATGTCCAACAACCGTGGGTCGAGCACCCTGGCCGCGTTCAACGCAGCGAAAACAGTCAGATCCGTGTCCGCAGCCGTGAATCGGTGAATTGTCCGGGCCAGCGCCCGAGCGGCGGACGCCGGATGCGTGCTCCGGCGTCCGCCGCGGTCATTCCTGGACTGGAGCCGGCGGGTCGGGACCAATGAAGACGCACCTCCCCTTCAAGATAGCCGACCGGCTCCTGGTCGCGGTCGGCCTCGTCACCGTGGGCTATCACCTGGTGATGGTTCACTGGCAACTGCAGGACTCCACCTACCACTACATCACCCACGTTTTCCTGGTGATGGCCATCGCCGCGCTCGCCGCCATCGCGGACGCGCTGGAGGACCTTCGGGGGTGGCGGGCGAAGACGAAGCTCACGCTCGCGCTCGCGGCGCTCGCGGGCAACATCTACTCGATGACGTACCTGCGCGTGAACGCCATCGAGCTGGAGCTGTCGCAGCCGTTCATCGAGGTGTCCGACATGTGGGCGATCGCCATCGCGGTCGCGGCGGTGACGGTCCTCACCTGGATCCACTGGGGCTGGATCATCGCCTCGTTCACGATGATCTTCGTCGCCTACTTCTTCTGGGGGCATCTGATTCCGGGACCCATGGGTCATCCGGAGTACGAGCACTACTTCATCTTCTCCTACATGGGCGCAAGCCTGACGCTCGGCATGTTCGGACCGATCATCAAGGTGTCGGCGGACGTCATCTTCCTGTTCGTCATCTTCGGCTCGCTCTTTCGCCACACCGGCGTGCTCCCCCTGTTCCTCGAGCTCGGCAAGTACGTCGGCAACCTCGTGCGCGGCGGGGCGGCCTTTCCCGCCGTGATCGGCTCGGGGTTCGTCGGCACCGTCACCGGCGCCGCGGTCGCGAACGTGGTGCTGACCGGAAGCGCCACCATCCCGACCATGAAGAAGACCGGGTTCCGTCCCGAGCATGCGGCGGCCATCGAGAGCGTGGCCTCGACCGGCGGCCAGATCATGCCGCCGATCATGGGCTCCGCCGCCTTCCTCATGTCGTCGTTCCTGGAAGTGCCCTACGTGGACATCATGAAGATGGCGGTCATCCCGGCGCTGCTGTTCTATGTCAGCGCCGGCATCGCCGTCTTCTTCATGATCCGCGCCGCCAACCTGAATCCGCCGAAGATGGAGGTGAGCGCGAGGCTGGTGCTGCGCACCCTTCCCGTGTTCGTGCTGCCCATGTCGGTGGTGCTCTGGCTGCTGGTGGGCTACTACTCTCCGGGCTACGCGGCGTTCTACGGCATCGTGGTCATGGTCGTCGTCGCCCTGCTCCAGAAGGAGACGCGTCCGTCCTGGCCCCAGTGGGTGGAGGCGTTCAAGGAGGCCGCGAAGGTCGGCTCGCAGCTCGCCATCATCCTGGCGCTGGTCGGCATCCTGGCCCAGGTGGCGCTGACCACGAACCTCGCCACCAAGCTGAGCCAGACCGTCATCGGGATGGTCGGCATCGAGCTCATTCCCATCCTGCTCATCTCCGCCGTCATCGCCATCCTGCTCGGCATGGAGCTTCCCACGCCGGTCGCCTACGTGATCATGTTCGTGACCGTGGTCCCGCTGATGATCGACGCCGGGGTCGACCAGTTCGCGGCCAACTTCTTCGCCTTCTACTTCGCGATCCTGTCCACCCTGACGCCGCCGGTCGCACTCTCGGTGCTGGCCGCGAGCCGAATCGCGGGGGCGGGCTTCCTGCAGTCCTGCAAGCATTCCATCCGGCTGTCCATCGTCGGCTATCTGCTCCCCTTCGCGATGGCCCTGACGCCCACCCTCCTCGGCTTCCCCGACCGGGTCGGCACCGCCGGCTGGATCGCCATCGGCACGCTGGTGCTCGCGAGCGTGGCGGGTGGAGCGTCGATGTACGGCTACTTCCTGCGCCCGCTCGACGCGTTCACGCGGCTCGTGCACGGGGCGGCGGCAATCGCGGGGCTCGGCTTCGTCTTCAACCACGAGCCGGTGATGCTCGCGCTGTTCTTCGGGCTGATGGCGCTCGGCGTCGGCAAGCCGATGGTCGACAACCACCGCGACCGCCGCGCGGCGGTCGGCTGACAGACCGCACAAGTCCGTCACTCCCGGGTCGTCGACTCGCGGCGGCACGCCCCGGTTCGGGTGATGCGGACCGCGCGGCGGCACCGGCTCCCCGCTCGCCCCGCCCCGGACCCGCGGGCTTGCCGGCACCGCCATCCTCGCGCCGCTTGCCGTCGCGACCGGCATCGGGGTTCGAGTTCAGGACGCTTCCGGGAGTCGGGTACCCGCTCTGGACCCGGAAACACGGCCCGATGAATAATTGCGCGGACTTCACCACCGGCGAGGGACCGACGATGCGAGTGGAACGAGCCAGCCGAACGCTCGGCGCACGGGTGCAGGGTGTCGACCTGGGCAGACCGCTGGATGCGGACACCTTCGACTCGGTCCGCGATGCGCTGAACCGGCACTCGGTCCTGGTGTTTCCGGAGCAGGAGGTGGAGCCGCCCGCGCAGGTCGAGTTCAGCGCGCGCTTCGGCCGGCTGAAGCACCATGTCCTCAAGGAGAACCTGCTTCCCGGCATGCCGGAGATCTACGTGCTGACCAACATGACCTCGCAGAACGAGGTGGCGCCCCGCCCCTACGCGGGCGCGTACTGGCACACCGATCTCAGCTACGAGGCCGAGCCCGCCTTCGGCTCGGTGATGTACGCGGTCGAGGTCCCGGAGGTCGGCGGGGACACGATGTTCTGCAGCATGGCGGCCGCCTGGGACGCCCTCTCCGAGCGGATGAAGGCGCTGCTCGAAGGGCTGACCGCGACGCACTCCTTCGAGCACGCCTACGAGACGTTCGTGAAGCACATCCCCGGAACGGCGCCGATCGACCGCCGGCGGTTCGACGCCCGCCCGCCGGTCACGCACCCCCTGGTGCACACCCATCCGGAGTCCGGTCGCCGCTGCCTGTACGTGAACCCGGGGTTCACCGAGCGCATCAACGAGCTGCCGCCGGCCGAAGGCGAGGCCATCCTCGCATTCCTCTACGAGCACTGCACCAGCGAGCGCTTCGTGTACCGGCACCGGTGGTCGCGCCACGACGTGGTGATGTGGGACAACCGGGCCACCATGCACAAGGCGGTGCCGGACTACGACGACGGCGACAGCCGCTACATGCGGCGCACCACCATCGCGGGGAGCGCACCGAGGGGCTAGCGAGATGGCGCCTCGGGATGGTCCGGACAGGCCGGACCGCTCGTGAGCCGGGGCGGACCCGCCCTGGTCGTGGCGCTCGCGCTCGCGCTTTCGGGATGCGGCCTGCGGTCCTCGGACCTCGCTCCGTCCGGCCCGGCCGAACCGCCCGCCGCGCGCATCGTCCCGCGCGCACCGCTTCATGGGTTTCCCGCCTACGCCGGCGCTCCGCATTTCACTGTCGAGGCGGTGCCCGGCGAAGGGGACTACGTGCATGCGCCGGGCGCACGCACCGTGCGGGTCGGCGTGGAGGACGACGGGGTCGACCACACCAGGGAGGTCTTCGAGGGCCGCATCGACATCCGCGGCGCGACGTTCGCCTGGTGGCGCCCCGACATCGGGCTCGACCCCGCCAACGGCGCCCCATCGCGCATCTACATCGTGGATTCGCGCGAGGACGACGTCCAGGCCGCGGTCCGCGCCATCGTCGAGAGCGACCCGCAAGCGCGGCTCGGCGGCGCGTTCGTGCACGACATCGCCAACGGCCCGACCGCATGGTTCGAGATCCCGCCGCTCGGCGTCACGCCATCACCCGAGCGGGACGGCGCGGCGCACGGCACCGCGGTCGCCGGCGTGCTGGCGCGCGAGGCCGGGCGGCGCGGGGAAGGCCGCAACGTCGCGATCGTGCCGATGGCCGTGCCGTTCGACAACGCGCGCGACGTGTCGTCATGGCTGATCGACCACCTCGAGGGGCGCACCGGCGCTGCGATCGACGCCGCCGCGCGCGACCGCCTGCTGGCCCGGAGCGTATCCCTCCTCACCACCACCTCGCTCCCCGAGCTGCACGGCCGCTTCGACTCCGGGGGACCGGACGACCCCTCGGCAAGGGCCTTCGATCCGGTCTGGGCGAGGGCCGTCGCCGCGAAGCTCGAGGCGGTCGACATCGTCAACATCAGCGCCGGCTTGGTCTACCCCTGCGCGGCCATCGGTCCCGAAGCCGGCGCGCTCTGCCGCGCGGAGTTCCTGCGGCGGCACCGCAACGCCCGGCGCGCCCTGCCGGACACGGCGCGGGCCATCGCCCAGGCGGACATTGCGGATGCGGAGAAGACCCTCGTGGTGTGGGGAGCGGGGAACCTGCGCACCGTCCTCGGAGACGGCGCGCGTATCGAGGCGATGGAGCTCGTTTCGAGCTTCGAGGATCTGCGCGGGCACAACATCGGCGTGACCGCGCTCGACGGCGCGAGGACCGGGCTCGCCGAGTACGCGCACTTCTGCGGCGCGCTGCCCGCGGACTGGGATGCGGCCGCGGATGGCGAGCACCACTGTCTCGCGGCGCCGGGGGTGCACGAAGTGGACTACCCCTACAACCCCGGACCGGTCACCGACCAGGGAACGTCGTACGCCGCCCCGGTGGTGAGCGCGACGCTCGCGATGATGAAGGACCGGTTCCGGGGCCAGCTCGGCAACGTCGAGCTGGTGAAGCGGCTGATGGCCACCGCCGACGACCGCCCGCACGAGGACGACGATCCGGACCACGACGGGACCACCTCGGTGCGGTACGGGGCGGGCGTGGTGGATCCGACGGCCGCGCTCAGCCCGGTCGGGGGGCTTGTCACGGGCGCTGCCGGAAACAGCGCCTCTCTCGGAGCAACGCGGCTCCTTGCACCCTCCGCCTACGGCGATGCCGTTGCACGGATCGCGCGGGTGGAGGTCGCCGCCTTCGATGCCCGCAACGCTCCGTTCTGGAGCGCCGCCGGCGATCTCGCCCGGGCCGCCCCGGGCGCCGTGAACCCCGTCCCGCGCTTCGAGGACGGCGACGCGGCCCGGGAGAGCTGTCCCGGCCTGGCCGCTCTCGCCCCGCGCTGGGACTGCCTGCCCTTCATCCGGGACGGGAGCGCGCATCTTCTCGTCGGACCCGACGGGGCGGGGCTGCGCGTGCCGTCGTCCTTTGGCCTCTCGTTCTCGGCGCTCACGCGCGCGCGGGGCCGGCTCGACGGCGATGCCCGGGGTGCCTTCTCCTTCGAGGCGGGCTCGTCGCTGCTCGCCGTCGAGGCCGACCGGCGCGTCGCCCTCGACGACGGCGGGCGGTGGTCGCTCGCAGGCTCGGCGACCCTCGTGCTCGACCTGCCCCAGGGTGTCGGGGGGCCGTCCCGCTCCATGTTCGAGGCCGACCCCACGCTCATCTCCTCGTGGCGCCTGGGCCTGGAGCGCCGCGACGGCAAGGGCCGCAGCCGGCTCACGCTCTCGCAGCCGCCCCGCGTGGAGGCCGGAACCGGACACCTGCGCTTCCCGACCGGGCGGCGCGTCGACGGGACGCGCACGTTCGGGCATGTGGCGTTCCCGCTCCGCCCGAGCTCACGGACCGTCACCATGCGATGGTCGCACCGCCGGCCCGTGGGGCCGGGCGAGGGCATCGTCTCAGCCTCCCACAGTCGGAATCCGGGGCATGCCCGTAGCCCGGACGACTTCGGCGCGGGCGTAGCCTGGCGAATGGTCTGGTAGGCCGTGAACACCCACCCGGACAAGCCGCGAAAGGACACCGTCTCCCGCTACCCGGCAAAGGGCCACGACGACATCGCGGTCTCAGCGGGAATGTGGCGGTCTACGCAATCGACGATCCGCGCGCGCTTCCGGATTCCATCGTTGCCAGTTCCTGCTCGCCGACGGCGGTCCGCCGTCGGCGTTCGCCAGGGAGCTGACGGACGGGGGACGCGACGTTACAGTCTTCGGGTGGCGGCCGGCGGTTCGCAGAGGAAGCCTGTTGGGTCGGCTACTGTCGTTTCGCTCCGAAGGCTCCCGCGATGCCGCTCCGGCGGAATTCGCCGCCCACTTCCTGATGCCCAAGGCCGGTGAACATCCCAACGAGGTGATCGTGGCGGTCCTCGCCACTCTCCCGAGAAACCTCGCCGAACAGGCCGTCCTCGAGAGGAAGGTCCTCCCAGCTCATGTCACCGTGCCGAGTTGCCTCGGTGACGTTATGGATATTGGTGAACAATACGTCGACGACGGGAGCCGAGAGGTCGTCAATCACGACCCTCGCGTCGCCGAGAAACACGTCCGGCCGTTCGCGCTGCAGCGAAGCCGGGGTCAGGTCTTCCATACCGACCATGACGCCTGTCCATGTGGCCGACCCCATGCCCGCCGGTGTCGTTCCAGAGTAACTGCCGGCCATGTAGCCCAGGACGCCATCCCCCGCATAGAGCGGGACGAAGTCATCCGTGTCATCTGTTTCCGCACAACCCGGCTCACCGAGCCTGCACCAGCGCGTGAGCGAGACGTTGAAGTGCGTGTGATCGAGCCACCCGCCGAAGGTCAGAGAATCGAAGAGATCCGTTACCCTGTCGTCTGTCCCACTCTCCGTTTCGAGGATCAAGGTGCGGGAGAAGCGAGCCTCGAATTCAGCGACAGGGACGCCGTTGTGTTCCAGCACCGGAGCGAATGCCCAGGTGCTGTCCGGAGGCGGCTCGAAATCGCAGTCGCCGGGAGAGCATGCGTCAACATCTGCCGGGAAGGCCGGAAAGGTTTCTGCCGGAGTGCTCGACCCGGGATCGTTGCCGACACTGACGGGCCCCGCCAGGATCACCCTGTGGGTGGACGTCCTCGCAGCCCACCTCCAAGCCTCGGACACCTGTGCGCTCGTCATGCGGAGCGTTGGATTCCCGTCCTTGAATCGCTGCCAGTTGTCGAGCAACGGGAGCCCGTTGTCGTCGCCGTTGGGGACGCCCTTGGAGACCGTGCCGCCACCGCCGCATCCGGACAGTGCAAACGCCAACGCCGCCACCGCCGACAACGAAGAAACTCCTGGCCACCGGGAACGCATTTTCAAGCCCCTCCTCGCGATTCGTGCCGTGAAGTCTCGCCGTCAGCCTACCATCTCGCCGCGCCCACGGTCAGGCAATACCGCATGACAGGCGTGCGGTGTCGGGTGACGCGTTCGGCCAACCCGACCGGCCAGGACGCCGGCGGTGATTTGATCGAATCGGACCGCGAGCCGATTGCGGTCGGATATCCACCCGGCAAGCAGGTATCCTGCCCGCAACGGGCCGGAGGCCCGCGATTGTTCAAGCGGGCAGGATGCGCGGGCGAACGTCGGCGCGTCCCGGACGGCCCGCATGGGCGAATGCCGAACTCCCGCATGGACCCCAACCGCTCCCCCGACCGACATTCCCGCACCCCGGAGAGCCTGCGATGACGAGCAACCGGCGATTCCGAATCGCGGTCATGCCCGGAGACGGGATCGGGCCCGAAGTGACGGCCGCCGCACTCGCGGTGCTCGACGCGGCGGTGGGCGCGGACGCCGGCTTCACCCTGGAGTACGAGCACCTCGTGGCCGGCGCGGCGGCGTGGCGCGACACCGGCTCGGCGATGACGGAAGACGTCTTCGAACGGGCGAAGGCGGCCGACGCCATCCTGTTCGGCGCGATGGGACTGCCCGACGTCCGCTACGACGACGGCACCGAGATCGCGCCCCAGCTCGACCTGCGGTTCCGGCTCGGGCTGTACGCAGGCGTTCGCCCGGTCAAGGCGCTGGCCGGCGGCGCACGGCCGCTCGCCGACCCGCGCGGCGCGGACATCGACCTGGTCATCGTGCGCGAATCCACCGAGGGACTGTTCGCTTCGCGCGGCAAGGGGACGGTGGAGGACGACCGCATCGCCCGCGACACCATGGTCATCACCCGCGAGACCTGCGAGCGGCTGTTCGACGCGAGCTTCCGGCTCGCCGCAAGGCGCAAGACCCGCGGCGGCAAGGGCCGGGTCACCTGCGTGGACAAGTCGAACGTGTTCGCCTCGATGGCCTTCTTCCGCAAGGTCTTCGACGAACGCGCGGCCCGGCATCCGGACATCGAGCCCGCGCACCACTACGTCGACGCCGCCGCCCTCGATCTCGTGCGAAAGCCGTGGGAGTTCGACGTGATGGTGGCCGAGAACATGTTCGGGGACATTCTCTCGGACCTTGCCGCGGCGCTGGTCGGCGGCATGGGGATGGCGCCGTCGGCGGACATCGGCGACGCGCACGCGCTGTTCCAGCCCGCCCACGGCAGCGCGCCGGACATCGCGGGCCGAGGCGTCGCGAACCCCATCGCCACCATCCAGTGCGCGGCGATGATGCTCGACTGGCTGGCCGAGCGGCACGACGTGCCCGCCTGCGCCGAGGCCGGCCGGCGAATCGACGCCGCGGTGGCGGCGGTGCTGGCCGAGGGCCGGGCCCGACCGGCGGACCTGGGGGGCGCCGACGGCACCGAAGCAGTCACCCGCGCCGTCGTCGATGCGCTCGGTGCGTTTGCCTGAAACCCCCGAACATTCGGGTCTCCACGAGGCCGGCCGGTCTCGGGACGGCGCGTCCCGCCATCCGACACCGCTCGGCGAGCCTGCCGTCCCGAACACCGGCTCGGGGAGCAATGGGTTATTCTCTCCGGCCTCCTGCAAGGACACGCGAAGATGGAAGACGCGGGAACATTGGACTCGTTGCGCGATGTGCTCCTGCGTCAGCCGGACATCGCTCTCGCCTGTGTCTTCGGTTCGTTCGCACAAGGCCGCCAGACCGCAACGAGCGACATCGACGTGGCAGTCGCAGCGCAGGAGCCGCTGGACGCACGCCGACGGCTGGCGCTGCATGACGCAATCGCGAGCGCCACGGGACGAGCCGTCGATCTTGTGGATCTCCACTGCGCCGGCCCGCTCGTGCTCACACAGGCGCTGACGAAGGGAAAGCGCATCGTCAAGCGGGATACCGGGGTCCTCGCACGCCTGATCGTGAAGATGTGGTACATGAATGCGGACCTGATGCCGCTGGTGCGCATGATCCAGGACGCAAGGCGGAAGCGTTTTCTGCATGGAGATTCGCAATGGCCAGAGTCACCTACCGGCTGCTCGACCGCGACGAGGTCCAGTCCGTGATGCCGCCCATGTCGGCGATCATGGAGGTCGTGGAGGAAGGGTTGCGGGCGCATGGACGGCGCGACGTCGTCCTGCCGCCGAAATCCCACATCCACCTCGACGACCGCTACAACGGGCACTTCAACGTGCTGGTCGGCTGGTCCGGACCGGTCGACACCGCGGGGGTCAAGGTGGTCGGCGACTACGTCGAGAACTACCGCCACGGGCTGCCGTCGGAAGTGGCGATGCTCACCCTGTTCGACCCGCGGATCGGCATTCCCAAGGCAGTCATGGACGCGACCGACATCACCACCCACCGCACCGGCGCGGTGACCGGCATCGGAGCCCGGCACCTGGCCCGAAGGGACTCGAAGGTCGTGGGCCATCTCGGCGCCCGCGGGACCGCGTTCTCGAACATCGAGTCACTCATGCAGGACTTCGACATCGGGGAGGTGCGCATCACCAGCAAGCGCCCCGAGACCCGCGAGAAGCTGGCCGAAGAGGTCCGGACCCGCCTCTCGCTGAACGCGGTCGCCTGCGACGGCGCCGAGGAGACGGTGCGCGACGCGGACATCGTGGTCGAGGCGACGCGGCTGGAGCAGCCCGCGGTGCTCGTCGACGACGCGTGGCTGAAGCCCGACTGCCTGCTCGTCACCTACGGATGGGTCATGGCCACCGACCCGGCCACGGTCCGGCGCGCCTCCAAGGTCGTCGTCGACGACTGGGAGCAGTGCTGCAAGGGCGGGCAACTGCATCCGATGATCGAGAGCGGCGAGCTGACCCGCGAGACCCTGCACGGCGAGATCGGAGAGGTGGTCGACGGCACCGTCAGCGGCCGGGAGGACGGCGACGGCATCATCGTGTACTGGCATCGCGGCTTCGCGATCAGCGACATCATGCTCGGGAGCCGGGTGCTCCAGGAGGCGGAGGCGCGCGGCGTCGGCACCGTCGCGACCCTGTTCGACCGAGGGGACGAGTGACGGCAGGCGACCCGTGGCGGCTCGATGTCGTGATTGATTCGCTGTTCCCGCCGCATTCTCCTTCGCTCACGACACGCGCCCGGATGTGCGCGAATCCAGGGCGACCTGTGCCGTCGCGCCCCCGTCGAGCCGCCGGATGGACGGCTGGGTGAGGGCGATGAGCACCACCACGGCCGCGAGCACGCAGGCGTTGAGCCCGGCCGCGATGGGCGGCGAGGTGGCGGCCGCCACCACCCCGGCCAGGAGTCCCCCGAGGGGGATGAGGCTGAAGCAGATGGTGTAGATCCCCATCACCCGGCCGCGGAGCGCGTCCGGCACCGCGAGCTGCAGCAGGGTCATGGAGGCGACGAAGTACATCGACATGCACATCGCGGTCAGCATCGCGCAACCGAGCGCCAGCACGTAGCCGATGGTCTGACCGGGCAGCAGGGCGACGCAGAGATTGAACATGATCAGCATTGTCGCCCCACCCAGCGGCGCCGCCATCAGCAGGCGCCCGAGCCGAGGGCTCCTCTGCCACGGGGCGACGATCAGGTTCCCGATCACCGCGCCGACACCGGTCGCGGACAACAGGAAGCCGTAGCCGGCTTCGCCGGTGCCGAGCAGCCGGGTGAATGCGGGCATGAGCTGGATGTACGAGTTGCCGAAGAACGCGGCGGCGTAGGTGAGCAGGATCAGCACCGCGAACATGCGGTGCGAGGCGATGAACCGGAATCCGTCCACGAACTGCCGGCCGGAGTGTTCCATCGCCAGCGGCACGTCCGCGGCCGGGGTGGGCGCGAAGCTCGCCATCACCCGGGTCATGGCGACAAAGCCGAGCGCCCCGGCCGCGAACACCACCCAGGTGTCGGTGAGCGCGATCACCATGCCGCCGAGGGCGGGAAGGAACATCCGCGAGCCCTGCCACAGGATGGAGTTGAGGGCCACCGCGCTCATCATGTGCTCGCGCCGGATCAGGCTCGGGAAGAACGACTGCCGGCTTGGAAAGTCCAGACCCAGGATGAGGGCGATGGAGGCGGCGATGGCGAGCACCTGCCATACCCGCACCACGCCGGCGCCGTCGAGCAGGGCGAGGAGCGCGAGGAGGCCGGCGATGATCGAGGAGGTCGCGATGAGCATCCGGCGCCGGTCCACCCGGTCGGCGATCACCCCGCCGACGAGAGCGGCCGCGATGGTCGGGATCGAGGAGGCGGCGCCGAGGTATCCGAGCTGGAGAGGGGAGCCGCTCAGCTCGTAGACGAGCCATCCCTGGCCCATGATGAGCAACTGGAACGCCCCCACCGAAGCGGCGGAGCCGAGCCAGAAGCGCCGGAAGGGCGCGAGGCGCAACGCGCCGAAACGCGAGCTGTCGCCCGCGGAGGGCCGAGTCATTGGAACCTCGACGCGGAGAAGCCCGGATTCGACGACGTTGCACACCCGGGCGACAGCGTGAAGATCCCCATGTCCGCCGGTGTTTTCCGTCCATGCCAAGATACATCGTAACCCGACCCGCGGGCGGACTCCGCCCCGGGCTGGTCGCGTTCAGTGTGCCTGTCACAGCGTCTCATGTCGGGGCGCTCCCAGTCCGCGTTCCAAGTGGCGGACGACCTGTTGGCGGACAGGGCTATTTCATGCTAGCTGCAAAGAGGTGACGGCATGACCGTGAGGTTGGGGTCTGGCTTTTTCGCAGCGCCTCGTCTATAAGGGGGATATGGCGGATGCGTTCGACAAGGCGCAGGTGGTGGTCGGCGAGGTCGA
>JAJDUQ010000257.1 GCA_022826505.1 Gammaproteobacteria bacterium
CTCGGATGAGCTCTGGCACGAAAGCCTGGATATGTATGTCCTCAATGTTGTCAGGCTTGCGCGCATTGTCACGCCCATCATGATTGAGCAAGGGGGTGGGGCATATGTGAACATTTCATCCATGAATACCATTGAGCCGCGAGCGCCCTATCCCATGAGCATGCTGCGCGCCGCTCTGCATAGTTTCTCCAAGCTCTATGGCGACCGCTACGCGAGGCACAACATCCGCATGAACAATCTCTTGCCTGGCTTCTGTGAGAACGTCAATCTGTCGGAGTCCGCGCGCAGGTCTATCCCTGCTCAACGAACCGCGACATTTCAGGAAATTGGACAGTTGTGCGTGTTCCTCGCATCAGATGCCGCTCGATACGTCAACGGTCAGAGCATACTGTCAGACGGCGGAATGAACCGCGCCGTCCGATGACGCGGCTGCGACGTTGAGGCAATGGCAGCACAAGATGGCAATTTGCGTCACCGACCAAATAACAAAGGCATCCAGCGGACTCGCGAGGACGCGAGCCGCTGATGCCAGTCGTTATGCATCGTGAGAAAATGGACGAACGAATTGCAAGGTTAGATACCCGGATCGTCACCCTGAAGGGGAGACCGGACGGCAAGGTCGAGCCCGTCGAGCGGATCGAGTGGATCGGCAACGGCACTGGGCGAGGTCGATCGAGGAGTTTGGAAGTGCAACCCGATATTGGTGTGGTCGCCAATCGTTTCGAGGAGACGAAGAACAGCATGATTCTCGAATGGATACCGGATCGTTACCGCACAGCGCGGGTGACGAGCCAGCTTGTCGGGTTGCACTATCAATAGAGGGGTGATCGTGCGGCCGGCTCAGTCCCGCCGTAGGTCCGTGCTCGCGATCGGGTTCGCGTGGCGCGACATGCTTGCGTAGCGCAACACGATGACGGCGAGGAGGGTGGCGCCGTGAATCGTGTGCGTTCGCAGGAAGAGGGTTGATTCGAGCTACCGTCCGTCCCACGGTCGCGGACCGCGATCCGATGGCCCCTCGCTTCCCGCCCCGGCCTGAATTGCCGGTGGAGCCGAGAGCCGTCCGGCTCAGCCGAGCGGCATCCCGTCCACCGGACCGATGTCGTCCATGTCGGGACCGAACGTCTCGCGGCCGCCGACGAACGTGCGCATCACGGCGATCTCCTTGAGGTGGCCCTGCTCGCAGGTGAGCGGGTTGGCATCGAGCGCGACCATGTCGGCGAGCTTGCCGAGCTCCAGCGTCCCCTTGCGATGCTCCTCGAATCCGATGAGCGGACCGGTCCGGGTGACGAGTCGCAGTGCCTCCTCGCGCCCGAGCTGGCTGTCTCCGAGGGTACGCCCGCTGTCGGCGTCCCAGCGCGCGAGCGCCTCCCACATCGTCCACAGCATGGAGTAGGGCACGTTGTCCGACGACAGCGACACCGGGACTCCGGCGTCGAGGAGGCGTCGGATGGGAATCGCGCGTTCGCCGATTTCCTGCAGGTTGAAGCGATCGCTTGCCATGTACATGAAGTTGGGCGTCACCGTGGCGATGACTCCCAGCCTCTTCATGCGCGCGATCTGATCGTCAGTCGCCTCGATGACATGGACCATCACCCAGCGGCGGTCGCGGATCGGCACCACCGCGTCGATCGCCTCGTAGGCTTGCAGCACCCGCTCGATCTCGTAGCAGATGAGGCAGCTCAGCCGAATGCCGAGCCGTGCCGCCTCGATGCCGATCTTCACGAAGCGTTCGTGGTCGAGGGAGTGATAGAAGTGCCCCGCCCATGCCTCGTAGGGATAGTCTTCACCGATGATGGCGGCGGTCTTCTCGTTCGCGACGTCGACGCAGATTCCTTCAAACCGGAGCATGTCGTCCCCGCTTCCGCGGTGGCCGAGCCGCGTAGCCCACTCCTCGACCACCTGGGCGAGGCGGCGGTCGTCGACCGATGCGCCGGGCACGCTCAGCGGGAGGTGCGAGCGCACCGTGAGGTCGCCGTCCTCGTGGACCCGCCGGTAGGCATCGAGGATCGCCGGGGTGAGGCCGTGTCCTTCGTAGATGCTGGTGGTGCCGGCCGCGGCGTAGGCTGCCGAGCCGAGCCGGCATCCCGCCACGCGATCTTCGAAGGTGATGCGGGGAGCGCAGCGCAACAGCGTGTACTCGATGACCGGAGCGTATGAGCGATCGAGGAATACGCCGGTAGGCTCCCCGTTGCCCTCGCGCAGGATCTCGACGTTGTACGGCGCTTGCGTTTCCGGTCCGATGCCCGCGAGTTCCAGCGCCCTGGTGTTGGCGATGGACACGAACGGCCGGTGCACCCACCAGCCCCAGGGCACGCGGATGTACACCGGGTTGTCGGGCGAGACGGCGTCGAGGTCATGGCGGGTGGGAAAGCGGCCTTCCTCGAGCTGGTCGGGACGGTGGATGTAGTTGAGTTTCGGGGTGCCGAGCGGCATGAACACCGCCCACTCTCCGGGCGGTGTGCGCTCGACCCCGAGGCGCACGCCTTCGACGATGTCCTTCACCGAATGACGCCCGGCCAGCGAGAAGCCGCCGCGGGCCTTGAGGCCCTCGCGGTCCATGTGGGCGTGCGAGTCGTAGAAACCCGGGCACACCGTCGCGCCTTCGAGGTCGATCACCCGCGTCGCGTGGCCACGGCCGGCGAGCACCTCGGCCGAGGCGCCCAGCGCGGAGACGACGCCCGCCGAGACCCCGATTGCCTCCGCGGTTCGTGATCCCGCGTCGAGGGTAAGAACGTGGCCGTTGTGCAGGATCAGCTCGTGCTCGCGCATGTCGGGGGTCTCCGTAGTTGCGAGCCGCGACGATATCAGCCGGGCGAGGGGACCGGCGACTTCCTCAGCCCGGATTCAGCGCAGCCGCGGGCCGGATCAGCCGAAGGCGCAACCCGACCTCCGACCCCCGCAGCCCCTTCGGCGAACAATTCCCGACCTCAGCACAGCCCCGATTCCTCGACAGCCTCGCGCCAGTGCACGCAGAGGACGCCGTCGATCTGCATGCGCGTCGAATAGAGGCTGATGCACAGGGCTGGCGGCGAGGGGAGATCTCCGGTGAATCGGGTCAGGAAGAACGAGCTGAGACGGGTGGTCCGAGGGAGTCTGGGGAACATTCTGGAATCGGATTCGAAAGATGGATCGTGGTCCAGATTTCAGTTGGAAAACGGGAGTATGTTCCCTCTTTCCCCGAGACAAGGCTCGGCATTGACATCCTGATGTGGCCAGTCCAACAATCTAGCCAGTTTGTCTGGACAGAGAGCGTGCGCATGACTGAATGGCCATTGCAGGATGCAAAGAACAGATTCAGTGCGGTTGTGGATGCCGCGGTCGCCGGAGACCCTCAGCGGGTGACGCGGCGCGGCAAGCCCGCGGTCGTGGTGCTGGCGGTGGAGGAGTACGAGCGTCTGCGTCACCTGGAGAAGGCGAAAGCGCCTTCGCTCGCTGATCTGCTGCTTGCGATGCCGCAGGATGACGAGGAATTCGAACGGCTCTCCTTGCCTTCTCGACCGGTGGATTTCTGATGTTCCTGATCGACACCGACGTGTTGTCGGCGCTGCGCAGGCGAGAGCGCAGTCCCGATGTCGTCCGGTGGGTTTCGGCTCGGAGGACGACGGACCTGTACTTGAGCGTGGTGTCCATCGGCGAGATCGAACGCGGAATCGTCCGACGGCAGCGCCGTGATCCGGTGTTTGCCCGTGTATTGGCCGCTTGGCTGGACAGCGTGATCGTGTTGTACAGGGAACGGATTCTCGCCGTCGATCTGTCCACGGCGCGCCGGTGGGGCCGTCTTTGCGACGCACTCGGCCATGAAGGCCCGGACCTTCTGATCGCAGCCACGGCACTCGAGCACGGACTGACGGTGGTCACGCGCAACGTGCGGCACTTCGAGCCGACCGGCGTACCGGTGCTGAGTCCATTCGTTCCGCGTAGCTGAGGCAAGTGCGTCCGTCGCCCGTTCCCTTGGTGTGCACGGCCATGCCGAGGTCAAAGGACTGTTGTCGTTTCTCCCTGAAACGCAACGAATTCCTCGAAGCACTCGACCCGATCAGTATGTGGAGCAGCCACGGGCAGCGTGTGCCGCCGCTCGGGCAGTTCGGCCCGTCATCCGCGACTCAGCGCGGTCCGAAGATTGCGGTCCCGACCCGCACCATCGTGGCTCCCTCGGCGATGGCCGCTTCCAGATCGCCGGTCATGCCCATCGAGAGGGTGTCGAGCTCGAGACCTTTCGAATTGAGGTCGTCGAGTATCTCCCGAAGCAGCCGGAACGGTATGCGCTGGGATTCGAAGTCCGCCGCCGGACGAGGGATGGCCATGAGTCCGCGCAGCCGGAGCGCGGGCAACTCGCAAATCAACCTGGCGAGGGTCTCGACCTCCGCGGGCTGCACACCGGACTTGCTCTCCTCGCCGCTCACGTTGACTTCGATGCAGACATCGAGAGGCCTCTGGTCGGTTGGCCGCTGGGCGGAGAGACGGGAGGCGATCTTCTCCCGCTCGATGCTGTGCACCCAGTCGAAATGCGTCGCGATCGGACGCGTCTTGTTCGACTGGACGGCGCCGATGAAATGCCAGGAGACGCCCTGTCCGGCCAGCGCCTCGACCTTGGTCATCGCGTCCTGGAGATGGTTCTCGCCGAATGCCTGCTGGCCGGCCGCGATCGCCGCACGTACCGCCGCGGGGGGCTTGGTCTTGCTCACCGCGAGCAACCCCACCGAGCCGGGCTCGCGCCGGTAGCGCCGCTCGAGCTCACCGATTCGGGCCCGGACCGACGTCAGTGCCGTCACTACGTCATGCATCGCAATGTGCTCGATGGCGTGTGCGAAACAAGTGTCCGAGTGGAGTGCGCCATGCGGGCCACCAGTCTGGCCGCTGGTGACGTCGCGGTTCCGGGGCAACTCCGACGGATTCCCATGTTTGTCGGCCTCAACGCTCTCTCGATGCACCATTTTCCTACACGAGGCGGGCTCCCGGCCAATTCCCGGACATGCTGAGGGCCGCCACCCTGTCCGTACGGATTGTCAGTATCGAGGAGGGCTTCGGCGCCTCCTGCCGATACCGGAGCATTGATGGACATTGGAGAACTGCTCGCGTTCGGGGTCAGGAACGGCGCGTCCGACCTCCATCTTTCGGCCGGCCTCCCACCCATGATTCGTGTGGACGGCGACTTGCGTCGTCTCGACGTTCCCGAGCTGCCCCACGAGACGGTGCTGGGCCTCGTCCGCAGCGTGATGAACGATGCGCGGCGCGAGGAATACGAAGAGCGCCTCGAGACGGATTTCTCCTTCGAGCTTCCGCGTCTCGCCCGTTTCCGCGTGAACGCGTTCAACCACCATCGCGGCGCCGGCGCGGTGTTCCGAACCATCCCGTCAAGAGTATTGTCTCTGGAAGCGCTGCGTGCCCCGGCAATTTTCCGGGACATCGCCGACACGCCGCGTGGAGTGGTGCTGGTCACCGGGCCGACGGGGTCCGGCAAGTCGACCACCCTGGCTGCAATGGTCGACCACAAGAACGAAACCGAGAACGGACACATCCTCACCATCGAGGATCCAATCGAATTCGTCCATCAGAGCAGGAGGTGCCTCGTCAGTCAGCGCGAGGTCAGTCGGCACACACTGGGTTTCAGCGAGGCGCTGCGTTCCGCGTTGCGCGAAGACCCGGACGTCATCCTCGTCGGCGAGATGCGCGACCTCGAGACCATCCGGCTCGCACTGTCCGCGGCGGAGACGGGCCACCTGGTGTTCGGAACCCTGCACACGAGCTCCGCCGCGAAGACCGTCAACCGCATCGTCGACGTGTTCCCGGGCGCCGAAAAGGACATGGTCCGGGGAATGCTGTCGGAGTCGCTCCAGGCGGTCGTCTCCCAAACGTTGATCAAGAAGAGGGGCGGGGGACGTGTCGCTGCGCATGAGATCATGATCGGGACTCCGGCAATCAGGAATCTCATCCGCGAGAATCGGATTGCCCAGATGTATTCGGCGATTCAGACCGGACAGCAGTTCGGTATGCGAACCCTCGATCAGGATCTTTCGGCTCTCGTTCGCGATGGAGTGATCGGTCGTGAGGCGGCGCGGCATGCCGCGGCAAGCAAGGACGCGGTGTGAGGCTGCGTTGGGACTGATTGGTCCGAATCGGAGCGATGGCCCGGTACTCGTGAAGACGACCACTCCATGGTCCGGGAGGATCCGGAATCGGAAAGGGTTGATTCCATGAACGAAATGTGACGTTGAGCGAGTCCAATGCGGTATCCTCGCGGCCCGTTGCTCGACTGCGCGAGCGCCGGAGGACGTGGAAAGTCGTGAAGATGACCCGGGGCGAGTTCCTGCAATGGGAACACAAGGCGGTTACCTTGCTCGGAATGTCCGGGGTCGGCAAGACGACGCTTGCGCACAAGCTTCCCAAGACCGACTGGTTCCACTACTCGGGTGACTACCGAATCGGAACCAGGTATCTCGCGGAGCCCATTGTCGACAACGTGAAGCGCGAGGCAATGCAGGTGCCGTTCCTTCGCGGACTGCTGTGCAGCGACTCCATCTACATCTGCAGCAACATCACCATCCACAACCTGGAGCCGCTCTCGACCTTTCTCGGCAAGGTGGGGGATCCCGAAAAGGGGGGGATCGCCTGCGAGGAGTTTCTTGCACGCCAGCGCCTGCATCATGATGCCGAGATTCACGCGATGCGTGACGTCGTGGAGTTCATCGGGAAGGCGCGCGACATCTACGGCTACAACCACTTCGTCAACGATGCGGGCGGCAGCGTCTGCGAGCTTGACGATCCCGAGACCATCGAGCTGCTCGCCGCCCATACGATGATCGTCTACATCCGTGCCGAAGCGGACATGGAGCAGGAGCTCATCCGTCGCCAGAAAATCCATCCCAAGCCGCTCTACTACAGCGAAGCGTTCTTTCGCCGCGCGCTCGCCCGCTATCTGGAAGTGGAGTGCCTCGACTCCGCGGACGCCATCGATCCGGATCGGTTCGTGCGCTGGATTTTCCCCCGACTCGTGGAGTACCGCCGGCCCCGCTACGAGAACATCGCTTCGGCTTACGGCTACACGGTCACTGCCGCGGAAGCGGAGTCGGTACGCGACGAGCAGGATTTCATCGATCTGGTGGCCCGCACCATCGACGTCACGACCAGCGCCGTCGCCTGAACGCTCCGATGCCGCTCGTCGCTCACTCCGATCTTCCAAGCTTCGTGCGGTTGCGCGCGGCCGGACAGGAGGTGCTGACGCTCGAACGCGCCCGGCGTCAGGACATTCGGGAGCTCCACGTCGGGCTCCTCAACATGATGCCGGACGCCGCGCTGGAGGCGACCGAGCGACAATTCATGCGGCTCGTCGGCTCCTGCAACCGGATTGCACAGATCTACGTGCATCCGTTCGCGGTCGATGCCGGCGTGCGTGGCCTGAAGGCGCGCGAACACATCGATCGTCACTACGAGTCCTTCGAAGACGTACGCTCCAGCGGTCTGGATGCCCTCATCATCTCGGGTGCGAATCCGGCGCAACCGGAGATGGAAGACGAGCCGTTCTGGGAGCCGCTCGTCGAGGTCATGGAATGGGCGTCCGAGCACGTCTGCTCGGTGGTGTGCTCATGCCTGGCGACTCACGCCTATTTGAGACACTTCCATGGTGTCGCGCGCCGGCGATGCCTTCCCGACAAGCGATGGGGCGTCTACGAGCCCCGCAACGCGGCCAGCCATCCACTGATTTACGATCTGAACACCCGCTTCGACGCGCCGCACTCCCATGTCTACGAGGTGACCCGCGCCGACGTCGAGCCGGCTGGTGTGCAAGTGCTCAGCGAGAGCGAGGAGGCGGGGATCTATCTCGCGGTGAGTGCCGACGGTTTCCGCTTCGTGTTCTTCCAGGGTCACCCCGAGTACGACAAGGTGAGCCTCGCCAAGGAGTACAAGCGCGAGGTGACGCGCTTCGTCTCCGGTGAGCGCACGACATATCCCGCGTATCCGGAGCGCTATTTCGCTTCCGCCGCTCGCCAGATGCTCGACCGCCATCGTGACAAGGTCATGGAGGCAATCGCACGCGGCGCGGCCCCACCGGCCTTTCCCGAATCAGAGCTCGAGCCGCGGCTCGACAACACCTGGACGGATACCGGCAAGGCGATGTTCAACAACTGGCTCGGACTCGTGTATCAGCTCACCGACGCCGACCGGCGCCGGCCGCTCATGGCGCATCTGGACCCGGACGATCCACTCGGACTCAAGACCGCATGAACGTACGAGCAAGGGAGGCCGTGCGACTGGCCGCACTCATCGTTCTCGTCGCGTCGGGTACGTGCGCGGCAGCCGGGTCCAATCTCCCGCACGGGTATCCCGTCCCCGACTGCGGAGAGCGCCCGGAAATCCCGGAGCGCCCGGAGAAGTTCGAGACGGAGGAGGCGATCGCCGAGTACAACGCGAAGGTCGATGCCTACAACGCCACGATGGAGCAGCTCGTCGAGTGCGTGCGCGAGTACGTCAACAACGCTGCGTCCGACATCGAGCAAATCCGAAAGCGTTCCCGCGATGCGATCGAGCGGCTGAACCGCAATTGAGAAAGCTCCCGGAGGCCGCGTAGTCCACGACTGCCTGAATTCCATTCACGCATTCGGGCGCACGCCGAGCTGTTCGCCCGTCAGGTTCTTCTGCTGCTGAAACGTCTCTCGAGCTTGATGGCGGCGATGGCGGACGGTACCGACACCAGCAGGAAGAACGCCCCGACCAACGTCATGGGCTCCAGGTACTTGTAGTGGCTGTTGCTGTAGATGTTCGCGGCGTTGAAGAGTTCCACCACCGTGATCGCCGCAAGCAGCGGCGTTTCCTTGAACATGACGATCAGGTAGTTGGCCAGCGGTGGAATCATCGGCGGGATGGCCTGGGGCAGTATCACGAACTTCCAGGTCTGAACCGGCGAGTAGTTCAACGCTCTGGATGCATCCCACTGACCCTTCGGTACGTTCTCGATGCCGGCCCTGAACACCTCGGAGGTGTAGGTGCTGAAATGGAGTCCCAGCCCGATGACGCCTGCCAGGAACGGAGAAAGAAAGATCCCGATGTCCGGAAGCACGTAGAACAGAAAGTACAGTTGCACCAGCAGGGGTGTGCGGCGAATGAACTCCGACGTCCAGTACGTCACGGCACGTACGAGTCCGAGCCTGGACATCTTGAGTATCGCGATGAACAGACCGAGCACGTAGGCCAGGAACGCGCCCACGAACGTGGCCTGAACGGTCACCACCAGCCCCGCCGCCAGGCGGGGCATCACGTCCATCGCAACGTTCCAGTCCCACTCCATCGTCAGTTACCGTTGGCCAGGATGGATTGGCGACCTTTCGAGAACCGCCTTTCGACGAAATTGACACCGCTCAGGAGAACCGAGGCGATGGCGAAGTAGATCACCAGAATCACGAGGAACGGCTCCAGGGTCAGCGCGGTCTGCGCGCGGATGATCTGCGCCATGAACGTCAGGTCGGAAATCGTGATCAGCGACGTCACGGCGGTGAGCTTCAGAAGCTCTATGAGCAGGTTTCCGAACGTGGGAATCATGATCGGAATCGCCTGCGGCAGAATGACGTAACGGTACTTCTGGTACGTGTTGTAGTTCAGCGCCGCCGCCGCTTCGTGCTGCTCCTTGCCGATGGCGAGTACCGCTCCGCGCACGACCTCGGAACCGTAGCTCCCGAGATTGCAGCCGCAGGCGATGATCCCGGCTGTCAGCGGCGCGAAGGCAAGACCCCACAACGGCAGCACGTAGAACATGAAGAACAATTGCACCAGGGCCGACGTCCCGCGGAAGAACTCCAGGTAGATGGTCGCCGCCACCCGTACCGTGCGGTACTTCGAAATTCTGGAAAGCCCCACGACGAAGGAAATGACCACGGCCAGCACCGCGCTGGCGAGCGTCAGCTCGATGGTCGTGATGGTTCCCTTCAGAAGAATGGGCCAGTAGGTCAGGACTTCTTCCATGGTCTGTTCGATGCCCTCGGAGGAATTGCCAATCCCGGAGTCCGGACGTTCGGGGATCGATCCTGTGCGGGAATGGGGGAGGTGCGGGCGTTGCGCCGGTCAGGACCCGACTACCCGGATGGCGGGTAGTCGGGTCGCGGGTTCAGGGCTCAGTTCCCGGGACAGAAATCATCTCGCTTCACCGAGAAAGTGGCCTCCGCGGAGAATCCGTACGGCTCGATGATTGCCGCGAATTCGCCGCTGTCCTTCAGCTCCTGCAACGCCTTGTCGAAGGCATCCCGGAACTCCTTGTCGTCGGCGTTGAACGCCGCGCCGGAGCAACCGATGGGAACCCCCATGACCGGCATGACGAGTTCCAGATTGGGATCGTCGGTCTTCTTCAGCAGATCCTGGGTACCGAGTCCCGACAGGGCGAACACGTTCACGCGACCTTGCTGAAGCATCTTGATTCCGCTCGGCGGATCGGTGAACACCTTGATCTGCTCGGGCTTCACGCCCCGCTCCAGGGCGTACATTTCTTCGGCACAACCCGCGCACGTGGTCATGAGTACGTCCGGGTTCGCCGCGATGTCCTCGTAGGTCTTGAGATTGAACGGATTGCCTGCCATGACGGCAAATGCCTCCGCGCCGCACAGATCCGGCTCCGAGTAGATGATGGACTCGCATCGCTTCGGCTTGATGTAGAGACCGGAGGTCGACAGGTCGACGCGCCGGGCCTGCAACGCCGGGATCATCGCCCCGTACATGATGACCTGCGACTTCAGTTCGGGAATGCCCAGCTTCTTCAGCACGGCGCGCGCGACGTCGGGTGCGGCACCGGTGACGTATCCGTCGGCCTTGACGTCGCTGTAGGGCGGCTCGTTGGCCACCGCGACGGTGGCGTATCCCTGCTCCCTCAATCTCTCCAACGTGCTCTCGGCAAGTACGTTGACCGTGGACGCAACCAGCGAGGATGCAAACACGGCAATCAACAACAACGATTTCTTCATATCCCTTCCCCTTGTGCACGAAGCCTTACGCCGCGAAATCGGCTGCTTCGGATGAACGACTCCCTTCTCCACCGCCAGCCGGCATGTCCGACGCCGGCATCAGTCTATGGAGGCTATGAATTTCTTGAGGAAACCTCTCGTTCGCTCCTCGCGTGGATGAACGAATATTTCATCCGGCAGGCCCGACTCGACAATCTGTCCGCGATCGAAGAAGAGAACCCGGTCGGCGAACTCCCTCGCAAAATTCATCTCGTGCGTCACCGTCAGCATCGTCATGTCGGAGCTCTCCGCGAGCGTTCGCAGCACGGAAAGCACCTCGTCCACCAGTTCCGGATCCAGGGCCGACGTGACCTCGTCGAAGAGCATGATCTTCGGGTCCATCGCCAGGGCTCGGGCAATGGCGACGCGTTGCTGCTGGCCCCCGGAGAGCTGATGTGGATAGTGATCCACCTTGTCTTCCAGGCCGACCATCCTGAACAGCTCTTCCGCTCGTTGTCTCGCCTCCGGTTTCTGCCGCTTCTTGATCAGGACCTGCGGCTGCTGGACGTTCTCGATTGCCGTCAGGTGCGGAAAGAGATTGAATTGCTGAAACACCATTCCGATGTGTTGCCGCATGTCGTGCAGGTGCTTTTCGCCGGCCGGCCGCAGGCCGCTGTCTGAAGCTTCGTGCCACAGGTAGTCGTCATTCACGGTCACGAACCCGCTGTCGATGGTCTCCAGAGTCATCAGGATCCGGAGAATGGTGGTCTTCCCCGAACCGCTCGGACCAATCAGGGCAAGCCTCTCTCCGTTGCCGACCTGCAACGACAGGTTGTCCAGGACCTTCAAGTCGCCAAATGACTTCGAAACTTCCTGGAATTCGATGATGTTTTCCATGTCGATCTGCGTTGTCCCCGCCGCTGCCCGAACCGGAGCTTCAGTGCGACGACAGGCCGCGAGACGGACCGTGCTCGATGACCGGTGGTCGCTGCCATGTCGATGGATGGGTTGCGGATGCGCGCCTGGTCGGAAAGAGCGGGTCGTTCCCGGTTTCCTTGCGGGTGCAGTGGTTCGAGCGCAATGACGATTCCTCTCGGCCTGCGCCGCTCGCGCAGGTTCCAGTCAGCCGAAACGGTGTGGCGCGCGGGACCGGGCGATGCGGCATCGTGCATGCGCGGTTGGACGTGGATCCCGTCTCGCGCGGGAGCGGAATGCTGCGCGTCCTGCGGTGCGGCGGCGGCAACTTTCGATCCGAAGCCCTTCAGCGTGTCCTGACCGTATCACGGCTTGGTAGCGCGGTCGATTCCCGGCCTTGTCCAGGGTGCACGTCAGATTTGTGGTGAATTGAGAAAGGGCATGGGATGCGGTGTGGAATGGCGGGTTTTCTGTCAAGATAGAGTTTTGACAGGTTGGGAGGCCCGCCATGTCTGCGTCGATTTCGGAGCTGGAGGCACACCGC
>JAJDUQ010000332.1 GCA_022826505.1 Gammaproteobacteria bacterium
ACCGAGCAGCTCCTCGACCACCTCGCCGTCCCCGGCCTGCTCGATCCGACGCACTTCCATCGCGTGCATGGTACGGGAATCGAAGGGCCGTCCGGTGGTCTGCAGCCGCCGGACCCCGAACCGGGCCAGCATCCGATCGAACCGCCGCAGCGCCAGATCGTAGCCTTCGACGACGCCGGCGATGCCCTGCACCGGGCGGCGAAACAGTCCCCGTCGTTCGCGCAGCTCCATCGCCGCATCCCGGCCCCGGGCCAGGGCATCGTGCACCTCCAGCACGGAGCGCAGGCAACGGTTCTCGGCCTCGGTGACGACCCGCTTCTCGAACGCGGCCAGATCGTCTTCGCGGCGCCGAATCAGGCGGGCTGCGGTCTCGTAGCTCTCCGCCGCCTTCGCAAGCTCCCGGCTCGCCCTGGACTGCTCGCGGTTCTGGAGCCGGATCTCCTGCCGGAGCGCCGCGAACTCGGCGAAGAGGTCGCGGAGGTCGATTTCATGCGACTCCCCGGCGTCGCCCTCCTCGTCCTCGTCTTCGCTCTCGGCCGGCTCCGGCAGGGCGTCGAGCCACTCGCGAAAGTCCTCCAGGGCGCGCTCCTTCCAGTCGCCGTGCCGTTCACTCATCCTCAGCGCCATCCGCCACGCCTTCCATCATGCCTTCCGCCTCCAGGAGGGCCTTGAGCCCGGGGGTCGAACGCCGCTGCGGGCGGGCCTGCACCAGCGCATCGAGCGCCCGTTCGAAGTCTCCGTACCGAGCCAGCCCGAAGATGGCGGTCTCCACGCGGGAGCGATCGTCCTTCAACGCTTCGTATGCAGCGATGATCCGCTGGCTGCGCTCGGGCTCCCGGCTGGGGGGATGCGCGCGGATCAGCGCGAGGTACCGCCGGCGGATCTCCTGCGCGGACGCGGACGGAGAGAGTCCCAGGGTCAGATAATGGGCCAGCATCGTTCCTGCTCCTCGGTGGCGGCGTTCCTCAATGCCGGCGTCTCCCCTGCCGGCGAGGGAAGAGGAGAATCCTCGCTTCGCGAGTCAGTCCCGGTCGCAGATCCGCCGCTTCGCAGTTGCGTGCCATGCGGTCCAGGTTCTGCCGGATCTCCGGCTCGGCGCGCGCGACGCCCGCGATCTCCTGGAGCAGAGCGGCGGGCATGCCGCGCAAGGCATGGCGATCGATGAGGTCCTCGAGCGCGTCCAGCTCCCTCGCCGCCTCGCTGTCGAACAGCGCTCCCTGGCGCCGGTCACCCGGCGCCGCGCCGGACAGACCATCGCGCAATGCATCCAGAAACTCGTCGAGTGGCGGCTCGTCGGGCTGGTCCGGCTCCGGCTCGGGCAAGTCGAACAAGCGCTCGAGGAAATCCGGAAGACCGGATGGGAAGCCGTCGCCGAACAGGGGCGGAGGCAGCTCCAGGAGGGTGAAGTCGAACTTTCGCAGGGCTTCGCGCAAGATGCCCTGCGCGTGCCGGGCGAGCTTCGCCGCCGCCGCCCGCATTCGCTCCAGGTCGGACGGGTCGGCCGCTGCCAGCGCTTCCTCGAAGCGCCTGGCGCCGAAGTCCTGGCCCTCCAAGTGGCGGATCACGGCCAGATACAGGAGCAGCAACGGGTTGCGACGCGTCTTCGCCATGCCGCGCAGGCGGCGGTTGAGCTCCGCGCGGACCGCGGCCCGCCCGCCGCAGTCCATCAGAATGTCGAAGACGGCCGGCAGCCGATCCCCTTCCACGCGGCGCATGAGCCCGGTCCACCACACGGACAGCACCGGCGCGATGTGCCGATTCCGGCACAGGACATGCAGCTCGAAGGGCAGAGGGGCGAGCAGCTCGACGACCGCCGCCGGATCCAGAGTGTCGATGAGCGGCGCCTTGCGGGTGAGCATCGCGGTCACCGCGCTCTCCATCTCCGGGCGGACGTTCCTGATGTGGCGGTTCTCCCGCAGGTCGTGGAGCAGGAGCGCGAGGACCCGCAGCGCATCGGCGGGAGCAAGGCGCTCCACGTGCGAAGCGACCACGGCCTCGGTGCCTTCGCGCCGAGGAGCGTCTGCAGGTTCGCCTGGGTCCGGGTCCAGGTGCGAAGCGACCACGGCTTCCGTGTCCCCGCCGCCGGACACCAGATCCAGCAGGATCCGTTTCACGTGCAGGACCTGCCGGAGCTTCGGCCGGCCAAGATCCTCGGCACGCCGGAGGTCCCGGGCGGCCAGCTCGAACCGCCCGGCCTTGCGGCTCTGGTCGGCGGACTTGAGGAAGCCGATGGCTTCGAGGTCCAGGATCCGCTCGTCGTGGGGCGCGCGCCGCTTCGCCTCGGCCAGGGCCTGCTCGGCCCGGCGGTACGCATTGCTGGAGTGGTGGAGCGTGGCGAGCTCCAGCCAGGGCTCCGCGTCGTCGGGAAAGCTCGCCGCCATCTGCTCCAGAACGCTCCGCATCCAGGGCTTGATGTCCCGGCGCCCCCGCAGCAGGTCGAGCAGGAAGCGGTAGCCCTCGCGGTTGCGGGGGTCGGCTTCGAGGCTCGCCGCCATCAGGTCGACGAAGATCATCCCGGAGAGCATCCCGGGGGAGTCGACCTGCCCGCCCGGCAGCTCGGACAGCGCCTTCACCATCCGGGCCGGCAGAAGCTCGGGCTGGACTGCACGATGACCGATACGGGCCAGGGCCTCCAGCACGCGACCACGGGCCAGCGCGTGGTCCTCGGTGCGGGGCAGCTCGACAGCCAGTCGATCGAGGAAGGCGACGGCCGGCGCCGGATCCCACAGATCGAACGACGTCTGCTGGAGCAGCAGCCCGATCCGGGCCGACACCCCCGCCACCCGATCGGCCGGCACGAGGCGCCGCACCAGGCCGTGGACGGTCTGGATGCGGAGCCGGCTCCGAAGCGTCGCGAGGCCGGCGATCTGCAGGAGATCGGTGCGGGCCTGAAGGGGCGCCTCGGGACAGAGGGCGTCCGCGAGGTCGGCGATCAACCGTTCCAGGACGCGCGGGCGTTCGTTCCCACGCAGGGCTTCGCGGAGCGCGTCGCCGAGCCCCTCCACCGCCGAGCCCGCGGTTCCGAGGGCCTGTCGCACCCGCACCGGGCCCCCCTCGCCTTCGCCGTTGCAGAGACGCCTCCACTCGGCGACCGTATGGGCGAGGATGAAGTCGGCGGGCAGCAGCTCCAGGGTGCGGTGCAGTCCCTGGTCGTCCCCGGCACCGAAGCACACCATGGCCTTGCAGAACACGCGCCACGGCGCGAACGGGGAGCGTCTGGACACGGACTGCAGGAGCTCGGCGGCCCGCCCCCAGTCTCCCGCGTCCATGGCGTCGACGCTTCGCATGACCGGCGCCGCGTCCCGCCTCAGGGGATGGCTCGCATCGAATGCGTCGAGGCCGCTCCAGCACCTCCGGATCACGAGCAGGTCCGCCAGCACCCGTTCGACCCGGGCGGAAGCCGGCCGGGCGGCCAGGGAGTCCGCATAGACCGCCGGCGCATCGGCCCCGTCCAGATAGCGGATGCAGAGGATCAGGTCCTCGTCCCCCAGCGCCTCTACGGAGATGGCGGCCCGGTGCCGGGCGGCCTGGGTACGCATCGAAGCGGCCTCCTTTTCGAGACCGCTGCGCGTCAGTTGCCGGGCGCGCTCGATGCAGGCGCAGAAGCGGAGGAGCGGGAACTCCTTCGGGCCGCCGTCCTCGTGCGGCACCTGCCTGAGCCGGTCGAGAGCGCCGCGCCCGTCCCCGCGAGCGAGGAGCCGGCGCACCTGCTCCAGCAGATCGGCGGCGGAAACGTTCCGCGACTGCGACCGTTTCCGTCTTCGCTTTCCGCGGCTGCGCTTGCCGGATGCCATGCCTGCGTCGTCCGGGAATCTCTCGGTGGTTCGGTCGTGCTCGGGCATTGTGCACGGTTTCGCCACCGGGTGCGTCCTGTCCGGGAAGCGACCGTCCGGCAGACGGCGGACCGAATCCTCCGGCAGCCGTTGCACGCCCCAATCCGGACAACATCGATTGTCCTGTTGCTCATATAACTCTACAATACGTCACCAATGCTTTACATTCGTGAACGATGCGGATTCGGCACAAAGGGCTCCGGGAGCTGTTCGAGCATGACATCGGCCGCCGACTGCCGGCGCATTTCGTGCCCCGTGTTCGATACATTCTGACGATGCTCGATGAGGCACGCCGCCCGAAGGACATGGACCGCCCGGGATTGAAGCTGCATCCGCTCAAAGGTAATCGTCGCGGACAGTGGAGCGTCTGGGTGTCGGGAAACTGGCGCATCGTATTCCGCTTCGACGAAGGTGAGGTGATCGACGTCGACATGGTGGACTATCACGGAGACTGAACCGATGGGCAAGATGCTGAATCCCGCGCACCCGGGCGAGTGTCTTCGCGAGAGCGTGCGCGCGATGGGATGGACCGTCACCGAAGCGGCTCGGCAGCTCGGGCTGAGCCGGGTGATGACATCGCGCCTGCTCAATGGACAGGCGCGATTGACCGCCGCCACGGCGTTGGCCATCGAGCGGCTCGACTGGGGCGAAGCGGAGTACTGGATGCGTCTCCAGGCAGGCTACGACCTGGCGCGGGAGCGGCGCAAGCAGGCGGCCTGAGCACATGCCATTGGTACACTACTTCAAGGGGAGGGGCCATGGGCGGTGGCCGCCAACCCGCGACTCAAGCAAAATAATTTTCCGGAAACCCGGCGTGGTTCACGGCCGCCGGTCGAAGCTACGGTCCTCCGTCATCAAACGAGACGTTCGGCCCAGCTTGGCCTTTGCTGACGCCCATCTCTACCAGAAGCTCCTCGATCTTGTTAGTGATGATCTCGAACCCCTCCGGTGTCGGGTGCATTTCATTGTCCCAGTGTCTCTTGTAGTCTTTGTCTCTCAATTTATTGCTCAAGCAGCCGCGTAGATCTACATACTTGACGTGTTTGAGCCCTGGTTCACTAGAGAGTCCCTGCACCATGTCGTTGAACCGATCCAGAAGCATCTTCATCGCTTCCGTATTTTGCTCGCGATCTCGGTAACCTCTTTTCTTGAATTCGTGCTTGAGCCACGGTCCACGACGCCAGAAAATAAAATAACTGAACTGGGTTCCATCGGGTACGGGGTACGCGTACCCATGTACCACAATCGGGATCGACTTGCCGTTTGGGAATATTTTTCTGGATAAAAACGTGAGGTAATGCAGCAAATCAATGTAGGCTTGGCGTAGTGTCACGTCCACAAATTCTCCGACGGCTTCGCGGTTGAGAATCGGCTTATCGGTATTGTTCCGGTTCAGAAGTTTCCTCAATGTACCTTTCTTCGCAAGATCATTGCCGCCACCTGACACCAGGATCACACTTGGTCGTCGTTTGTCACGGGCGATTTTCAGCAACAGTTTCGCGAGTCGGTAATGTTGCGCTCGGCATCTGGCCATCTCCAACAGCGTGTCGCCACGATTGGCAACATGCTCGACGTCGAAACCTCGCCAGTCGAGCTTGTCCAGGATGTCGTACGCAAGGTAGTCGAACCATGAATCACCTTCTGCGAATATGAGGCCTGGGGATTCTGATTCCTCCGACCGCTTCGGATTCGTCGCATGTTGCAGGGATTCCTTTACCAGCCTATCGATGTCCTCGGTCATCGTTATCCTCTCTCAGTCGCGAACTGAAAGCCTCCATGCTCCTTCGCAATCGAATGGCGGCGCCATGTGGGCCGGCACAGACCCGCACTTCTGGGCGGCATTCCATATGCCTGCTCCGAGGAGGTAACTACCCTCCTCGGCAGTGAAGCACTTGCGTCGTCGCCCCCTCTCGACGAGCGAGCAAACGCTGGCGGTCATTTATCCGAATACGCGCCAAGCAATCGCGACCACGAACGCGAGGATGAAGCCAATCATCCACTTCATCAGTGTCAACGAGCCCTCGAGCTTGGTGACGGCCTTCTCGAGGTCATCCTTGGTTGCGAGTTGATCGACGAGCTCGTTGCCCAGCGCATCGGCCATCTCCTCCGCCTGTTGAGCAGGGATGCCGGCGGCCTTGAGTCGGCGAGCGTAACGCAGCGTGTCGATCGCGGTGATCGGCATTGAACTGTCTCGGTTCGGTCAGGGAAGATGATGCATCAATACGGGAGAATTGACTATGCCGCCTTCTTCGCGCCCCCCGTCCGCGCCGACGCTTCAGGCCGCCACCGGCTCCCCGGTGCCCTCCTCCGCCGGCCGGCTCGCGCCCTCGCCGATGCGGAGCAGGCTCGGTAGCAGGAGCAGGGTGAACGCCGCGCTCACGCACATCCCGCCGATGATGACCGCGGCGAGACCTCGGTAGAGCTCGCTCCCGGCGCCCGGGATGACCAGCAGGGGCAGCATCCCGAAGATGCTCGTCAGCGTGCTCATGACGATCGGGCGCAGCCGCATCCCCACCGCCTTGGTCACCGCGGTGCGCCGCGCGAGCCCGTGGCGCTCCATCGCGCGGGTCTGGTGCACGAGCAGGATCGCGTTGTTGACCACGAGGCCGAGGAGGATGATGAACCCGATCATGGTGAGCAGGTCGAGCGGCTGGGCCACGCCGAACACGTCGTTCATCAGCCGCAGCGCCACGAGGCTGCCGACGGTGGCGAGCGGCAGCGCGAGGAGCACCAGCACGCTGTCGGTGAACGAGCGGAACAGCGCCGCCATCAGGAGGAAGAGGATCGCGATCGCGAGCAGGAAGCTTCCGCTCATGCTCCGGAGCGCGGTCTGGAGCTTGTCCGCGGTCCCCGAGAAGCGGACCTCGCCGTCGTCGGGAAGCTGGACTTCCAGTTGCGGCACCACCCGGTTCTCGATGACCTCGATTGCCTCCTCCAGCGACATCCCCTCCGGCGGCGTGACCTGCAGGGTGACGGTGCGGCGGCGGTCGATGCGGCGGATCTCGTTGGGACCGGCGGTACGCTCGATCCGGGCGAGCTCGCTCACCGGGAGCACCCCGCCCGGGGTCGCGAGCGGGATCGACGCGAGCTCCTCCGGGGTCTCCCAGCGCGGAACCCGAACCACGATGTCGAGGCGCTGCTCGCCGTCGAAGTAGTCGCCCACGTAGAGCCCCTCGCCAAGTGCGCGGGTCACCGCCGCCATCACCTCGCGGCTCCAGCCCGCCTCGGCGAGACGGCGCTCGTCGGGCACGAGCCGCAGCTCGGGCTCGGCGAGCTCCAGCCCGGGGAACGGCCGCACCCGCGCCCCCGGCAGCGCCTGGCTGATGCCGATGAACCCTCCGAGCGCCGTCTCCATCAGCGCTTCCATGTTCCGGCTCTGGATGTCGACGTCGATGGTGTTGCCGGAGCCGAAGCCGCCGAACAGGGAGGCGCGCCGCGCGAACGCGATGGTGTCCGGGAACCCGCGGATCGTCTGGTTGATGATCGGGATCAGCTCGTCGGTGCGCGATTCGTCCACCGTCCTCGCGCCCATGAACACCCCGCGGGAGAACGCGACGAAGAAGTAGGCGTCGATCTTCGGCTCCTTCGCCCCGTCGAGGTACGGCCCGATGCGCTGCGCCACGACGCGTCCCATCTCCTCCTCCAGGTGGTCGATGTTGACTCCGGGCGGCGGGATGATGAACGCGAAGACCAGATTGTGGTTGCCCTGGGGAAGGTAGCTCGCGCGCAGCGCGAGCGGCGATTGCGGAACCAGCGAGGCAAACCGCTCCGGCACCGGAACGAGCCCCAGGATCGCCTTCGGGGCCAGGGAGAGCGAGATCCCGAGCGGGATCACGGTCAGGATCGCGATCCACAGCGCCCGCCTCGCCGGCCCGTCGGTGAGCCGCACGATGGCGGAGGTGACGGCGTGCCGCCAGCCCGCCTGCCGGTCCTCGAGCTGCTCGCGCGAGAGCCACTTCGACGACGCGGCGGGGATGACGGTGAGCGCCACCACCATCGATGCGACGACCGCGATCGCGATGGTGAGCGCGAGGTCGGCGAAGAGCTGGCCGGCCTCGTCCTCGAGGAACACGATGGGCAGGAAGATGGCCACGGTGGTCGCGGTCGACGCGAGCAGCGCCCCCCACACCTGCTCGGGTCCCATGAGCGCCGCCTCGTCCGCCGCCATGCCCCGCTCGCGCAGCCGCACGATGTTCTCCAGCACCACGATGGCGGCGTCGAGGGTCATCCCCACCGCGAACGCGAGGCCCGCGAGCGAGATGATGTTGACGGTCCGCCCCGCGAGCTCCAGGCCGAGGAACGCGGCGAAGAGGGATATCGGGATCGCGACCGCCACCAGGAGGGTGGCGCGGAACCTGCGCAGGAACAGCCACAGCACCACGATGGCGAGCATGACGCCGAGTCCGAGGTTGTTGCGGACCATCTCGATCGAGCGGTTGATGTAGGTGGTCTCGTCGTAGACCTGCCGGAACACGAGCCGCGCGCGGGCGAGCGGGCCTTCGGCGAGTTCCGCCGCTGCGCTCCTGAGCCCCTTCATCACCTCCAGGACGTTCACGCCGATCTCGCGGTGGGCGTTCACCGCGATGGTCCGCACCCCGTTGGAGATGACGAAGCTCTTGCGGTCGGCGAGTGCGACCTCGATCTCGGCCACGTCGCGCAGCCTGACGGGCAGGCCGTCGCGCCACTCCAGGACCAGCTCCCCGAGGTTCTCGGCATCGAACGCGCCGGTGAACCGCAGCGTGTAGCGGCGCTTGCCGACGCTCACGTCGCCGCCGGAGATGTCCTGGTTGGAGCCGGTCAGGCGGGCCGCGGCCGGAAGCCGGACGCCGAGACTCGCGGCCTTGTAGGGGTCGAAGGTGATGCGCACCTCGCGCTCGCGCCCGCCGTAGACCTCGGAGCGCGCGACGCCGGGCACGCGCTCGAACCGGGTCTGGACGACCTCCTCCGCGTACTCCTTGTAGCCCTGGATGTCGCGCGTGTTCCCCTCCCCGGTGGTGGCCATGAACCAGGCGATGGCGCGGCTGTTGCCTCCCACGGTGTCGATGACCGGCTCGTCCGCGTCCTCGGGGTAACGCGGCACGCGGTTGAGGCGGTTGAGCACCTCGATCAGCCCGCGCCTCAAGTCGTGTCCGACCACGAACTCGATGGACACCTCGCCCTGGCCGCGCTGGGCCCTGGAGACGATGCGGCTCACGCCCGGCAGCCCCCGCAGCACCTTCTCCTGCGGCTCGATGATCTCCGCCTCGATCTCCTCCGGCGCGGCGGCGCGCCATGCGGTGCGGATGGTGATCTCCGGCCGCTCGACCTCGGGTGTGAGCTGGATGGGGAGGCGGGACAGGCTGATGGCGCCGAACAGGACGACGAGCAGCACCGCCACCAAGGTGGCGGTGCGGTTCGACAGCGCGAGGCGCGACCAGATCATCCCGAAATCACCCCGAAGGCTCCGCGTTCATCACCTGCACCGGCTGCCCGGGGCGCAGCCGCTCGCCGCCGCGGATCACCACGCGGTCGCCGGGCGCGATGCCGTCGACCTCGATGAGCTCGTCCTGGGCGATCCCCGGGGTGACCGCCACCCGGTCGGCGAGACCGCCGGCGTCCACGCGATACACGGCGGTGCCGCCGCGGCGCAGCACCAGCGCGTCACGGGGGATGGCGACGACGGCGCGCGCGGCGGCGGTCGGTATCGCGACCCGCACGTCCTGCCCCACCGGCCAGGGCTCGCCGTCGAACGCGAGCCGCAGCTCGTAGAGCCGGGACCGGTTGTCGCCGACCGGGACGATGGTGCGGACCTCGCCGGTGGTCTCGCTCGGATTGGCCTCCACGGTGAGCTCGCCGCCCTCGCGGACGAACGCGAGCGCAGCGATCGGAATCCAGACCTGCACCTCCAGCGCTCCGGCGTCGACAAGCCGGACCACGGCTCGGCCGCTCTCCGCCCATTCGCCGCTCTGCAGCACGCGTTCGGTCACGATCCCGCCGAACGGCGCCTTGATGCGCGTGCGCTCCAGGCGCTCGGCGGTCAGGGCGACGCGGGCGCGGGCGGCGCTGAGCTCGCTGCGGGTGACGTCGCGCTCGGCGACGGCCTCGTCGAGACGGCTGCGGGTCGCTGTGTTCTGGCTGACCAGCTTCTGAAGCCGCTTGACCTGTGCGTCGAGGTAGGTGAGCCGGGCGCGCTCGCGGGCCACCGCCGCCTCGCCTTCCGCGAGCGACTGCCGCAGCAGCGCGTCGTCGAGGCGCGCGACCACCTCTCCTTCGGCGATTGAGGCCCCGATCTCGGCCACCCACTCGAGCCGGCCTTCCACCTCGGCCGCGACCCTCGCCCGGTTGCGGCTGATCACGGTCCCCGGGTACCAGGTGACCGGGGCCAGCATGCGGCTCTCGGCCGTCGCCACCACCACGGGGGCGGGGGGCGGACCCTGGGCGTTCCCGCCGCCCTGCGCGAACGCGGGGCGAGAGGCGAGCGCTGCCAGTGACGCAGCGACGAGAATCGCGGCGGCTCGAAGGAGGCGCGGGACGAGACTCTGAGTCATGGTGCGGCTTTCGTCAGCCGATCGGAGTTCGCGACCTACGCCGCTCCCGAACGATTCGCGATCAGATCTCGGACCGCCGGAACGAACTCACTCGGGATCTCCATCACCGACCGAGTCGATCCGGAGATCGCCGCCTCGTCCTCCGCCACCGCCTCTTCGTCGGACTGTCCTTCGTAGTGGGCGATCAGCTCGGCTACGCGGCCCTCGTCCCAGCCGTCTGGGAATCTCGACTTCCTCATCGGCGTCTTCTCCTCGCCCGGTGTCTGCGGGCGAACAACGGCTTTCCACGCAAATCATACGCCGTTATCACGAACACGCTCCCAATTCCTCTGTCGGTGACGCAAATCACCCCGAGATGCCGCCCGGCTCGTTCAGCGCGGCTCAAGCACGGAGAGATCGATGTCCCGGAAGTCTCGGGCATTCAGTGTCGCCAGTGCATAGCCCCGGCTCTTGGCGACCCCGGCGATCTGCGAATCGCCGAGGCTCATGGGCGAACCGGCAAGGCGCCGCTGTCCACGGAACTTCGCGCTCTCGGTCGCCGCCCTGGTGTCGAACGCAATGATTCGCCCCGAGAACAGGTCGATGATCCGCGAAAACACGGCGGCCAGACGGGTACGCTTCCGCCCGGATGGCAGGACTTCGATTCCGAAGGTCATCTCGTCCACTGTGATGGCGCAGAGGAACAGGCTCGAAGCGGGGTGTCGATCCAGCCAGCTCATCACCCGTCGGTCCGGTGCGATGCGCATGGATTCCGAGATGACGTTGGTGTCGAGGAGGATCACCGGGGATCGTCCTCGCCATAGTCGGGCGAGGTAAAATCGATCGGGTCGTCCACTTCGCGTTCGGGCAGGTCCAGATCGAAGGCGTCGCTCCCGACTATCCGGCGAATCGTCGTGCCGACCGGCTCCTCGTCCACGACCGCCGTACCGAGGATGCGCCGCACGGTCTCTTCCAGCGACACGGCGTCTCGCGCCGCGCGAATCTTGAGCCGTCTGACCACCTCGTCATCCAGACGACGTACACTCAGGCTTGCCATCGCTTCACCTCTCGGTTTCCCTGCCGGCGATGCTAGCATCGCCGCGAAAATGCTGGCAATCGTTCGAGCTGGACGACACGGCTGCCACGTCCCTACCCCGCGAGCCCGAGGTTCTCCCGCAGGGTCGCGCCCGCGTAGTCCCGGTGGTAGATGCCGCGGCGCTGCAGCTCGGGGACGACGAGGCGGACGAAGTCTTCGTAGGTGCCGGGGACGTGGGTGGCGGCGAGGACGAAGCCGTCGCAGGCGGGGCGCTCGAACCATTCCTGGAGCCGGTCCGCGACGGTGGCGGCGGTGCCCACGAAGTGGGGCATCTCGCGCACCGTGCCCCGGTTGGAACAGCGCACGAAGTCGTCGCGAGTGGGGTTCGGGTTGCCGCTCAGTCGGATCACCCGGTCCCGGATCGCCTGCAGGCCGCTGATGGAGCGCAGCTCCTCGTCGGTGAAGGGGTCGTCCGGGGCCTTGGTCGCGAAGTCGAAGTTGAGCGCTTCGGAGAGCAGCGCGAGGGTGTCGACCGGCCGGGAGAGCCTGTCGACGTACGCCGCCTTGTCCTCCGCGATGGTCTGCGTCTCGCCCACCGTGGTGTAGCAGGCGGGTGCGATCCGGAAGCTGTCGGGGTCGCGCCCCGCGGACTCCGCCAACGCCCGGGTCTCGGCGTACGCGCGTTCCCCGAACTCCAGGTTGGGGTAGATCGCGAAGATCACCTCCGCCCAGCGCACCGCGAACGTCCGCCCGCGCCCGCTCTGCCCGGCCTGGATAATCACCGGATGCCCCTGCGGAGAAGGCGGGACGGTGAACGGCCCGCGGGAGCGGAAGTACCGGCCGCGGTGATCGAGGCGCCGCACCTTCGACGGGTCCGCGAACACGCCGCCCGCCCGGTCGAGGACGATGGCGTCCGGCGCCCATGCCTTCCAGTGCGCGAGCACCACCTCCACGAACTCGTCGGCACGGTCGTAGCGCGCGTCGTGGTCGGCGACCCCGTCGGCGCCGAAGTTCGCGGCCTCGGAGTCGTTGAGGGAGGTCACCACGTTCCAGCCGGCGCGGCCCCCGGTCATGTGATCCAGAGTCGCGAACATCCGCGCGACGTGGAACGGCTCGTAGTACGTGGTCGAGCAGGTGGCGCCGAGCCCGAGCCGGGTCGTCTCCGCACCCATCACCGAGAGGACCGGAATCGGGTCCATCTTCACCACCCGCACCCCGTGGCGCACGGACTCGGTGAAGTCGTCGCCGAAGCGGTCCGGCATCGCGAGGCGGTCGTCGAAGAACGCGAGGTGGAACTTGCCGCCCTCCAGGGTCCGGGCGATGCGCCGGTAGTACTCCGGGGTCATGAAGTCGACGGCGGACTCGGGATGCCGCCATGACGCGGGGAAGTTCGAGCAGTTCTGGGCCTGGAGAAAGCCCACCATGGCAATCCGGCGTTCCGGCATCCGACGCTTCCCCCCTGGTGGCTGGGCGGACGGGACTATACCGGACGCCGGTGGGAGCCGGTTCCGGATCGAACACTCTCGGAGAGCGCATGGATCGAGGACCGAAGGACAGACATTCCCAGGTGCCCGCCGTACCTGTCGAACCGTCTCCGCTCACCCATTGGACTCTGCTGGACTCTGCCGGATTCTTCCGGCGGCTTTCTTGCCAAACTTTGCCAATGCCGTTAGCGTCGCTCCATGAGCACGATGAACATATCGCTGCCCGAGACCCTCAAGGCCTTTGTCGACGGGCAGGTCAGCGCGCGCGGCTACAGCACGTCAAGCGAGTACGTCCGTGAACTGATCCGCAGGGACCGGGATCGCCAGCGGCTGCGCGACCTGCTTCTCGAAGGGGCAGCGTCACCGCCATCGACCAAGGCCGACGCGGACTACTTCGAGCGCCTCCGTGGCCGAGTCCATGACACCGACCGGCAGTGAACACCAGGCCGGTCGTCCTTCGCGAGCGTGCGCGGCGCGACATCGACGAAGCGATCGAGCACTACCTGGCCGAGGCTGGTCCGGCGGTTGCGCTTGCCTTCATCAACGCGCTGGAGAATACCCACCGCCGGATCGGGGAACGACCGGAGATCGGCTCGCCGCGCTACGCCCACGAGCTGGGCATTCCCGGCCTGCGCTTTCGGAGCGTCGAGCGGTTTCCGTATCTGGTCCTCTACGTCGAAGGGGAGGCTGAAGTCGATATCTGGCGCATCCTGCACGGGGCGCGGGACATTCCGGCCTGGATGCGCGAGCCGACCTGAATCGTATGCATGGCCTGCACCCGATCACCTCCCTGTCCGGCTTGTACCTGGCCGTCGCGCTCTTCCTCCTCACCCCCGCCCTCGCGTCGGCGGGCGGTGCCGCCGATCCGGACCCCACCCCCATCGAGTTCGAGCTGACGCTGGAGGACGCGATCGGGACCGCGCTGGAGCACAATCGGGATCTCCTCAACCGACGCCTGGACCGGGAGGTGCGGAAGTTCTCGCTCGATGTGGCCGAGGACCGGTACCGCCCCCTGTTCAGCGTCGAGCCCTTCGCCGAGACCGGCCGGCAGGAGCGCAGGGCGGGAGGCGGCGCCGGGGCGAGCCTGCGCGTCCCCACCGGCGGCGAGTTCGCGCTGCGATGGGAGGAAGCCCGGTCCGACGAGCTCGACGATACCCGGTCGCAGACCGCGAGCTTCTCCCAGCCGCTGCTGAAGGGCGCCTGGCCCGGCATCGACACCGCCGGGCTCCGGCAGGCGCGGATCGGAGAGCGAATCGACACCCTCGCCTTCCGGCGCACGGTGACGGATCTGGTGATCGCGGTGATCCGGGCCTACCGGGCCCTCATCCGCGCCGCCCGGCGGGTGGAGATCGACGAAGCCTCGGTGCGACGTGCCCGGGAGCAGCACAAGGCGACCCGCACCCTGATTCGGGCCGGGCGGGTCGCACCGCGCGAGGCGGTGCGCTCCGAGGCGGCCATCGCCAACCGGGAGCTGTCGCTCGCCCGGGCGCGGAACCGCCTCGACGCCGCGAACTACGCCCTGATCGACCTCCTGGAGCTCGGCAGCACGGTCCGCATCCGTGCGCTGGAGGCGCTGCGCGTCGAGCGCCGGGCGGCGGTGGCGGAGCCCCCGTTCGAAGAGGTGCTGCACAGCCGCCCCGAGTTCCTGCAGGCCATGCTGCGCGTCGAGATCGCCACCATCGAGCAGGCGGTCGCCCGCAACCGACTGCTGCCGGACGTGACCCTGCACTTCGAGCACACGCGCGAAGACAGCGGACGCACGGACTCCCGGATACGGCTCGGCGCGGTCATTCCCCTGAACGACCGCTCGCCCGAGCTCGAGCGCCTGAGAGCGGACGTCGCGCTGCGCAAGGCCCGGAGGAACCTCGCGGAGCTGCGCGAGTCGATCGGCATCGAGGTGCGCCAGGCGGTGAACGACGTCGAGGTCGGGCTGCGGCTCACCGAGCTTGCCCGCGGGGCGCGGGAGCTCG
>JAJDUQ010000249.1 GCA_022826505.1 Gammaproteobacteria bacterium
CTAAACGGAAGGCAAATCAATAGGGTAGGTCGGCACTACAGACAGCTTTGGGGGCGATTCCGCGCGCCGGACCTCAATGATTCAATGACTTGGGACGCGGAAAAAAATGAAAATCGACAGAATCCACGCCGAGTTGGCGAAGTCGGGATAGCCGTGCGTGGTTTTGCGGTAGTAGGTGCGTTTCGACAGAAGACGCATCGCCACCTCCACGTTGTCGAACCAGCGATCGGGGTCGAGACCAAGCTTGCCGCTTGCGAGCTTTCGCGCATCGGTCACGTGTCCGAATCCGGCGTTGTACGCTGCGAGTGCGAACCAGATCCGATTCTTGACGGTGAGCTCGGGCTCGAACCGGGAGTGCAGCCACGCAAGATAGGCGACGCCGGCCCGAACCGACTGCGCCGGATCGCGCAGCTTTCGGACACCGAACTCCCTCGCCGTGCGCGGCAACATCTGCATCAACCCGACCGCGCCAGCCGGAGATCTGGCCCTCGGATTGAACCGGCTCTCCTGATACATCTGCGCGACGATGAGCCGCCAGTCGAAGGCGTGCTTCGCCGCTTCTTGCTGGACGAGCTCGTCGAAGGGCGACAGGCTGTCGGCATCTGCGTGATCGACGCGGTCCTTGCGGTTGAGCTGCATTCGAGTGCGATTCTCGAAATACTTCTGATACACGACGTTGAAGAACAGCCCGCGGTATTCCTTGTCCAGGTATTCGTTCAAGGCGGCGAGCAACTCCGAATTTCCACGACGCACCGCCCATCCAAGGGCCACCGGTCCACGCAACGAAAATGCCTTGCGGACATCGGTGCGATAACCCAGTTCGATATCGAGTACGTGGCTCGCAGCCACCGTCAGATCAATCCGTCCTTCGCCCACCGCCGCGATCAGCGTCTCGGTTTCCGTATCCTCCGGTGCGGAAGCGATGTCGACCTTCAGGCCCTCGCCGCGGAACCGTTCCAGCGTGTGCCAGTGGGCGCTGCTCGGGCGTACCGTGACGGCGCGACCCGTGAGATCCTCGATTCCGAGAACCGAGTCGTCATCGTGCCGCGCCACCAGGTAGTCATAGACGTAGCTGAAGGGGCGCGTCATCGCCACACTCTCGGTTCGCGGCGGAACGTCGAGCGGCAGGGACGCCGCGGCGACATCACCCACGCCTCGTTCCAGCATCTCGAACAACGACGCGTGCTGCGGCGCGATCACCACCTCGACGTTCAGCCCGTGGCGCTTCGCAAACTCACGCAGCAGTTCGAATTCGAAGCCCACCTGCTCGCCGCGCCACAGAAAGAAGGTCGCGGCATTGTTTCGGGTGACGATGCGCAGAACGCCGTGGCGCTTGATTTCAGTCAGGTCACCGTGTCTCTCGCCATTTGCCAGGCTCGTCAGTTGCTCGATGGAAAGAAATCGATCGAGCTCCCTCAGCAGCCTGGGCGCATGCGGATTGACGGCCCACGCCACTGCATCGCTCTTGAACGGCCTGGATACCACGCGCAGCGTCGGCCATTCTGCTTCGAGTCGAACGCTGTCGCCCAGATTCACCGCTGCCATGTCCAACCGACCTTCCGAAACCCCTGCCAGAAGCCCGTCCGGCGGCGTGTTCTCGGGTACCAGGCGGACCTCGATCCCCGGGTGAGCGCGCCGGGCGAGCTCGACGGCGTCCCAGAACGACGATTGCTCGCGAATCGTGATCGTGCGGCCCACGAGGTCGCGGAAGGATTCGACGCGGTCGCCCTCGCGCACCACGATGTGTTCACGCGTTCGATGGGTGGGAACGGTGAAGGCGACCTTCGCCTTGCGCGGCTCCGTGATGGTGATGTCGGCGGCAATCAGGTCGCCCTTGCCGGCAGCCAGCGCAGGGACGAGTTCGTCCCACCGGTCCACCTGAACCCATGAGACATCGAGAAAATGCTTCTCGGCGAATCGGCGAACGTGAACGCGGTGAAACTGCGACGAGTCGAGGGGAACGCCGGTGCCGGCGTGGCGGATTTCCGCTTCCCGGCTTGGAACGATGACGGTGAGGACTCGACCCGGAGCGATCAGTTCGAAGGGCGTGTCCGACGAATCCGCGCTCACTTCATGCTGCGCGCAGACTGCCGGCGCAGTACCGGCCGCAAGCATTCCGGCGCCGACAAGTACCGCGAGCAGAGGGGGCATCGAGTCGGCGCGAGGCCGTGGCGATGTGTATTGCGCTCCCCTCATCGGTCTCCTCTGAAGCCGTCTGCGCCCCGATTCGACGTGCTCGGACCGAGTGTTCCGGACCCCCGCGTCCACCGGATCGCTCAGAAGCGACTCCTGCGCACACTCGCAGGAAGCCATCAGTCAAACATTGTTCTTTTTCAAATAGACCAACAATCCTTGTATATGAAGTCTCACGTATATCGGAGGCGGCGAAGTGGTTGCACCCCAGCCTCACGCATGCCCATCCGGTTCATCGCCGCACTCTCCGAGAGTCCGCGGCGGACAGTATCGGGCACCGCGCGACGTGCTACACCGGACGGATTCGAGGCACCCCGCTCGCACACGCCAGCCACCGTGTGCGAACGGACACCGGCACAGAGGCGACGTCCGCTCGCACCGCGCACGGAATCATGCTTCCGTGCTGCGCTGGAAATTGAACGTCGCGCCTTCCCGGATACCTGACGGCCAGCGCGAGGTCACTGTCTTCATTCTGGTGAAGAAGCGCACGCCCTCGGGCCCGTGCATGTGGTGATCACCGAACAGCGAACGCTTCCAGCCGCCGAAGCTGTGATAAGCGGTCGGCACCGGAATCGGCACGTTGACGCCGACCATCCCGATCCGCACCCGGTTGGTGAAGTCCCGCGCCGCGTCGCCGTCGCGGGTGAAGATTGCCGCGCCATTGCCCAGTTCGTGCTCGTTGACGAGATCGACCGCCTCCTCGTAGTTCTGCGCACGCACCACGCTCAGCACCGGCCCGAAGATTTCCTCCTTGTAGATCCGCATCTGCGGTGTCACGTTGTCGAAGATGCACCCCCCGATGAAGAAGCCGTCCGCATGGCCTTCGACGGTGGTGTCGCGGCCGTCGACGACAAGGGTTGCGCCTTCCTCGACTCCGGTGTCGACGTAGCCATTGACCTTGTCGCGGTGCTCGCGGGTGACGAGCGGCCCCATCTCGACGCCCTCGGCGTCCCAAGCGCCAATCTTCAGCGACTCGACCCTCGGCTTGAGCCGCCCGAGCAGGTCATCGGCGGTCCCGTCGCCGACCGTCACCGCCACCGAAACCGCCATGCACCGCTCTCCCGCCGAGCCGTATGCCGACCCGATGAGCGCATCCGTTACTTGGTCCATGTCGGCGTCGGGCATCACCACGAGATGGTTCTTCGCTCCGCCGAGCGCCTGCACCCGCTTGCCGGTGGCGGTCGCGGTTCGGTGCACGTACTCCGCGATCGGCGTCGAACCGACGAAGCTCACCGCCGCGACGTCCTCGTGGGTCAGCAGCGCATCCACTGCCTCCTTGTCCCCGTTGACGACGTTGAGCACGCCCGCCGGCACGCCGGCCTCGACCGCCAGCTCGGCGAGCCGCAGTCCGCAGGACGGATCCTTCTCCGACGGCTTCAGGACGAAGGTGTTGCCACAGGCGAGTGCGATCGGATACATCCACATCGGGACCATGGCCGGAAAATTGAACGGGGTGATGCCGACGCACACCCCAAGCGGCTGGCGCACGTTGAAGCTGTCGACGCGGCCCGCGACGTTCTCGTTGAACTCGCCCTTGAGGAGCTGGGGAATCCCGCATGCGAACTCGACGATCTCGATGCCGCGGGTGACCGACCCACGAGCGTCGTCGAGCGTCTTGCCGTGTTCCGACGAGCAGATGCGGGCGAGCTCGTCGCGACGCGATTCGACGAGATCGCGGTAACGGAACAGGATGCGCGCCCGCTGCGACGGCGGGGTCGCGGACCACGCCGGAAACGCCGCCTTCGCCGCCTGCACGGCGGTGTCGACCTCGCCCGCGGTGGCGAACGGCACCCGCGCCTGGACTTTCCCGGTGGCCGGGTTGTACACATCTCCGAATCGGTTGCTCTCTCCGGCCACGCGCTCGCCGTCGATGAAGTGCTGGAGGGTGGAAACGTTCGTGTCGCCGCCGGCCATGGTGCTCTCCGAAAGTGTTGCGGTACGTGTGGAAATCAGGAATTCCCGAGCCGGTGAGGATACCATCGCGTGGTCGCGCGAACATGCATCGAGCGGCGGGTCCAGCAATTCCCGCTGGGCGGGATGTTCGATGCGTGAGGCGGTGAGGAGCCGCGGTGTGCTCGCGGGATACGACGCAGGGCGAGCCTGGCCGTCGCACGGTGTGGTGCGCGGTGTCGATGGCGGCTACGTTGTTGTCCCC
>JAJDUQ010000288.1 GCA_022826505.1 Gammaproteobacteria bacterium
GGGAGGGGAAGAACAGGAGCTGGGCCAGGCACAGGGTCCAGAACGTGCGGCCGCGACGCACCACGGCAAACGGCGGACCCCTGCGTTCGGCCGGCTCCGCCGATTCGCGTCTCCTCGGCGGCGCCGACATCGAGAATGCGGCGATCAGCAGCAGCGCGCCCGCTCCGTAGCCGAGCGCCAGCGCCGCGTAGCGCCAGCCCACGACGGCCATCAGCACCGCGGCCAGCAGCGGCAGCACCATCTGACCGGTCGCGGTGCCGACCTTCACGACCCCGGTCATCATCCCGCGCCGGCCTGCGAACCAGCGCGCGATGGTCGAAAGCGTCACCACGTCATGCGTGGCAAGGCCGAGGCCGATGCAGATTCCGAACAGCGCGACGAGCTGCCAGGGCTCGGTGACGATGGACACGAGCGCGTAGCCCACACCGTACAGCATGCCGGTCGTGCACAGGACCACGGTCGGCCCGAACCTGTCGCTCAGGCGCCCGCCGAAGTACGCGAGCAACCCCATGACCAGAAAGGCGAGCGAAGTGCTCCCCGACAGAATCGTCCGCGACCAGCCGAGCTCTTCCTCGAAGATGTCGAAGAACAGCCCGATGGAGAACATGAGGCCGACGATCGTGAACTGCGTCAGGCAGGCACCGAAGACGACCGGGTATCGTGGGTCCATCACGCCGGTCCGATGCATCGTGTCCGCGATGCGGGGCGTGCTCCGTGAACAGGCGAAACCGGGCGATCGAGAGCGCCGGCAACCGGCGCCGGTCGGACCGTGCCGTCGTGCCCGGTCATGGTTATCCAGGCTTCAGACATGCTCGCGTACCCTCAGGCCGTTGACCGCGAGCATGTCCCCGGCCATGGGGAAGCTCTGTGCAGTTCGGCACAGCACCATGACCGGCAGTCGGGCTGCCGGGAGAAGGCGCTGCACCGCCAGCAGCGGCCGGAAGTCCCGGCGCGACGGAAGCTCCTTCCACTTCGCTTCGGCCAGCGTCGTCCTGGCGTCCTTCTCGATGACGAAGTCGACTTCCCGCGACTGATCCCGGTAGAAGCGCACGGTTGCTTCGGGCGCGACCGACGCCAGGTACTTGCGCAGCTCGGCGAACAGGAAGGTCTCCCAGATGGAGCCGATCAGGTAGCTGTCGGTCACGGAGCGCTCGTTCAGGCCCAGGAGGAAGCACAGCAGTCCGACGTCGTTGAAGTAGAGCTTGGGTGTCTTGACGAGACGCTTGCCGACATTGGTGAAGTGCGGTTCGAGCAACGTGATCTGATTCGAGGCCTGAAGAACGCTCAGCCACTCGGTGACGGTCCGGTTGCTGATCCCCACTTCCTTGGACAACTCGGTCTTGTTCAGCAGGTGTCCGCTGCGCACCGCTGTCGCCCGCATGAACCGATCGAAGTCCCGGAGCGACGACACGTTCAGGAGCTGCCGAACGTCGCGCTCCAGATAGGTCGCCTGGTAGCTGCTGAAGTAGTCCGCCGGTCTCAACCCCCGGTCCTTCCACAACTGCGGCATGAATCCACGGACCAGGACCCGGGCGATGCCTTCGCCCCGTTCGTATTCGTGGAACGTGTCGCCGAGCTCTTCTGTCGACAGGCCTTCGAGCTCCAGCACTCCGCATCGTCCCGCCAGCGAATCCGACACCTCCTTCATGAGACTGAACTTCTGCGAACCGGTGAGGATGAACCGACCGTTCGCGTCCCGGTTGGCGTCGATCTCTACCTTCAGATAGCGAAAGAGCTTCGGGGCGTACTGCACTTCGTCGACCACGAGCGGTGGAGGATGGCCGAGGAGGAACGACCGCGGATCTTCCTCGGCGAGCTGCGCCTGTGCGGGGAGATCCAGGCTGACGTAGTGGTACTGCGGGAACAGCCGAGTGAGCAGGGTGGTCTTGCCGGTCTGGCGCGCACCAGTGACCACAACCGCGGGAAAGTGCGCCGCGAAGCGCCGAACCGCGGCCGAAATCTCCCTCGGGAACTCCGTTCGAGTGATGTTTTCAGACAATTCAGGAAGTCAAAGTATCAATTTGTTGGATTATCAGTATCTGTATTTCTGAGTTCCGATGCAAGCACATACTGGCTTGTCCGATCCGCGCAGACCCCCTTCAGGGTCAGCTCACCGGCGCTGCGCCGCCTTCCTCGACCCGCCGGGCGATGAAGGCATCGATGGCCTCGACTGTTCCCGGCTCCACGTCCGGTGGCTTGAACCGGGCCAGTACCTGCTGCCAGAGGTCGTGGGCGCGCTCGGTGGCGGTTCGTCCACCGGTCTCCTCCCATTGACCATAGTTCGACCAGTCGGAGACCCAGGGAGCGTAGTAGGCCGTCCGGTAACGCTTCATCGTGTGCTCGGTGCCGAAGAAATGCCCGCCGGAGCCCACCTCGCGCAGGGCGTCGAGCGCGAGCTCGTCCGCATCCCAGCGCACCGGCTGCATGAGCTCGGCCATGTGCTGGAGCTGCTCGATGTCGAGGATGAACTTCTCGTAGGAGGCGCTGAGTCCGCCCTCCAGCCAGCCCGCGGCATGGATCACGATGTTGGCCCCACCGGTCAGCGCGCCCCACAGCGACATCTGCGTCTCCCAGATCGACTGCGCGTCGGGCGCGTTGGAGACGCACGAGGCCGAGGATCGCCACGGCAGGTCGACGAGTCGCGCGAGCTGGCCCGTGCCCCAGCACGCCCGCACGTACTCCGGCGTTCCGAACGCGGGGGCACCGGACTTCATGTCGACGTTCGAGGTGAATCCACCATAGACGACCGGGGCCCCGGACCGAACCGTCTGGGTCAGCACCAGGCCCGCCAGCATCTCGGCGTGCTGCTGGACGAGCGCGCCCGGAATCGTCACTGGAGCCATGGCGCCGGAGAGGGTAAAGGGGGTGATGATGCACATCTGGCCCGCGGCGGCGAAGTCGATGAGCCCCTGGCACATCGGGACATCGAGGATCAGAGGGGAGTTGGTGTTGATCACGGTGTACGTGTGAGGCCTGGAGTGGAACGCGGCTTCGTCCAGGCCGTGGCGCAGGCGGAGGATTTCGAACGAGTCCGCGACCTGGCCGGCGCCGCGTGCATACACGAACGTCGGCTTGTCGGCATCCAGCACCTGGACCCGCATCATCCGCAGGTGGCGCAGGTTGGGGGCAATGTCCTGAGGCTCGACCGACGGTCCGGTCATGTGAATCACGTCGAACGACTGCGCAAGGCGAATGAAGTTGCGAAAGTCCTCGAAGGTTCCCGAACGCTTGCCGCGGCCGGTGTCCATGGCATAGGGAGGACCGCCGACCGGAAGGAACTGGGTGTTGCGCCCGCCGATCCGGAGCGTGCCGTTGCCGCCGGTCAGGGTGAACTCGGAAGGCGACGAGGCGATCGCCGCCTCCACCAGGTCGTGCCCGAAACGGACCTGGTGTCCGGCGACGAGTGCGCCCGCCCGGGCCAGGATGTCGCGGGCACCGTCGTGGTTCACCTGCACGCCCAGTTCCTGGAGCACGGTGAGCGCCGCCGCGTGAATTTCGCCAATCCGATCGTCGGAGTAACCCTTGGCCAGCGGCAGGGGGCTGGTCAGGTGACGATAGTCGACGGGACGCGTCGTCGGCTCGGCCGAGACTCTGGTTCGGCGGCGCCGCGGTCGGGCCGGATGGTCCATGTGACGATTCCCTGGTGTTCGTGCCGGGAAATACCCTCGAGACGCCCTCGACGCGGTGCAACGGAGCGACCCGCACGCCTGCAACCGTGCCTTGCGTCCATCGGAGTGCGACGGTCGAGCCGAAGGTATCGGCGCCACGCCGGATGCTCTCCGAGTCCGCGGCGCGCAACCGTGTTCAGGCGATTCGAGGACGCACGGTATCCTATTCCATTCAATCATCCGCAACGCAGCCGCGATCGGCCGACGGCCGCGGGCTGATTTCATTCGTTCCGAGGAGTCTCGAACCATGCATTACCGCACGATCACCGATGGCCTGCTCTTCCCCGAAGGACCCATAGCGATGCCGGACGGCACCGTGCTCGTGGTCGAAATCGCGCGCGGCACCCTGACCCGGGTGTTTCCCGACGGTCGCAAGGAAATCGTGGCCGAGACCGGCGGCGGCCCCAACGGGGCGGCCATCGGGCCGGACGGCAAGTGCTACATCTGCAACAACGGCGGATTCAAGTGGAAGGTGGAGCCGAACGGCAACCGCCGCTCGATCGCACAGTCCGACGACTACGTCAGCGGACGCATCGAACGCGTGGACGTCGACACCGGGACGGTCGAGGTGCTCTACGACTCCTGCGACGGGCGGCCGCTCAAGGGTCCGAACGACATCGTCTTCGATCGCGGCGGCGGGTTCTGGTTCACCGATCTCGGCAAGGTGCGCGAGCGCGAGATCGACCGGGGCGGCGTCTACTACGCCCGCACCGACGGCAGTCTCATCCGGGAGGTCGTGCATCCCTTTCTGACCGCCAACGGCATCGGACTGTCGCCCGACGAGAAGACGCTTTACGTGGCGGAGACCGAAGGCGCCCGGCTGTGGGCGTATCCGATCGTCGGGGAGGGCGAGGTGGCCATGGAGCCGTTTCCACCGTCGCTGAACGGCGGCCGGCTCGTCACCTGCGACGGTGGCTTTCGGCGTTTCGACTCCCTCGCGCTCGAAGCCTCCGGCAACATCTGCGTAGCGACTCTGATGACCGGTGGCATCACGGTCGCGAATCCGGACGGCGGCACCCTGGAGTTCGTCGATTTCGACGACCCCTACACCACCAACATCTGTTTCGGCGGCCCCGAGCTCACGACCGCGTTCGTGACCCTGTCGTGGGAAGGGCGCCTCGTCGCGATGGACTGGCCACGACCCGGCCTGCCGCTCAACTTCCTCAACACCTGAGCGCATCAGCGGCGCTTCGGGTCGCACAGGCAGCGGTACGGATCTCCGATCTTCACCTTGCCGAACGGGGCGCTGCCGATCGATGGTCCATCTTGGGGGCGCAACCCGTACATTGTTTGCGACCAGGCAGAAGAAGCAGCGATGAATGCCGTGTTCGACAGGAAGCCGATCAGGCGTGGATCTTCCACCGGGAAGGAGAAAATCCACGAATTCCTCGAGCGTGAAGGACGCCCGGAGGCGGCGCCGATCATGGCTTGGATCGAGCATTGGTACGACCAACTGCCGTCAGACAAGCAACGGGACATTCGGGGACGGATGCGTTCCGGCGACCACCACCAGTTCACGTCGGCCTATTTCGAGCTTCAGATGTTCGCGATGCTCGAGCGGATGGAGTACGACATCGCCGTGGAGCCAAGGCTGGCCGACGGACGCTACAACCCCGACTTCCTGGCACGATGCGACGACGAGGCGTTCTACCTTGAGGCAACCGTGTGCGGGCAGGGCGCGGGGGAGCTCGAAAGCACGAGGGACGAGCACGACGCGGTGAAGAAAATCCGAGCAGCGTTCGGAGACCAGAAGGTCGAGATCCACTCGGACCTCTGGCTGCAAGCCGAAGGAGTCCTCAATCGATCGCTCTCGAAGAAAGAAGTTTCCAGGCCATTCATCGACCTCATGAGGCGCACCAACGCTGCCGAAGTGCGGGAGTCGTTTGCATCGGATTCCGACTACCACCGATATCGAACGGAGTACAAGGGGAGGTTCAATTACGGCGACTGGACGCTTGAGGGCGTCCTGGAGCCCAAGCCCCACAAGAACGCTGCTGGACAGGTCTGCGGACCGGCTCGCTCGGCAATCGGCGACGCCGCCGACGCAATCAGGGCGAGCCTCGCCGAAAAGGCGACGCCCTGGAGAAGGATGGGACCCCCTGACGGAATCCTCGTGGTCGCCATGTCTATCTGCCATAGCCAGTACTTCTGGAACAGCGACCAGGAGACGCGCGCGATTGCGCAAGACCGGACAAGCAGCGACCCAGCGGCGCCTTGGCGGGACGACTTCACGGCTATCAGCGGCATTCTGTTCGTCGGCGACGTCTCGCTGGGCAACGAGTACGCGACGAGAGCAAGGCTGTTCCCCAACCCGCAACGATGCCTGCCGGAATCGCTCGCACCGCTGAAGAAGGAGCAGAGACTGGCAGATCTCACAGGATTCCCACCAAGCCCCCATGGGCCCTGAGCAGGAGGCCCGGAATTGGTGTCGCCGTAGCCGGCTCGGCGAACGGGGCGTGAAGCGGGGGAGCGAAGAGAGAAGGAACCCTTGGGAGAGGATGCGCAGAGATGACGCGGAACACACCGTCGATGCGGTGCAGTATCAACAGGTCGACCACGATGCAGCGAGGGCCGAGCGTATTTTGCGGCCCGGTTGGTGCTTGACCAGCATCCGTGCCCAAGGACGAGGCAGGCGAGAGGGGGATTCGCTGGGAATCGGCACCGTCGTCCACTCGGTATATTCTCGGGAGAGCCTGCGATGGAACTCGGGCGTCCCGGCGGCGCCGCGAGGACCCTCGCCCAGGTACAGCAGCCATTGGCCCGGAGCCATGGCGTCAATCACTTCGATGGAGAGTTGGGACCCTTCCTGTCCGGAACAGGGCGGGTAGGACAGAAAGACGATATCCCGCTTCAGGAGAGGTCCGTTCTCATCGAGCCAGTCCCGAAACGTCATTGAACGCAACAACGGGTCCAGAGTGTCGGGCTCGATACCGACCACACGCGCTGGCCCGAAATGCTCGGACAGGACGCGGGTCCAGTTGCCACGCCCGGCACCGACATCAATGATTCGAAAATCATCGGAAGGGATAACGCGGGAGAGTACGCAAATCACCTCCCGGCATGGCAACGTCCACCCCCAGACCGCGCGCGTCCAGTCCTGAAGGTACCTGTCCACATCCCCGGGGTCGCCACTGAGCCAGTTCGGCGCGTACTGGTTCCGGGCCCAAGCTGCAATCCGAGCGAAAACGCGGTCCGTCTCCCACGTGTAAGGCAGACGTTCCGGCGTCGACCACCGCCGGAGCAACCTGTCGAGCCTTGCCTGCGGCCAGATGGGAAGCCTGGAACGGCTCACCGTCGTGTCTCCTGTGCGACAGAGGGAGGACAACCCGCCCCGGAGTGCAGGAAGCATTATCGACGGTCGCGAGCCTGGCATGCACAACGATGCGGGGAACAACGACACGTACAATGGACACACGAGCGAGGAGCGGTGCACCGCGAAGGCTAAGGCAGGGAGCTCCGACATTGACGACGAACGGGAACGTCGGATGGATCGCACGGTACATCTGGGACATCAGCGACGACGTACTGCGGGACCTGTACGTGCGCGGCAAGTACCGTGACGTCATCCTCCCCATGACCGTGCTGCGGCGCCTTGATGCCGTCCTGGAGGACACCAAGCAGGCGGTGCTGGACATGAAGGCTTCGCTCGACGCGGCGGGCATCGTCCATCAGGACAAAGCACTGCGAACAGCAGCGGGACAGGCGTTCTACAACACGTCGAAGTTCACCTTGCGCGACCTGAGAGCTCGCGCGAGCCGCCAGCAACTGCGGGCCGACTTCGAAGCGTACCTCGACGGATTTTCCCCGAACGTGCAGGACATCCTCGAGAGCTTCGAGTTCCGGAACCAGATCTCCCGGCTCTCCAGGGCCGACGCCCTGGGCACGCTCATCGAGAAGCTCACCTCCCCGGACATCAACCTGAGCCCCGATCCGGTGATGAACACCGATGGCACGTTACGCCATCCAGGACTCGACAACCACGGCATGGGCACGATGTTCGAGGAGCTCGTGCGTCGCTTCAACGAGGAGAACAACGAGGAGGCCGGCGAGCACTGGACCCCACGCGACGCGGTGGCACTCATGGCGCGGCTGCTGTTCCTCCCCATCGCCGACGAGATCAAGTCGGGGACTTACCTGCTCTACGATGGGGCGTGCGGCACCGGAGGCATGCTGACGGTGGCCGAGGAGACCTTGCAGCAGCTTGCCGCCGAGCACGGCAAGCAGGTCTCGACCCACCTCTTCGGACAGGAGATCAACGCCGAGACGTACGCGATCTGCAAGGCGGACCTCCTGCTCAAGGGCGGCGGCGAGGCCGCCGACAACATCGTGGGCGGCCCGGAGCACTCGACGCTCGCCAACGACGCGTTCCCGGCGCGCGAGTTCGACTTCATGCTCTCCAATCCGCCCTACGGCAAGAGCTGGAAGACCGACCTCGAG
>JAJDUQ010000342.1 GCA_022826505.1 Gammaproteobacteria bacterium
CGTGCCGCGCGACATCCCTGTCGCCTCGGCGACGCGCGTCACCCCGCCCCGACCGATGGACCGGGCTTCGGCCGCGGCCCAGAGCCGCCGGGTGCGCTCGTCGAGCAACGGTCCCAGAACGGCGAACTTTCCTTTCAGTGCCTGGGTCACGGGATGCATGATATCGAGCATAGCAGCGCATCCCAATTTTGGACAGATTATTTTGGCGAGAGTCCTAAGCTGAGCCGCCGCGCATCGGTCGCACGTGGAGGGAAGTTCAAATGTCCGAAACAGCGAGCCCGCCCGAATCCGAAGAAGACGCAACACACCATGCGCCCATCGTCCGCCGCCCGACGGATCATCCGGGCCACGAGGGGCGTTTCGGCAACGTGACGCGGATGGTCTTCCATCCCACGCCAGAGCGTCCGAACGAGCCCAACGCCGGACTGATTACCTATCCGCCGGGCGCCGGATTTCCCCGGCACATGCACGACTTCGCGCAGCTCTGGTACGTGCTGGAGGGCGAATGCCGCTTCGGCGAACGCCGCCTTCGCGCCGGTGACATGGTCTACATGGAAGATCCGCACTTCGAGCACGAGATGCACACGGAGACCGGCTGCACCATCGTGTTCATGCAGTATCCGGGTCCGACAACGGGCGCACGACCGATCTTCGAGGGTCGCTTCGACGGCCGGGACGTGGCCGAGGGAATCGTGCCGGACCTTGAGCGCTGAACGCCGAATGCGCCCCTCGCGGGTCTTCCCGCGTCCGGAGCATGCCTGCGCTGGCAACTGTCGATGGACAGCATGCCGGCTGCGTGGACCGGGCCCCGGATCGCTGCCCGACCTCATCGCGCCACGGGCAAGGCGGAGATGTGCCGCGGGCTCGTACGCCAGCAGCGGCGAAGCAGCGAACGACGACGTCTCGAGGCACGCCCGTGGCATCGGAGACCGATCTCCGGGCCGTCCCCGTCACGGAATCAGTACCGTGGCCCCGATCGTGGTGCCCGATTCCAGCGCCTCATGGGCCTTCACCGCGTCTCTCAGCGCGTACTTGTAGTTGACGTTCGCGTCCAGAATCCCGTCGGCGATCGCCTTGAACAGGGCCTGCGCCGTGCGTTCGAGATCCGAACGTCTTGCCACGTAATGCATGATCGCCGGCCGGGTGATGAAGAGCGATCCGCGCTGTCCCAGGTCCCGGATGATGTCCACCGGGTCGGGCGGACCGGAGACGTGGCCGTAGGCCGCGCAGACCCCCATGGGCCGTAGCGAGTCGAGCGATTGCCGGAGCGTATCCCTGCCGATCGCGTCGTAGACGACGGCTGCGCCCTCGCCGTCGGTCACGTCACCGACGACTTCCGCGAAGCTCTGCCGGCTGCGCACCACTGGGTAATGGCACCCCGCCGCCCGCGCCGCCTCGGCCTTCTTCTCGGTGCTGACGGTGCCGACCACCGTCGCTCCAAGCGCCTTCGCCCACTGGCAGAGAATCAGCCCCATGCCGCCCGCCGCCGCATGCACCAGGATCGTGTCGCCCGGCTGGACCGCGTAGGTCCGGTGCAGCAGGTAGTGGGCGGTCATTCCCTTCATCATGAGCGCGGCCACCTGCCGGTCATCGAGCCCGTCGGGCAGGTGCACGAGCTTGTCGGCGGGGTAGTTCCGGACCTCGGCGTAGCTCCCGAGCGGCGGAATCCCATAGGCCACCCGGTCGCCGGAGTCGAATTCGGTCACCCTCGGTCCCACGCCCTCGACGATACCGACTCCCTCGAACCCCACGACCACCGGGCAGGGCGGCACGGGCCAGGGATGGGGCACCCCGCCACGGTGATAGGTGTCGGCGAAGTTCACGCCGATAGCCGCATGGCGTATCCGCACCTCCCCGGGACCGGGGTCGGGGACCGGCCACTCCTGCCAGGTCATGGCGTTCGGCGGTCCGAGTTCGTGTACGACCTGTGCCTTGGACATCCTCTCCTCGCTTCGTTTTCGCAACGTTGTTGCGCCCACGAGGCGACCGGCTGCGATGCTGCTCGGGCCCGCAATCGGATGCGTGCGACTTGAAGGTTTCACGATCGACTCGTACCCGGTAGATTGAAGCACATCACGCCCGCAAACCGATGCGGTGCGGCGCCGAATGCCGCGGCCGAGGCGCCGGCCCGGGAAGATTCGACCATGCCGAAGACGACCATCGTTGCCGACGAAATCGGAGGCTCCTACTCCACCACGACGGTCCATGCGACCAGCGCCGCCGGCCTCGTGTTCGTGACCGGACAGGTCGCGAACCGACCCGACAGCGCGCCCGCGGGCGATCCGCTCGGCCAGGTCGAGCTCGGGGGGCTGGAGGCACAGACGGTCCGGGTCATGGAAAACATCCGCGCCATCCTCGAGAAGGCCGGCACCGGTTTCGAGCATGTCGTGAAGCGAAACGTCTACATCACCCATGCGTCGGACTTCGAGACGGTGTACGCGGTCATGGAGCGCTACTTCACATCGCCGGTGGCGAGCACCGGCGTCATCACCGGGCTCGTACCACCGAGCGCACGCGTGGAGGTGGATGTCATCGCGGCGCTGCCCGATACCTGATCTGCACCCACGCTTCCGATTCACCTGTCCCGGCCCGAATCGTCCGTACCCGGACTCGGGTCACCCTCGCGAGGAAATCAGGCATGTCCACGAATTCGAATGACAGCACGTTGTCCCGCCGGCTGTGGGAGGCTCGCCGCGATGGCCGGCAAATCCAGGTCGACGATCAGGACCGCCCTCGCGACGAAGCGAGCGCGTACGCCGTGCAGCGCGGCGCCACCGAGGCGTCCGGATACGAGATTGCGGGGTTCAAGATCGGGGCCACGGCACAGGTCGCGATGGACCTGCTGGGAGTCAGCGGACCCTTCTTCGGACCGCTGTATCGCGAGGCGTTCCGGGAGAATGATGCCGCCGTATCGCTCCCCATGGCGCACTCGCCGGGTATCGAATCGGAATTCGCGGTGAGCCTGGCCGCCGATCTGCCGCGCCGGGCCGAGGCGTGGACGAAGGAAGAGGTGGAGGCGGCGGTCGCATGGGTGGGACCGGCGTTCGAGATCGTCGGCACGCGTCTGGTGAGCGGCCTCCCCGGCGCCGGGCTACTCGCCATCGCCGACGGCGGCGTGAATATCGACTTCGTGCGTGGTCCGAGCGGCACGGCCTGGCGCGACGCCGACCTCACTGCCCACCCGGTCACCTTGCGCATCAACGGGAAGGAGATCGCCTCCGGACACAGCGGAATGCTGGTGTTCGGCGATCCGGTCTCGGGTGTGGTGTGGCTCGCCAATCACCCGCAGCTCGGCGCCCGGGGCCTGAAGGCGGGAGACGTGGTGACGACCGGCACCTGCACCGGCATCACACGGCTGTCACCGGGCGACGAGGCGGAGGCGGACTACGGGGTGCTCGGAAGGGTGAGGGCGCGATTCAGCGGCTGATTCGCTGCGGTGGCGCAACGGAATCCCTGACCGAGCATGAACTCCATCTCTGCTCGAACCGCCGTCGTCGGAGTCGCCCGATCGGAGACTCCGTTCACCCCCGGAAAGACCTCGCTCCAGCTCCACGCGGAGTACGCCCGCGAGGCCATCGCCGACGCCGGACTTGCACCCTCCGACATCGACGGCGTGCTCACCGCCGGCTGCGACGAGCCGACCTACTGCGAGGACGTGGCCCACAGCGCAGTGCTCTGCGAGTACATGGGATTGCGCCCGCGGTTCACCTACAGCGTCGATCTCGGAACCCCGGTGTTCGCGAAGATGGTGGAGATTGCGGCGACCGCGATCACGAGCGGCCGGTGCCGCACCGTTCTGATCGCGTGCGCCGAGCCGACCGTCTCGCGCGCGTCGAGGCGCGGGGCGGTCGAGAAGATGGCGAGCTTCGGTCACCCCGACTTCGAGCTGCCCTGGGGAGTCTCGATTCCCGCGTTCTACGCGCTCATCGCCCGCCGGCACATGCACGAGTTCGGCACCACGCCGGAACAGCTCGCGCGGGTCGCGGTCACCATGCGTCGACATGCCGGGCTCAATCCCGGGGCACGGTTCCGCGAGCCGATATCCGTCGAGGACGTCCTCGAATCACGTCTCATCGCCGATCCCCTGCACAAGCTCGACTGCTGCATCACCACCGACGGAGGCGGGGCGGTGGTGGTGACGTCCAGCGAGCGAGCCAGGGATCTGCGCCGGCCGCCGGTCCTGATTCTCGGCACCGCCCAGGGCTTTTCGCACGAGCACCTCGTCGTCGCTCCGAGCCTCACCTCGTTCGGGGACGCGCCGGCGAGCGCGTTCGCGATGGCGGGCCTCGACCCCGACGACGTCGATGTCGCGATGCTCTACGACAACTTCACCATCTCGGTGGTCCTTCAGCTCGAGGACCTCGGCTTCTGCACGAAGGGCGAGGGCGGCGCCTTCGTCGAGGAGGCGGGCATCGGACTCGACGGGCGACTGCCGGTCAATCCGCACGGGGGCCTGCTCTCGGAGAGCCATCCAGGGCGTCCCGGCGGCATCTCGCACCTCGTCGAAGCCGTGGTCCAGCTCCGTGACGACGCCGGCCCGCGTCAGGTCGACGGTGCGGACGTCGCGCTCGTGCACGGAGTCGGAGGCATCATGTCCAACCACGCCACCGCGATTCTCGGGCTCGGATGATCGACGCTCCGGCGCTTTCCACGCGCGGTGTGCACGGCCTGCCTGTCGTCCGACCTGAGCTGGCGGCGGGCGAGCGGGCGGGGTCGAATTCACTCGTTCACCACCGTGCACCGGGCGCTGAGCCCCGCGTTCGAGGACGATCTGCCCTACGTCGTCGCGGTGATCGAGCTCGAGGAAGGATTGCGCATGGTAAGCCGGGTCGTCGAATGCGATTCGGAACGCCTCGCGATCGAGCAGCCGGTCGAGGTCGCGTTCGAGCGGGTGAGCGGCGAATGCGTGCTTCCCGTGTTCCGCCCGACACCTGCCGCCGGCTAGCCAGGCAGTCTCCCGTTTCGATGCGACCGGCCGGCGACAACCCCGCGCGCCGCTTCTTCGAGGCGCGCAGCGTTGCCGTCGTCGGCGCATCGCGATCGCCGGGCAAGGCCGGCTTTCACCAGGTGGACAACCTCCGCCGCCACTACGCGGGCGAGGTCTTCCCGGTCAATCCGAACGCGGATCGCATCGCCGGGTATCGCTGCTATCGCTCGCTCGACGCGATCGAGCGGTCGATCGACCTCGCGATCGTCCTGCGACCGGCCAGCGACGTGCTGCCCGTCTTCGAGGCGTGCATCGCCAGGGGAATCCGCGCGGTGCTGGTGCCCGCGGCGGGTTTCGCCGAAGCGAGCGAGGAGGGAGAGGCGCTTCAGGAGCGCATGGTGCAGCGCGCCCGCGAATCCGGCGTTTCGGTGTGGGGTCCGAACTGCGGTGGGTTCGTCAACACCGGCAACGGCCTCCTCGCTTCGTTCATCGACCTGCCGCGGGTGCGCAAGGGCGGCATCGGCATCATCGCTCAGAGCGGAATCTACGTGGCCGGCCTGTTCAACCAGCTCATGGAGCGATCCGGTTTCGGGGTGAGCACGGTGGCCTCCCTCGGCAATGCCTGCGACGTGGGGGCGGCCGACGTGTTCGAGTACCTCGTCGAGGACCCGGCCACCTCGGTGATCGCACTGCACCTGGAAGGGCTTGCGGAGGGAGCGCGGCTGCTGCGCGCGGCCCGGTCCGTGGCGGGTCGCAAGCCCGTGGTGGCGGCATTGGTCGGAGGGACCGAGTCGGGGGCGGATGCGAGCCGATCGCATACCGCGAATCTCGCGGTTCCGGGCCGGGCCGCCAGCGGGCTGCTCGCACAGGCCGGGATTGTTCCGGCCCGCGAGTTCGTCGACCTCGTCGATCTCGCTGCCGCGTATTCGCTGATGGGCACCCCGCGACCGGCGAGAAGGATCGCGACAATCAGCACCTCGGGCGGCGCCGGGGTGATCGCCGCGGACTGCGCGGAGCAACTCGGAGTCGAGATGGCGCGGCTTGCGCCCGCCACCCGAACCCGCCTGAGCGGGGTGCACCCCTTCGCTCGCGGCGTGAACAACCCCATTGACGCGTGGCCGGCGATGGAACGTCACGGGACCGCGGTCGCCATGCCGGAGATCGCCGATGCGGTCTTTCGGGATCCGGGCGTCGATGCGGTTCTGTTCGGCATGGGGGCGTACAGCGGAGGCGGCGCCGATTTCGATCCGGTCATGGTGGGGGACGCGCATGCGCGCTCCGGCAAGCCGGCGGTCGCGTGGCTCTACGGTCCGTCCTCCTCGCTCGACGCATGGCGGAGGAGTCTCGAGTCGATCGGCATCCCCTGCTTCGGCGACCTGCGCGGTGCGGTCGCGGGGCTCGCGGGCTGGGATCGCATGTATCGGCGCGGCCGCGAGCCGCTGCCCCCGAGTCCGTCGATTCGGTCGGAATGTCTCGGCCGGTTGCGCGCCGCGATGGATGCTGTGGGTGTCCTGTCCGACCGTCGATCCGGCAGACCGGACAACGCGTCCGATCGGCGGCCCGGCGAGCCGGGGGAGAGGATCCAGGCGCATCCAGGCGAGAGTGCGTCGGACTCTCCGGCGCCGGCGCCGGCATGGATATCGGGATCGACGGAAGGGTCGAGCCCCGAGGTAAATTCCGCGGAGGAATCCTCATGCCCCGAGAAGGGCGAGGTCCGCCCGCACCTCTCGCTCAGCGAGGCGGAAGCGCTGGATTTCCTCGATGCGCTCGGCGTGCTCACGGTTCCGCGCGAGCGGGTTCGAACGCCGCAGGAGGCGGTCTTCGCGGCGAGCCGGCTCGGATTCCCGGTGGTCCTCAAGGCGGTGTCGCGCGACCTCGCCCACAAGACCGAGGCGGGTGCGGTGGCGATCGGCCTCGATTCGGGGTCCGCACTCCGGGCCGCCTGGCGAACGATTTCGGAGTCGGTGGCGGTCAGGGCGCCGGATGCACGGCTCGACGGCATGATGGTCCAGTCGATGTTGTCCGGGCGCGAGATCATCGCGGGATTGACGCGCGTGCCGGGCATCGGGACGGTGGTGATGGTGGGTCGCGGCGGCGTCCTCGTGGAGTCGCTGGGGGAGGTGGCGTTTCGGCTGCCTCCTCTCGACCGCGCGGAAGCGGCTCGGATGATGGAGGAGAGTGGAGTGACCCAGGCCCTCAGGGCCCATCGCGGGGGCGCGGCGGGCGACCGGACGGCGGTGCACGACCTGCTGGTGCGGCTTGCCGGCCTCGCCGGCACCGGGATTCACGAAGTCGAGATCAACCCGCTCATCGTGGGCGAGGAGGGCGAAGGTGCGACCGCAGCCGACGCGCTCGTGGTGGTGGAAGGGCGCTGACGGTCGAGCGATGAACCTCGTGGATCGATGGCGGCCGGCCTGGATGGCGGACCGTAACGATGTGCGTCACGCGGGAGCCGCGTGGTCCGACAACGCGATCGAGTCTGGCGATCCGCGTGCCGGTTGGCCTATCCTGCCGCGCCTCGATTCTTCCGGGAGAACGACCATGCAGCTTCTGCACACGATGCTCCGGGTGGGCGACCTGCAGCGCTCCATCGATTTCTACACCGAGACGATCGGCATGGACCTGCTGCGCACCACCGATCGCCCCGATCAGAAGTACACGCTTGCCTTCGTCGGCTTCGGGGGCGGCAACAAGAACGGCGAGGCGGAACTGGAGCTGACCTACAACTACGGAGAGTCGGAGTACGACCTCGGAACCGCGTACGGGCACATCGCGCTCGGCGTGGACAGCGTCGCCGAGACCTGTGAGCGAATCCGGGCCGCGGGTGGCAACGTCACGCGAGAGCCGGGTCCGGTCAAGGGCGGGACCACGGTGATCGCGTTCGTCGAGGACCCCGACGGCTACAAGGTCGAGTTGATCGAGACGAGCTCGCGCGAGCTCTGACCGCGCACGCTCGCCGGGATGCGGCGGGCTGCGAATCGCTGAAGTTCGCGCACCACTCCTCGACCGCGAAGACCTCCGGGCGAGGTCTCCCGGCGGCGTTCGTCCCCCTTGCGCAGGAGTGCGCAGCGTGTGTGCCGGACGTCGTGCCGGTCGGTCCGCTTCGGTCTACTCGTCGATTCGCCGCACGAAGTCGGCGACCGCCCGCCCGATCTCGTGCGGGGAATCCTCCTGGATGAAGTGGGCGCCCGCCACCGTCACCTCCTCCTGGTTCCTCCATCCGCGGCAGAACTCGCGCTGGGCACCGGTGAGAATCGCCCCGGGCTCCGCGTTGACGAACAGCTTGGGCAGGTCGTTCGCGCTCATCCACTCGGCGTAGAGTCGGACAATCTCTGTCACGTCCGCGGGCGTTCCCTCGATCGGAATCTCACGGGGCCAGGTCAGGGTCGGTCGGCGCGACTCGCCGGGCTCCAGGTAGGGCGCCCGGTAGACGGTCATCTCCTCTTCGGCGAGATCGCGCAAGATTGAGCCGGGCAGGACCCGTTCGACGAAGACGTTGTTCTCCAGCACCATCTGCTCGCCCGCTTCCGAGCGGAACCCCTGAAAGACGCGCCGCGCCTTGTCCGGCCATTCCTCCCACGTCAACGGGCGGACGATGGCCTCCATGTAGGCGACGCCCTTCGTCGCGTCGCGATGCCGGTTCGCCCAGTCGAAGCCGAGGGCGGAGCCCCAGTCGTGCATGACCCAGGTGACGCCGGACGCGACGCCGAGCGCGGCGAGTGCCGCATCGAGGAACTCGCGGTGCTCGACGAAGCGGTAACGCCCGGGTCCCGAATCCGCGAGCTTCTCCGAATCCCCCATGCCGACGAGATCGATGGCGATGCAGCGCCCCGCGGGCGCCACGTGGGGCATGATGTTGCGCCACAGGTACGACGAGGTCGGGTTGCCGTGCTGGAACACGACGGGGTCGCCCTCGCCCGCCTCGACGTACGCCATGCGACGGCCGAGCACTTCGATGATCTTCTTCTCGGGTGCGCTGCTCGAAATCATGTCGATGCTTCTCGTGTGCGGTTGGAGATCGGCGGTGAGGACTTTCGCACCTCCAGGCCGGGGTGGAGGACATTACGTGGGTCGTGTCGTGCCGTCACGTTGAACGGAGACTTCGGGCGTTTCGCCAAACGCGGATTCCAGCACCGAGCGGACCACCGTGTAGATGTCGCCGTCCTCACTCTCTCGCGGACCGGCGACGTTGAGTACCGCGATGTTTTCGGCCACCGTCCACGCACGCAGCCGCCGTGCCGCGGCGTCCACGGGTTGCGTCGCGAGATCGAGGTGGAGTACCGGTCTTCGCAGCTTGCCGCCCGCTTCCACTGTCCACTTCGTTCCCCCGGTGACCGGGCCGCGCGAGAACACCACGGTGCCGTCCGAGTCGCGGACGTTGCATTCCGTGCGCACCGCCGGATCGGTCGCACTCGTCTCCTTCATGTCCGGGTAGCGGTCCGGAATGCGACCGTCTTCGGCCCATCGGTTTCGGGGCACCCATCCGCCAGTCTCGATACCGAGAGCCTGCGCCGCATCGAGCGCCGCGCGGTCCGCGCCCGTCTGCCCGCCGGAGACGATTCGCCTGATCATCGGTCAGTCGTGACTCGGAAGGTCGAACCGCCGTTGGGACAAGACATCCGGCACCCGGAGTTGGTGATTTGATGCTTCCATGAATGATGATATGGTGCGCAAGGCAATGAACCGATGAGCCGGGTCCATGCGAACCACTTTGACGATCGAGGACGGAATCGCACGGCAACTCAAGGAAATCGTCCATCGGTCGGGTAAACCGTTCAAGACCGTCGTGAACGAGGCGTTGCGGGCGGGGATAGGGAACAACCGCATCGTCGATGCAGCCCGAGCGTACCGGATGCAGCCGGTAGCCATGGGTGAAGTCACGAGGCCCTACGACCTCGACAAGGCGCTGCAACTGGCAGATCACCTCGAGGACGAGGAGCTTGTACGCAAGCTTCTGATGAGAAAGTGATCCTCGTCGATGCGAATCTGCTGATCTACGCGGTCAACCTTGATGCCCACCACCACCGGCGGGCACGGGCGTGGCTGGAGGAAACCCTGTCAGGCTCGACCTCGGTCGGGTTGCCGTGGGTCTGCCTCCTCGCGTTTCTTCGAATCACGACACGCCCCGGCATTCTCGCCAATCCGCTGAAGGCGGACGAGGCGACCGACTTCGTCCAATCCTGGCTTGAACAGCCTTTCGTCGATCCGGTCGTGCCGGGCCGCAGCCATTGGCCAATCCTGCGCAATCTGCTCCGGGTGACGGGGACCTCGGGCAATCTGACGTCGGACGCGCATGTCGCGGCTCTGGCCGTCGAGCACGGAGCGACGGTCTACTCCGCGGATCACGACTTCAAGCGCTTTCCCGGAGTGGGTCACGTCAATCCGTTGGAGGAGGGAAGGCGCCGCCGGCGTTGACCACACGGCAAGCTGGACGACCTTCGCAGTCACGTGACCGTTCGTCCGTCGTTCGCACAGGCCGCACGCACGACGCTCGCCCGGCGGTTCCCGGACTGCTTCAACGCGTGTCGATCGGTGGCAAGGCGGCTTCGGATACGAGGTCGTTGAACTTTCCGAGGCCGTCGTCCAGATACGTCTCCAGGCGCCGGAGCTCGTCGTCGACCCTGCCCATGTACTCCTCGGCAAGGGCTTTCGCCTGGGCCGTGGGGCGGGCGTCAGCGCTGTCGACGATGCCGATGACGGAGGCGAGCGCCGCGTTCAGGCGCACCCGGTGGTGCAGGCCGACGGGATCGGTCTGCTCGCCGGGCAGGATCAGGGCGGATTCGATTTCGGCGAGCGACTCGCGCAACGCCGCTCCGGTGCGGACCGCCGCGTCGTGTCCCCCGTGCCGAGCGAGTCGGGCGCACCAGCGTTCGATCTCGTCGTTGGTGTCCCGAATGCGCCGCACGCCTTCGTAGGCGGCGGATATCTTGTCGCGGATGGCGAGGATGCACTCGAGCTGCTCGCGAAGCTCGTCGACGCCGGCGGGCGATCTCGGGTCGTTGACCACTTCGAAGGATTTGGTGAGCGTGCGGTCACCAACCCGCAGGCGTACCTGATACGTGCCCGGCAGCACCAGGGGTCCGCGGTCCGCTTCCTCCCCGGTCCGGTTGCCGTGCAGTCGCATCGCTCCCGGATGGCGCAAGTCCCACACGAATCGGTTGACGCCGGTCCCGACCGGTACCCAGGGGCCCGGGTCGAGCGCCTTGTCCTCGTCGGTCAGCTCCTCGTAGCCGGCGGGTTTCGGGTGGAACTCGCGCACGATGACGCCGCCGGCATCGTGGATGGTTATGGAGACGGCAGACGCAGACCCGGCGTCGGCCTGCGTGCGCGTCGCGGCGGCCTCCGGAAGTTGGTAGTAGATGACGGCTCCGGCCGGGGCCGCCTCGCCCGCGTCCAGGAACTTTCGCCGAACCTGGCCGGTTTCGTCCCGACTGGCGACGAACGTCGCCGGCTTGCCGAGGCCGATGCTGTAATCCTTCCCGTCGGTGCCGGTGATGAAATCCATGACGCCCGGAAGCAGGCGCCATGCGCGCCGGGGGGTGTAGAGGGTGGGACCGCCGGCATTGTCTTCGAGCCCGACTTCCCCTGCCCCGCCGCCACCGTCGGACACCTCTCCGGCCGCCGCCTCCTGGTGCAGCGGCGTCAGGTCGTCCAGGACCCAGAACGAACGTCCGTGCGTCGCGATGACCAGGTCCGTCCCCTCGACCTTCAGGTCGTAGACCGGCGTCACCGGAAAGTTCGAACGCCAGCGCCTCCACGTCGCGCCATCGTCGAGAGAGACGTAGAGCCCGGTCTCGGTACCGGCGTACAGCACCCCGCGACACCCTGGATCGGCCCGGATCACCCGGACGAAGTCGTCGGACGGAATTGCCGCGTCCCCGCCCGAGCCGGCGATCGCCTCCCAGCTCTCGCCGTAGTCGGCGGTCCTGAACAGATAGGGAGCGGGGTCGTCCAGCTTGTACCGGGTCGCGGAGAGATAGAGGGTGGCCGGGTCGTGAGGCGAGGGCTCGGCGGTGCGGATGAACGACCATTGCGGCAGATCCGGCGGCGTCACGTCACGCCAGCTCCGCCCCGCGTCGCGGCTCAGGTGCAGCAGCCCGTCATCCGACCCCGCCCAGAGCACCCCCGGCTCGTGCGGGGATTCGGCAAATGCGTACAGCGTGCAGTAGTGCTCCGCCCCGCTCGTGTCGCGCGTGATGGGGCCGCCGGAGGGGCCGAGCTTGGCGGGGTCGGCGCGGGTGAGGTCGGGACTGATCGGCTCCCAGCTCTGTCCCTCGTCGGTGCTGCGGAACAGCCGGTTGCCGCCGGCGTAGAGCACGTTCGGGTCGTGGGGGGAGAATGCGATCGGGAACGTCCACCCGAAACGGTACCTGAGCTCCCCCGGTCCCATCCCGCCATGGTGCTCCGGCCACACGTTGACCAGCCGCACCTGGCCGGTGTGATGGTCGTAGCGCTGCAGGGCGCCTCCGCCGCCCGGGGAGCTGCCGATGGCGCCGATGTAGACGACGTCCGGGTCCTTCGGGTCCACCGCCACGTACCCGCTCTCACCGGTGCCGGCGATGCGGCAGTCCTCCCACGCGATGGCACCGTCGTTGCTGCCCGACGGCACGCCGATGCTGGAGTTGTCCTGCTGGGTGCCGTAGACGTAGTAGTGCGGCGCGCGACCATCGGTGGTCACGGTGTAGAGCTGGGCGGTGAGCTGGTTGTGAACGGTGCTCCACGAGGCGCCGGCGTTGAACGAGACGTTGGCGCCGCCGTCGTTGCCCTGGATCATGCGCCGGTTGTCGCGCGGGTCGATCCACAGGGCGTGGTTGTCGCCGTGCGGGGTGGGCACCTGCGTGAAGTGTGCGCCCGCATCGGTGGAGCGCCACATTCGGAGATTGTTGACGTAGACGGTGTCCTCGTCCCGCGGGTCCGCGAAGACATGCATGTAGTACCAGGGACGGTAGCGCAGATCCTGGCGGTCGCTCGCGAGCGTCCAGGTGTCACCGAAGTCCTCGGAGCGGTAGAGCCCCGGAGCGGTGTCCGATTCGACCAGCGCCCACACCCGCCCGGAGCGCACGGGAGACGCGGCTACGCCCATCTTGCCCAGCAGGGCCGATGCGGGCAGGCCGAGGTTCGACGTGATCTCGGTCCAGGTCGCTCCCGCATCGGTCGAGCGCCACAGGCCGCTCCCGGGACCGCCGCTCACGAGCTCCCAGAAGTTGCGGTGCACCTGCCACATGGTGGCGTAGAGGACCGCCGGATTGCGGGTGTCGAGTGCGAGGTCGGCCGCACCGGTGCGATCGTCGGTGTACAGTACCCGCTCCCAGCTCGCTCCCCCGTCGGTGGTGCGGAACACGCCGCGCTCCGAGTTGACGCCGAACGCGTGTCCGAGCGCCGCCACCCAGACCTGGTCGGGATCCCCGGGATGGATGCGGATTTCGCTGATGTGCCGGGTGTCGGCGAGGCCGAGGTGTCCCCAGGTCCGGCCACGATCGGACGATCGGTACACCCCGTCGCCGTGGGAGACGTCGCCGCGGATGGTGCTTTCGCCCATGCCGGCGTAGATCACGCTCGGGTCCGAGTCCGACACCGCGAGCGCGCCCACCGACGAGGTCGCGAAGTACCCATCGCTCACGTTCGACCAGGTGACGCCCGCATCCTCCGTCTTCCACACCCCGCCGGCCACCGCCCCGAAGTAGAACACCGCCGGCTCGGACGGATCGCCGGCCGCCGCCACCACCCGGCCCCCGCGCGGTGGGCCGATGCAGCGAAACCGCATGGCGTCGAGCAATGAATCGATCATTTGCATGGTTTCCTCAGATGCTTGATTCCGGGCCGACGCAGCGTCGGGGCAACTGCAGAAGAAGCGTCGGCGGCACCGGACGACCGCTCGAACCCCGATGCTCCCCGACGACGCCCGCGCCCGGAACTTCGGGCATTCACGGCCCGTTCGACGACGCACGGGTCTCCGATTCGGAAACCCCCGAGTCAGGCGGATGGACGACCGCGGTTCACGCTCCGTCCGTCGCCGGCCTGGAGAACGCACGCGCGACGAGCGCGAACAACGCATCCAGCACGAACCAGGTGACGAGGAAGCCGAGGCATTCCAGCGTGAAGCTGCCGAACTTGTAGAACATTTCGGCGATGACGAGCGAGAGGACGAGCGCCGGCGCCTGACGCGAGAGAAGCTGGCGCAGGGAATTGGATCGCAGCAATTCGAACATCTCGTTATCTCCGGGGGCGACGTGGCGGGGATGATACCCGCTCGCTCCGTGACCGCTACTCCACGGAACAGGTGACGGCCCACGTCGGGCGAGACCGCACCGTCGGCACGCAATCGCACGACGATCGGTTCGACAGGAAGAGGTCCGTCCGGGGTCAGTCTATCGGTAACGACGGGCAGGCTCAGGGCGGCCGACAGGCTCTATTGCGAACGGGATTTCGAAAGCTGCACGGCACGCGGCATCACGATCTCGGCGAAGGTGCGCACCACGGCACCGACGGACTCGCCCGGCACGCAGTGGGGCCGGATCGTGATGCTTGCGATTTCGGGCCGCAGCACGGTCGCGAGCCGCTCGGCGACGTGCTCCGAGTTCCCGGCCAGGACCGTATGCTCCACGATCTCGGGTGGCATCAGGGCCGCCGCCTCGTCGACGCGTCGCAGGTCCTTCGTCGACGCGATCGATACGAACGGCTCGGGGACACTGACGTCCATCTCGTCAAGATAGGCCCAGTGCGGATACTGCCCCATCAGGCGCGACGCCATTCGACGGCGCATGACCGAGAAGGCGGCCTCGCCGTCGTTCGAGATGCACACCTCGACCCTGAGCCCGAGGTCGAAGGCGTCGGATTCGCGGTTCGCCTGCGCCCTCCCCTCGCGAATCCGGTCCAGGTAGAACTCGAGCATCTGCGGGTGCAACGTGTTCGCGACGAGGACGCCGTCCGCGATCCGGCCCGCAAGCTTCGAGACCTGCGCGCCGTGGGTGGCGAAGTAGATGGGAATGTTCGCGCGGCCGGCCTGGAAGGTCAGCCGCCCGTCGGTGAGCGAGATCACCTTGCCCTGGAGGTTCACGGTCTCGCCGCCGAGCAGCGCGCGCACCACCTCCACCGTCTCGCGCAGCGCCGCCACCGGCAGCCTGCGCTCGATGCCGAGCTCGCGGAACCCCTGCCCGCCGACCCCGAGGCCGAGCATCGCGCGTCCGCCGCTCAGCTCGTCGAAGGTGGCGATGGCGGAAGCCGTCATCGCCGGATGCCTCGTGTACGGATCGGAGACACCCGGGCCGAGCCGCAGCCGGCTGGTCCGCAAGGCGACCGCCGAGAGTCCGACGTAGCACTCCCGCCCGAAACGGACGTCGGTGTACCAGAACGAGCGGTAGCCGAGGTCCTCGCACAGCCGGGCGAGCCCGACCAGCTCCTCCAGAGAGTAGTCGGCGAACAGGAGGAGCCCGAGCGAAGGCCTCATCGTCGCGGACGTCCTAATCGCCCTGCGCCGACTTTGCGAACTCGGGCGCCCCCCCGATCACCCAGTCCTCTCGTGCATGGTTGTCGAACAGGACGTTGACGGCCTCCCGTTTCGAACCCGCGACGCGCACGAGCGCATCGGTGATGATCTCCGCGATCTCCCGCTTCTGCTCCTTCGACCGGCTTTCGTAGAACGACACACGTACCACTGGCATGACATTGTCCTCCTCGAGTCCCTCGGCAAGCGGACCGAGAGAGTCGGTTCGGCCGCCGGCCGCGCGGTGGCTCGGCGACTGGAGAAGAGATTCCCCGGCTCTCCAGGTGCCGCGCCCAGCAGCGGATGATATGGCAGAGTGCGGAGCCCGTTCACCCGGCCCGAGAGTTCCACCGATTCGTGACCGAGGACGCGCATCGGCGGGATGCCTGGGCGGCTCACGATCAGGCACCATGGCCGGACGGTCGGACGGTCGGACGGTCGGACGGGCGACCGACCGCGCATGCGTCGTTTCCGTGAGCGGGCAGTCCATGGACCGCTCGCCCCATCCGTCGGCAGAACGAACCCCCATGTGGCAGGCCTCGAATACATGCAAGGGGCCTTTCGGAACCCGACTCCCGAACTTGCGGAGTTGCGTCAACGCCTGGACACGAGCGACCCGGGTCTGACCGACAGCCTCATCATGGACTACGACACCTTCGCCGCCAGGCGGCGAAGAGGCGACGAGCACGACTGGGCCGAGGTGGTCAGTCGGCGAAGCCGGGAGTTCTTCAGCCTGGCCGGCACTCCGGAGGAGATCACCGGTCGCATAGAGGAACTGGGCAGGCTGGGCGTTTCCAACATTTCCGCCACCTCCGGCAGTGCGTCCTCGATGGTGTCGGCCACGTAGATCATGCCCCGCGCCCACACGTCGATGTCCGATGGATTCCTGCCTGCCTTCAGCGCGCCTCTCTCAATCTGGGCCAACCGCCACTCCAGCATCGCCGGGTGCACACCAAAGGCGCTGGAGAACATGACGCCGTCCGCGACTTCGCCGGCCATCTCGAGCATTCTGGGACCGCTCGCGGCCACGTACACGGGCACCTGCCGGCGGCAGAACTCGCACCGCATCCTCTGGCCTCCTGTCTCGACTTCCTCACCCCCGGTGAACCGCCTGATGAACTCCACCGCGTTGCGGACTTCCTTCACCGAACGCGGCTTCATCGTCCCTCCGAACGCGCCTCCGGCTCCGATACCCACGATGGTCCTGCCGCCCGACAGCTCGTCTATCGAGGCGATGCCGCCGGCAATCGCCAGAGGGTGGTGGGTCGTCAGGTCGAAGACTCCCGGACCGAAGTGGATTCGGTTCGTGTTCTGCGCCGCGATGGTCATGGAAGCGAACACGTCACGGGACATGAAGGGCTGGTCCACGAAGGTCACGAATCTGAACCCGCTCTCCTCGGCAACGCGCGCGTGGCCGGCGATTTCATCCATCCGCTCGTCACGGTTGGTACCGACGGCAAAATCCAGTTTCATGGCAAACCTCCTCGAATGACGGCGCCTGACCGTTGCAGGGCCTTGTCGAGCGTCCGAGCCGCCCGCGTTTCACACACGTGCTTCATTGTTGCGCTCCGTCCCGCAAACAACCCGGTGCACATGGACCCCCCCGAGCCCCCGCCGCTTGCCACGGCGGCGCTCTTCGACGCTTCAGGCAGGTTCGCGCAAATGCCTTGCAAACGGCAGTTCAATTGATGGCATTTCGCGCCTTGCGTATGCTCGCGGGCATCGCCGCCGGCACGAAGGGAACGATGACTGCCCTGCTCGAAGTCTCCGATCTGAGCGTCGAGTTTCGGGCCGGCGACCAGTACCTGCGCGCCGTCCACGGAGTGTCCTGCACCGTCGAGGCGGGGGAAACCCTCGGAATCGTGGGCGAGTCCGGATGCGGCAAGACAGTGACCGCGCTCTCGATCATGCGTCTTCTCCCCGAGCCCGCGGGCCGCATCGCCGAGGGTGCGGTGCGATTCCAGGGCCGCGACCTCCTCGATCTCTCCGAAGCGCAGATGCAGCAGGTGCGCGGCCGCGAGATCTCGATGATCTTTCAGGAGCCCATCGCGTCGCTGAATCCGGTGGTCACGGTCGGGCGCCAGATCGCGGAGGCGTTCATTCGCCACGAGAACGTGCCCAGGGGCGAGGCATGGGAGCGCACCGTGGACGTGCTCCGTCTCGTGCGCATTCCCGAGCCCGAACGCCGCGCGCGCGAGTATCCCCACCAGCTCTCCGGCGGCATGAATCAGCGCGTGATGATCGCGATGGCCCTCGCCTGCGGCCCGAAGGTCCTGCTTGCCGACGAGCCCACCACCGCGCTCGACGTCACCATCCAGGCGCAGATCCTCGATTTGATGATCGAGCTCAAGGAGAAGCTCGGCACCGCGATCGTGCTGATCACCCACGACATGGGAATCGTCGCCGAGAACGCGCGCCGGGTGGTGGTGATGTACGCCGGACGCAAGGTGGAAGAGGCGGCGGTCGGGGAGTTGTTCTCGGCACCGTGTCATCCCTACACCTCCGGGCTGCTGGGCTCGATTCCTCGGCTCGACAGCGCGGCCGGCGACACTCGTGAGCGTCTGCGGGAAATCGTCGGCATCGTGCCCTCCCCCGTCGACGACGTGCGGGGATGCGCGTTCGCGCCGCGCTGCTCGTTCGCCGATGACGCGTGCAGGCACGCACGACCGGAGTTCGAGGAGAAGCGTCCCGGACACTACGCCGCGTGCTGGCACACGGACCGCATGCTGGCGGCGGGCGGGTGAGCACGCATCCCGCCGCGGCCGAGGCTCCGCTGCTCGAGGTCGAGGGGCTGCGCAAGTACTTTCCGGTTCGTTCGGGCATCGTCACGCGCACGGTCGGACAGGTCCACGCGGTCGACGGCGTGTCGTTCTCGATCGGGAGCGGCGAGACTCTCGGTCTCGTCGGAGAGAGCGGTTGCGGAAAGTCCACCGCCGGCAAGGCGGTGCTCAAGCTCACCGAGCCGACCGCGGGCACCATCCGGCTGCGCGGCCGCGACATCACGCGCCTGAGCAAGGCGCAGATGCGCCCGCTGCGCCGCGAGATGCAGCTCATCTTCCAGGATCCCTTCTCCTCGCTGAACCCGCGCATGACGGCCGGGGCCATCGTGCGCGAGCCGCTGTGGATCCACGGCATCGGCACCGCGGCGCAGCGCGGCGAGCGGGTGGCGGAGGCGTTCAGCCGTGTCGGACTGCGCCCGGAACAGGCGAGCCTCTTCCCCCACCAGTTCTCGGGCGGACAGCGCCAGCGCATCGGAATCGCGCGGGCGCTCGTGCTCGGGCCGAGCCTCATCGTGTGCGACGAGTGCGTATCCGCCCTGGACGTGTCGATTCAGGCCCAGGTCATCAACCTGCTCATGGACCTGCAGGAGGAGTTCGACCTGGCGTTCCTGTTCATCGCGCACGACCTCTCCGTGGTGGAGCACATCAGCCACCGCGTGGCGGTGATGTACCTCGGGCGTATCGTCGAGGTCACCGATCGTCGCCGCCTGTTCACCTCACCGTTGCATCCGTACACCGAAGCGCTCCTGTCCTCGGTCCCGGTCCCCGATCCCGGCGGGGCGCGGCGCAAGCGTCTCATCCTCGAAGGCGACGTGCCGAGCCCGATCTCTCCTCCGAGCGGATGCCACTTCCATCCGCGCTGCCCCCGCGCGATGGAGCGCTGCCGCGTCGAGGCGCCGGAGTTGCACGAGGAGCGGCCCGGGCACTTCGTGTCGTGTCACCTGCACACCGGAGGGGTGGCGCCGGCGTCGTAGCCGCCAGGGCCGAATGGCATCGCGCCACGACCCGGGAAGGTCACTTCGAGAACCTCACCGGTTCACGACTGCGGCGAAATCCTCGGGCTCACCCATGCGACTTCGGGTCCAGGGTGTCGCGCAGTCCATCCCCCAGCATGTTGAAGCCCAGCACCGCGAGGAAGATCGCGGTCGCGGGAACGAGGACGAACCACGGCGCGATCTCCAGGTACTGGAATCCGACCTGCACCATGCTGCCCCATGAAGGCGTCGGGGGCTGCGCCCCGAGGCCGATGAAACTCAGGCTCGCCTCGAGAATGATCGCGAACCCCACGCCGAGGGACGCCTGCACGATGACCGGGCTGAATGCGTTCGGCAGGATGTGGCGCCCGAGGATGACCCAGGTCGGCGCGCCGATGCTCTGCGCGGCGAGGACGTAGTCGTTCTCCTTGACCGAGAGCACCTGGCCGCGCACCAGCCGGGTGTAGGTCGGTGCCGCGACGACCGCAATGGCCACGGTCGCATTCCAGACGCCCGGTCCCAGGACGGCGGCAATCGTCAGCGCGAGCACCAGCGCCGGGAGCGCCATCACCGCGTCGACGACGCGCATCACCGCCTCGTCGAAGACCCCGCCGAGATAGCCCGAGACGAGTCCGATGGGCACCCCGACGGCGACCGCGATGAGCACCGCGACGAGCCCGACCTTCAGC
>JAJDUQ010000273.1 GCA_022826505.1 Gammaproteobacteria bacterium
CCGGGTGGGCCACGTGGAGACCCCGTCGCCGTTCACCGAGTTCGGCATCAAGGGCGGCGGCGAGGGCGGCCGGATGGGCGCGCCGCCGGCCATTGCGGCGGCGGTGGAGGATGCGCTACGGCCCCTCGGGGTCAAGGTGGATGCGCTGCCGATCACGCCGATGCGGGTGCGGGAGCTGATTCGGGAGGCAAAGGCGGGCCAGTAGAGATGGCTTCAAGTGTGCGGGCAGCCGGAACTGCACTCGCTGAATTCCGGCTCCCCGCGAACGAGGCTATGCCTTCTACCTGAACGGTCCTTCTCGCAATCTCAGAAGGGACAAACGCGCAACCCGCGGTCTGCGGTCATCCGCGCCGCTTCGATGACAAGTCAGCGCAGGCCACCCATCGGACGATGGCCCGCGCCGAACCCGCATGTCCCCACGCTCAACCGGACCGCGCCAGCAGACCGGTGATAGCAGGCAACGTCACCGCTCGTATGTCCTTCGCGAGTGGGTAGCTCTCGTGGCCGGCGTGAACGACGAACTTGCGGGCAGGCTGGAGATCCTGGCAGGCGCTGTGGAATCCTCTGGAGACCTTGGGCGCGGAGCTGTGCTTGATCTCGATCGCCCACAGCTCGTCCGCGCCGAGATCGACCACCAGGTCGATTTCCGCACCACCTGAAGTGCGGTAGTAGCCAATTGACGCTCGTGCCGGCAAAGCACCGGCGATGTTCTCGATGACGAAGCCTTCCCAGCTTCCGCCGATGACGGGATGCCCGAACAGGTCGTCCATGGTCTCTATGCCCAGCAGCGCGTGGCAGACCCCACTGTCCCTGACGTAGACCTTCGGCGCCTTGACGAGGCGCCGTCCCAGGTTGGTGGTCCAAGGCACCAGTCGCCGAATCAGCAGGAGGTCGACCATCAGGTCCAGGTACCTGGCGATCGTGACCCCGTTGACGTCAAGCCCCCGTGCGAGCGCCGCGGCGTTGTGTGTCTGCCCCTGATTGTGGGCCAGCATGGTCCAGAACCGCCGCAGCGTCTCGGCTGGAATGCGCGGCCCGAATTGAGGGATGTCCCGCTCGAGGTAGGTGCGGATGAAGGCGAGGCGCCAGTCGAAGCTCTCTTCGTCACTGCGTGCGAGGTAGCTCTCCGGAAAACCGCCGCGACACCAAATCCGTCGCAGCCGACCGTCGGGGACCTCCCTGGAATTGAAAGGATGCAGCTCGCAGTGAGCGACGCGTCCCGCCAGCGTCTCGCTCGATTGCTTCAGCAGGTCGATGGACGCCGAGCCGAGCAACAGGAACAGTCCCGTCCGCTTCCCGGCTTGCCGGCGCTCATCGATGACGCTGCGCAACGGGGCGAACAGCCCCGGCACCCGATGCACCTCGTCGAGAACGAGCAGGTGTCCGGCGTTCTCGTCGCAGTACTGCTCGATATCGCCGATCTTGGCGAGATCGCTGGGCCGCTCCAGGTCCACGTAGACGGCATCGCGTTCGCGGGCAACCTCCTGGGCGAGGGTCGTCTTGCCGGCTTGACGCGGTCCGATGAGGACCACCCCCGGATTCCTGTCCAGCAGCCTGTTCAGTGTCGGCTTGATCGTTCGCGTCAGCATTCATGCAAATGTAACTCGTCGTGCAATATTTGCATAGTTAAACGGATGCATCCTACAGTGGCAGATGCCCTTGCAGGGCATTCAGGTTGCGGCGCCGCTCCCGGTAATCGGGGACGACACCGCCCACCATCGCCCAGAAGTGCGGTGAATGGTCCATGTGCCGGAGATGGCACAGCTCATGGACCACCACGTAGTCGGCCAGCTCGGCGGGCACCATCATCAGGCGCCAGTTCAGACTCACGGTTCCCTTGCCCGAACAGCTTCCCCAGCGCGAGCGCTGACCGCGAATCGTCACCCGCGACGGCCGTACCCCGAGCCGCGGCGAGTAGTGCTCGACCCGGGCGGAGAGATGGGTCGCTGCTTCCCGGCGGTACCAGCGCTCGATCAGGGTCCGCAGCTCGGCTTCGGCCAGAGAGGTGGAGCTGACGCGAAGGACGGTTCCCCGTCGCTCCGCGCGACCCTGCCACCGCCTTGCGCATTGGAACATGTCGATCTGCGCCCGCGACCGCACGTCGAGTCGCAGGGATCCGTCGAGCAGCGGGAGTCGGGTGCCGGTCACGAGGCGAGGCCGCTGCGCCAGCCTTTTCCGCACGGCGCCGAGAGTCTCGGAGACCCATCCTGCGTTTTCGCGCAGTACCTCTCGTGCCTTGGCCAGGCTGAAGCGCCATGGAGCACGCACCTCGAGCGTCCCTTCTTCGTTGACGAGGATGTGCACGTGGCGGCGGCGCGGCACGCGCTTGAAGACGTAGGGGATATCGGCGGTGCCGAGACGCACGTTGTCCCTGCGCTCAACCGTCGTCGCCACCGATCAACTCCGCTGTCTCCGCGAGCCTTCTCACGGCTTGCGCTGGGGCTGACGGCACGGGCAGGCCAATATCGACCAACCAACTCCGTGAATCTGCGGGACATCCGGTTCGCATCCGGTCGAGTCGGTTGACGCAGCGTACGAATTGCCGGGCGCCGCAGCTCGGGGATGTCCGCTCGCCGCCCTCACGCAAATATCGCGCCGGCAATCATGGCCCACTGGCGGTCCAGATTCTCCGTCGGCCGGCGGCGCAGACCGCTGGCGCTGAACTGATGCATCCGGCCCAGGGTGAACGCGACCATGAGATTCGCGCTTGCTCCCGCCTGGCTTCGCTGGGTGAGGCTCGAATCGCCGGCATCGCGAATGATCATCCGTAGCTGGGTCTCGAGCCGCTCGAAGAAGCGACCGACCCGTTCCGAGAGCGCCCGTTCCTCGCCAACCAGCGCCTCGCCGAGCAGGACGCGCATGATTCCGGCATTGTGCTCCGCGAATCCGAGCACCACGCCGATGATTCGCTCGCAGCAGCGCCGCGCCGAGTCGGACTCGTCGGCCACGATCTGGTTCACGAGTCCGAACACCGCCTCCTCGGCGAACTCGATGAGCGCTTCGAACATCGCGGCCTTGCCGGGAAAGTGCCGATAGAGCGCCGCCTCCGACACCCCCACCACGCCGGCGAGGCGCGCGGTGGTGATTCTCGAAGCGGGACGCAGTTCGATCTCCCGGGCGAGGGCCGCGAGGATCTGCTGGCGGCGCGGAACCGGCCGGCGCTCGGTCACGAACGGATCCTCCGGCTGATGAAGGTGCCCATGCCCGCGTTCGTGAACACCTCGAGCAGCACCGCGTGCTCGACCCGTCCGTCGACGATCTGAGCGGTGCGGACACCGCCCTGCACCGCGTCGATTGCGCATCGGACTTTGGGGAGCATCCCACCGGCGATGGTCCCGTCCGCAACGAGGGCTTCAATTCCCTTGACGTCCAGCGACGAAATCAGCTCGCCATCGCGGTCGAGCAGGCCGGGGGTATTGGTGAGGAGCAGGAGCTTCTCCGCCTCGAGTGCTTGCGCGAGCTTTCCTGCGACAAGATCGGCGTTGATGTTGTAGGACATGCCCTCTTCGCCGACTCCGATCGGGGCGATGACGGGAATGAAATCGCCGCGTGCGAGGTGCTCCAGCACGCCGGTATCGATGCTCGCGACCTCCCCGACGTGGCCGATGTCGATGATCTCGGGGGCGTCAAGCTCCGGTCGGCTTCGGGTCATGGTGAGCTTGCGGGCGTGGATGAGCCTGCCGTCCTTCCCCGTGAGCCCGACCGCGTTGCCGCCGTGACGGTTGATGAGGTTCACGATCTCCTTGTTGACGAGTCCGCCCAGCACCATCTCGACGACGTCCATGGTCTCCGAGTCGGTGACCCGCATGCCCTCGACGAAGCGCGTCTCCTTGCCGATGCGCTGGAGCAGCCGACCGATCTGCGGGCCGCCTCCGTGCACGACCACCGGTTTCACGCCCACCAGCTTCATCAGGACGATGTCGCGCGCGAAGCTGCTCTTGAGGGTCTCGCCCTCCATCGCGGCCCCGCCGTACTTGATGACGATGGTCTTGCCCTGGAACCGTTGAATGTAGGGCATCGCCTCGGCGAGGACCTTGGCGGTACGCACCGCCGATTCGTTGTCGCGAGTCACGGGGAGTTGTCTCGTCGGTTCCTTGTCCGTGATGTCATGGTGCACGGCTTCGTCCATCGTCGCAGCCAGGTCTCGCCGTACCGCTCCGCGTGCCGGACTCCTTCGTCCGGCATGCGTGCCTTCATCACCCCTGCGGCGCGATCATGACTCAGAACGGCAGATGCAGCGAATCGTCAATCGACAGCAGGACCCGCCTGAACTCTTCCGTGATGCGCCGGAGCGCATCGTCGTCGGCGCCTTCGAATCGCACCACGAGGCACGGCTCGGTGTTGGAGGCCCGCGCGAGGCCCCATCCGTCGGGATAGTCGACGCGGAGCCCGTCTATGGTCGTCTTCTTCGCTCCGGGAAAGTATTCCCCGGCCAGCAGCGAATCGACGAGCCGCGCTTGTCCGCCTTCACGGACCCGGATCCGAAGCTCCGGTGTGCTCTTGGCGGCGGGGAATCGCGCGAACACCCTGGACGAGGGCTCACCGAAACCCACGAGAATCTCCACCAGGCGAGCCGCGGAGTAGATGGCGTCGTCGAAACCGTACCAGCGATCCGCAAAGAAGATATGCCCGCTCATCTCGCCGGCGAGCGGGGCGGCGCTCTGCTTCAGTCTCGACTTGATGAGCGAGTGACCCGTCTTCCACATGACGGGACGGCCCCCGAGCCGCGCAATGTGATCCGCAAGAAGCCCCGAGCACTTGACGTCGAAGATGATCTCGGCCCCCGGACGGCGGGCCAGCACATCGCCCGCGAACAACATCATCTGCCGGTCCGGCCAGATGATCGTCCCTGCGCTGTCGACGACGCCCAGACGGTCTCCGTCCCCGTCGAACGCGAGACCCACGTCGGCATCGTTTGCGCGTACCGATGCAATCAGGTCCTGCAGGTTCGCGGGCACGCTCGGGTCGGGGTGGTGGTTGGGAAAATCGCCGTCGACATCGCAGTGGAGCTCGACCACGTCGTGTCCGAGCTCCCGGAACAGTTGCGGCGCGACGTCTCCCGCCACGCCGTTGCCGCAGTCGATGACGATCTTTCGGGCCTCGCGACCGGGCACGGTCGGTATTTCCCGGCAAATGCGGCGTACGTAGTCCCCGATGACTTCCGCGCTTCCCAGTGTTCCCTGCCCGCAGGCCTGCGCCGAATCGTCCGCTTCGATGCTGTGTCCGAGGTCCTGGATGGCGTCGCCGTGCAGCGTCTCGCCCGCCAGCACGATCTTCAGCCCGTTGTAGTCCGAAGGGTTGTGGCTGCCGGTCACCATGACGCCGCTGCGGGTCCCGAGATGCTCCGTCGCAAAATAGAGCAAGGGAGTCGGCACCCGTCCGACGTCGACGATGTCCCGGCCGCGCTCGCGCAATCCATGAACGAGGGCCGTACGCAACTCGGGGCTCGAATGGCGCCCGTCGCGACCCACGACCAGGGTTCGTACGCCTCGACGGTGTGCCTCGGCACCGATGGCACCGCCAATTCGCCGGACGATCCCGGGGGTGAGAGTGTCACCGACAATGCCTCGAATGTCGTAGGCGCGGAAGATATGGGAAGGAAGCGGACCTGCCGGCTCGCGGGTCATGCAGCGCCTCCGGACTGCGCCGATACGGCGCTTCCTGCCGGGACGACGATCGCCGGCGCGGACCGGACGTCACGCCGCCGCGACTGGTCGGAGAGTTCCGACACCTCCGGGGCCATGCTCACATTGGCCCCGTGCCCATCAGGCACGACCCGAGTGGCCGAATCCACCTTCGCCGCGTTCGGTCTCGGCAAAGGTGCCGACGACATCGAATCGCACGCGCGCGACGGACAGGAACACGAGTTGGGCGATTCTGTCGCCGGGTTCGACGGTGAAAGGTTCGTTGCCGCGATTCCACACCGAGATCCCGACCGGTCCCTGGTAGTCGGAATCGATCAGCCCGACGAGGTTGCCGAGCACGATGCCGTGTTCGTGCCCGAGGCCGGAGCGGGGCAGCACCACCGCCGCGACGCCCGGGTCGGCGATGTGGATTGCGATACCGCTTGAGACGAGCAGCGTCTCGCCTGGAGTGATCGTGACCGGAGCATCGATGCAGGCGCGCAGGTCCAGACCTGCCGCTCCCTGCGTTTCGTACCGAGGGAGCGGAAACTCGCTCCCGATCCTCGGATCGAGGACCTTAAGCTGGATGCTCTGCACGGTACCGCTCGGCGACGAGTCCGATGAGATCTCGGGCCAGCTCGGCCTTCGGAGCAAGCGCGAGTTCCCGGCATCCGCCGTCGCGCCACAACACGCTCAGCGCGTTGCTCTCGCTCGCGAATCCGCGGTCCGGGAGTCCCACCCGGTTCGCCGCGATCATGTCGAGCCCCTTGCGCTCGAGCTTGTCCCGGGCATGCGTCTGCACCGATTGCGTTTCCGCCGCGAATCCCACCGTGAACGGGCCGTTGTCCATCGCCGCGACGGCGGCGACGATGTCCGGTGTGCGCACGAGGTCGAGCGCGGCGGGGCCGTCGCTCTTCTTGATCTTCTGCTCCGCAATGCCCGCGGGCCGGTAGTCGGCCACTGCCGCAGCGGCGATGAAGATGTCGCACCGCGCCGCGCGCGCCATGACCTCGGCGTGCATCTCCTCGGCGCTCGTCACCTCGACGCGGTCGACGTCGGGTGGCGCCGGCAATGCGGTGGGGCCGCTGACCAACGACACTCGGGCGCCCGCTTGCGCGGCCGCGCAGGCGACCGCATAGCCCATCTTTCCGGTGCTGTGATTGGTGAGGAACCGCACCGGGTCGAGCGCCTCCCTCGTCGGACCCGCGGTGACGACCACATCCACCCCCGTGAGCGCACCGCCCCGGAACCGGGCCTCAATCCGATCCGCGATCTCCTCCGGTTCCAGCATCCGGCCCGGTCCGATCTCTCCGCAGGCCTGGTCGCCTTCCCCGGGTCCCAGCACCTGGACGCCGCGGTCCAGCAGCGTCAGCACATTCGCCTGCGTCGCGTTTGCCTGCCACATCTGCTGGTTCATCGCCGGTGCGACCACCAGGGGGGCGGTCGTCGCCAGGCACAGGGTGGTGAGGAGATCGTCGGCGAGCCCGTGCGCGAGCCGCGCCATCACGTGGGCGGTGGCGGGTGCGACCAGCACCAGATCCGCCCATCGAGCCAGCTCGATGTGCCCCATTCCGGCCTCGGCCTGCTCGTCGAGCAGCTCGCAGTGCACCGGATTGGAGGACAGCGCCTGGAAGGTCAGGGGGCCCACGAATTCACGGGCTCCCGCGGTCATCACGACCCTCACCTCGAAATCGCGGTCGCGCAACCGTCGAACCAGGTCGGCAGCTTTGTAGGCCGCGATGCCGCCTGCGACGCCCAGCACGATTCTGCGGTTGGGTGGTCTCGACATGACGGCTAGAGTTTACCCCCCATTGCTCACCCAGGTCGCGAAGCGAGAGCACCGGCTCCGCGAACGGCGGCTGCGGTCGAGACGGAGTCACCATGTCCATCGCCGACTGGCCGCGGGACGAGCGTCCGCGCGAGAAGCTGCTTGCCCGGGGTCCCGCCGTGCTGTCCGACGCCGAGCTTCTTGCGTTGTTCATCCAGACCGGTACCCGCGGCTCCTCCGCTGTCGACCTGGCGCGCAGCGCGCTCGAACGAACCGAAGGGTTGCGCGGGCTCCTCGACCTCGACCCCGCCCGCCTCGCCACCATCGCGGGGATCGGACCGGCCCGCTCGGCGCTGATCAAGGCCGCCATCGAGCTCGCCACCCGTTATCTCGAAGAGCGCGTCCGGCGCAGCGACGCACTCACCAGCCCCGCGCACACGAGCCGATTCCTGTGCGCCCGGCTGCGGTCGCGCCCGCACGAGATATTCGCCTGCCTGTTCCTCGACAACCGTCATCGGGTCATCAGCTTCGAGGAGATGTTCCGGGGCACCATCGACGGGGCGAGCGTTCATCCGCGCGAGGTCGCCAAGCGTGCCCTGGAGCTCAATGCAGCCGCTCTCATCGCGGCCCACAACCACCCCTCCGGCGTCGCGGAGCCGAGCCGGTCGGACCGCGCCATCACCAGCCGGTTGCGCGACGCGCTGGCCCTGGTGGATGTGAGGCTGCTCGATCATTTCGTGATCGGAGACGGAGAGGTGGTGTCGTTCGCCGAACGAGGGTGGCTGTAGTTCGCACAGGGACCCGGGAGCCGACCGCGCAGGCCGGCGTTGTCCCTATCGATGGTCCCTTTCGAAACTCGGGCAGGACCGACCGGGCACCCGAAACGCCGGCGGCAACCGAGGTGTACACTCCGAGCGACGTCGGATCAGGCCGAGAATTCGGCTTTGCATTGGGGCTAACATAGCGGCCGAAACAGAAGCTGCGCCGTCGGGAGTGTGCCGCGAAATGCACGAGCCGAGCTTCACCGTCGGCATCGAAGAGGAATACCTGCTCGTCGATGCCCGCACCCGCGCCCTCATCCACGAGGCGCCTCCGACGATGCTTGCGGAGTGCGAATCATTGCTGGAAGGGCAGGTGACGCCGGAGTTCCTGCAATGTCAGATCGAGGTCGGCACCCGCGTGTGCTCCACCATCGGCGAGGCCCGCTCCGACCTGGAGCACCTGCGCGGCACCGTGGCGTCGGTCGCCCGTTCCCACGGACTGCGCCTCGTCGCTGCCTCCACGCATCCATTCGCGGTCTGGGGCGAGCAGAGGCGCACCGACAAGGAGCGCTACGAAACCATCGAGCAGGATCTTCAGGAGGTCGTGCGCCGTCTCGTCATCTGCGGCATGCACGTCCACGTCGGCATCGACGACGACGAGTTGCGCATCGACCTCATGGACCAGGTGAGCTACGTGCTCCCGCATCTGCTCGCGCTCGGCACCTCGTCGCCGTTCTGGCAGGGGCACCATACCGGGCTCAAGTCCTACCGGATCTCGGTATGGGACGAGATGCCGCGCACCGGCATCCCGGAGCAGTTCGAGAGCTACGGAGAGTTCCAGCGCTTCCTCGACGTGCTCGTCAGCGCGGGGATAATCGAGGATGGCACCAAGATCTGGTGGGACGTGCGCCCGAGCGTGCGGTTTCCGACCCTGGAGATGCGCATCAGCGACATCTGCACGCGGCTCGAGGACACCGTCTGCGTGGCCGCCCTCTACGTGTGCTGGCTGCGGATGCTCTACCGGCTGCGGGTGAAGAACCAGCGCTGGCGGCGCTATCCCCGCATGCTCATCGCCGAGAACCGGTGGCGCGCCCAGCGATACGGCATCGACCAGGGGCTTGTGGATTTCGGTCGCGGCGCCATCGTCGACTATTCCGAACTCCTCGAGGAGATGCTCGAGCTGTGCACGGAGGACGCCGACGCGCTCGGTTGTACCGCCGAAGTCGAACATGCGCGCCAAATCATCGCGCGCGGCACCAGCGCACACTGGCAGGTGCGCACCTACCACGATGCCATCGCGAGCGGGGCGAGCGAACGCGAGGCGCTCGAAGCTGTCGTCGACATGCTCATCGAGGAGACGATGCACGGCATCGGATGAAAGGAGATGAACGCCGACACTCCCCAGCGCGCCATCTTCGACGAATCCGCGCGCTATCATCGATTCCTCGAATATCGCGTCCGCGGCGAGCTCGATCCCGACCGCGCGGCATCCGCCGCTGCAGCGGCGTTGGAAGCGGCACGGAGGAGCGTCGATCGTCCGGCCCGCATCGTCGTCGCATTCGGTCACCGGCTCTGGTCGGCGCTGGCACCGAATTCGATCCCCTCCGATCTGCGCGACTTCGAAACCATTCGCGGCGTCGACGGCCACGTCGCACCGGCCACCCAGTGCGACCTGTGGATCTGGTTGCAAGGCGACGGCGAGGACGAGAACGTGGCGCGGACCCTGGCGCTCCACGCGGCGTTGCGCGATGACTTCGAACTCGCACTGGAGCAGCCGGGGTTCACCTACTTCGCCTCGCGCGACCTCATCGACTTCGAGGACGGCACCGCCAACCCCAAGGACGACGCGGGCCGCACCGAGGCCGCGGTCGTCCCCGGCGGGCCGGGTGCCGGCGGCAGCATCGTGCTCGTCCAGCGCTGGGTGCACGATCTGGAGAAGTTCGCGGGGCTCGACGTCGCCGCCCAGGAGGCGGTGATCGGCCGCACCAAGGCTGACAGCATCGAGCTCGAGGGCGACGACATGCCTCCCGACTCCCACGTCTCCCGGACCGACGTCAAGAAGGACGGGGTTGCGCTGAAGGTCTACCGGCGCAGCGCCCCCTACGCGACGCTCGCCCGGCACGGGTTGTACTTCCTCGCGTTCGCGCGGGCGCGGGAACGCCACCAGATCCAGCTCGAACGCATGTACGGAGTGTCCGGCGACGGGCTCCACGACCGGCTCATCGAGTTCTCCAGTGCGGACACCGGAAGCTATCTGTTCGCACCTGGCGAGCGGGCGCTCGCCGAAGCGATCGGTTCCTGAACGGGCCCGGCGGCCTGCGCAACGACAATTCCGGATCTGTTCGGCATTCCCGGTGGGACTCGCAGACCTTTCCAGCAACCATTGCATCGAGCGTCGGGCTCCGAATCCCTGAGCCGACAACTCGATCTCACCTGCCTCGAGGTACACACATGACGAACGCAACCGTACCTGGAATCAGCGTGGTCACTCTCGGCGTCGCCGACATCGAACGCTCGGAACGCTTCTACATGAACGGGCTCGGACTCGAGCACGCCCGCCCGCCCAGGGGGATCGTCTACTTCAAGCTCCCGGGAACGCTCCTCGCCCTGTTTCCCCGCGACGAGCTGGCCCGTTACGCCGGCGTGGAACCCACCCCGCCCGGCGGGTTCGGCGGCGCGACGCTCTCCTGCAATGTCGGAGCACGATCGGACGTCGATGCGCTCACCGCCCGGGCCGAGGCTGCGGGGGCGACGGTGGTCAAGGCGCCGGCGACCGTGAGCTGGGGCGGCTACTGCGCCTGGATCGCCGATCCGGACGGTTACCTGTGGGAGCTCGTGTGGAATCCCAAGTGGGACGGATGACGTTGCGACGGCGGGCGATAACATGGCGGCCCGGCAACTCGCATCAGGGACACGCTCGCTCGCCCGTCGAGCGACAATTCGGCTCATGCGCAAGGTCTACACGTCCGACAACATCGCCATCATCGGGCACCTGCGACAGGTGCTCGAACACCACGCCATTCCTTGCATCGTCCGTAACGATTTCCTCTTCGGCGGTGCGGGCGAGCTTCCCGTCAACGAGACGTGGCCCGAGATCTGGGTTGTCGACGATGAGGACGTCGATCGGGCCCGTGCTCTGATCGATGCAATCGTGGCGACCGAGCCCGAATCGGAGCCGCCATGGCTCTGCGTGTCGTGCGGCGAAAAGGTGGAGGGCCAGTTCACCGATTGCTGGCGCTGCGGTGCGTCGCGTCCCGAGCCCGGCGGATAGCGCCCCGGGAAGCTCGGTCAGGATGGTTGCTGCCGGCAGGTCCGACGAAATTCCGCGCAGCGGCGCGAGGACAGGCATCGAGGGCGCCGCAATTCGCGAATCCGACTGCGGTCGGTCGGCTTGAGGTGACCGTACCGGCGGGTCGGAGCAGGCTTGGCGCGATGGCATAATGCGCCGCAATCTCCCACGAGATCGCCGGAGGATTCCCGCATGGCATACACGCTCGAACAGTTCGCCGACGACTGTCGCACCGCACTTCGCGAGCAGGACAGGAAAGACGCGCGCGAGACCATCCGGATATGCTGCAGTCGGGCCTGCAACGACGATGGTTTCGTCGCAGCCCACTTCGGCCCGGACAACACGTCCGCCCGCAAGATCCTCTACGAGGACCCGGACCTGGGATTCTGCATCCTGTCCCACGTGCAGGACGGCAGCGGCGACAGCCGCCCGCACGACCACGGACCGAGCTGGGCCGTGTACGCGCAGGTCGAAGGTTGCACCGAAATGACGGACTGGCGAGCCATCAAGGCATGCGACGGCGACACCCCCGGGGTGGTGGAAGCCGCCCGCACCTACACGCTCGACCGGGGCGACGCCCACATCTACCACGAGGGCGACATCCATTCGCCGCGCCGCGCCGGCGCGACGAAGCTCATCCGTATCGAAGGCATGAAGCTCGACGGCGTGCCACGGGGCTACTTCGATCCGGCCTGACCCCGCAGCGGCAGAGCCGAGCGTCAGCAGCGAGCTGCGGAACCGCATCCGCGCACCCGACCTCGCGACGGCAGGGTGCCGCTGCACCTGCCTGCCCGGGTGACGGCGGCATCTCCGCCCCGAATTGGTCCCACCCTTGGAGTGATCTCACCATGGCCCGACCCGCCGAGCACCTCCCGAACACTCGCACCCCCCCGGCCCCGCGCTTCGACTGGAGCGACCCCCTGCTGCTCGAGGGCGCTCTCACCGAGGAAGAACGCATGGTCCGGGAGACCGCTCGCGACTACGCACAAGGCTCCCTGATGCCCCGCATCCTCGAGGCGCACCGTACCGAGCACTTCGACACCGCGATCATGCGCGAGATGGGGGAGCGCGGGCTCCTCGGGGCCACCATCGACGGATACGGCTGCGCCGGGGTCGGATACGTCAGCTACGGCCTGATCGCCCGGGAGATCGAGCGGGTCGATTCCGGCTATCGCTCCACCATCAGCGTGCAGTCAAGCCTCGTCATGCATCCCATCCACGCCTACGGCAGCGAGGCGCAACGCGCGAAGTACCTGCCGCGGCTCGCGACCGGCGAGATCATCGGCTGCTTCGGACTCACCGAGCCCGACGCCGGCTCCGACCCCGGCTCGATGAAGACCCGGGCACGCAAGGTGGACGGCGGCTACCGGCTCTCGGGGACGAAGACCTGGATCAGCAACGCCCCGGTCGCGGACGTGTTCGTGGTCTGGGCGAAGAACGACGACGACGTGATCCGCGGATTCATCCTGGAGCGGGGCATGGACGGGCTGTCCACCCCGAAGATCGAAGGCAAGTTCTCGTTGCGGGCATCGGCCACCGGCCAGATTGCGATGGACGACGTGTTCGTCCCGGCCGAGAACGAACTGCCTGACGCCTCCGGACTCAAGGGTCCGTTCGGATGCCTTACCCGTGCCCGCTACGGCATCGCCTGGGGTGCGCTCGGGGCGGCGGAGTTCTGTTGGCATGCGGCACGCGATTACGTGCTGGAACGCCGACAGTTCGGCCGCCCGCTTGCCGCCAATCAGCTCGTGCAGAAGAAGCTGGCGGACATGCAGACCGAGATCGCGCTGGGCCTCGTCGCGTGTCTGCGGCTCGGCCGCCTGTTCGACGAGGGCTCGGCGCCACACGAGGCGGTGTCCATGCTCAAGCGCAACTCCGCCGGCAAGGCGCTCGACGTCGCCCGCATGGCCCGCGACATGCACGGCGCCAACGGCATCGCCGACGAGTACCACGTCATCCGCCACCTGATGAACCTCGAGACGGTCAACACCTACGAGGGAACGCACGACGTGCACGCGCTGATCCTGGGTCGAGCGCAGACGGGGATCGCGGCGTTTGCCGGGTAGGAACTGGATACTCGGTGGACTACCGGAGCCCCATGACGCGGGCGAGTTTCGGCACCGCCCGCCCGAGGGCCTCCTCGGAAACTCCCGCGTAGCCCAGGTGCAGGCCGGCACGCCCGCCGGGCCCCAGCCAGTAGCCGGATAACGGCGCCAAGGCGAGTCCCGCGCGCGCACCGGCCGCGGCAACGGCGCGGTCGTCCGGTCCATCGACGAACAAGCCGGCGACTTGCATGCCGGCTTCGCAGGGGACGAGCTCCATCACATCCGACAGATGTTCGCCGACCAGCGCGAAGAGGCGCGCGCGACGCCTTGCGTACAGCGTCCGCATCCGGCGCACATGCCTGCCGTAGTGACCGGCGTCGATGAACTCGGCGAGCGCCCCCTGTACCGGCTGCGGCACGGACTGGCCGGTGTTTCTGACCGCGTGAGCGAAGGCCGCGGCCAGGCCCTCGGGCGCGATGACGTAACCCACACGCAGTGCGGGAAACATCGTCTTCGAGAACGTGCCGACGTAGGCGACCCGGCCGTCGGCATCGATCCCCTGCAAGGCGGTAATCGGCCGCCCGCGGTATCGGTATTCGCTGTCGTAATCGTCCTCGATCACGAACGCGCCGGCACGTTCGGCCCAGTCGAGCAGCCGCAGGCGACGCTCGAGCGAGAGCGTGGCGCCGAGTGGGAACTGGCACGAAGGGGTAATGTAGGCAAGCCGGGCGCCGGGACACCGTGCCTCGCCCGCTGCAACATCAATTCCTTCCGCGTCGACCGGAATCGGCTCGATGCGAGCACCCGCGCCGAGCAGTGCGGCCCGCGCGCCGGCATATCCCGGCTCCTCGATCCACGCCGGATCTCCGGGGTCGAGCAGCAGGCGCACGCAGAGGTCCAGCGCGGCCTGTGCGCCCGCCACGGGAACGACCCGCTCCGGTGAGCACCTGACGCCACGTGTGGCCGTGACATACGCGGCGATTGCCGTGCGCAGGCGCGGATCTCCCGCGGCGTCGCCGTACCCGAGCCGCGCGTGCTCCGGGGTGCGCGCATGACGGGCCAGGATGCGTGCCCAGGTGCGATGCGGAAAGGCTGCGATGTCCGGTAACCCCGGTTGGAACGCGCCGTCCACCGGCCCCGGCGCCCCACGACTCACACCGACGATCGCCCTCCCCCGCACCGAGAGTGGAGAAGCCATGCCTCCGGATACGCCTTCGCGACGGGCGCGGGGGCTCTTCGGTCCCGTCCGCACCGGCCGGGACAGCAGTTCGGGCTCGAAGTCGGCCACCCAGGTGCCGTCGCCCACCCGGGAGCGAAGAAAACCCTCGGCCACGAGCTGCTCGAAGACCACGATCACCGTGTTTCGTGCGACACCCAACTCCAGCGCGACGGCCCGGGTCGAAGGCAGTCGCGTGCCGGGCTGGAGACGTCCATCAAGGACCGCCGAGCGCAGGCTGTCGTAGAGCTGTTGATAGAGCGTTGCGCCGGAACGGCGCTCGGCACCGACACCCAGTGGCAGGAGGTGCAAGTCTCTCACGACGCAGTCCAATGGTTCTACGAAAGATTCGGAATTGGCTCTTTTCTTCATACCACGATGCATGGACTCTCACATCGCCGCAACACTGTGAAGCTCACGATGTTCCGAATGACGGAATTGCGCGGGTGCTGCCGTCCTGGAGGACCGTTCGCTGGACTCCAATTCGTGCCCGAGCGCTACACGCTCTACAGAAAGGGGGGCGATGCGGTGCGGGTCCCCGGCACTCGAACCGTGGTGCTTTGCCAGTGGTGAACAAATGCCCGAGGTCGGGCGGTGTCATGGAGGGGAAATAGTCATGGCCATTACCGAGGTGGGCGGGACACTGCCCAGCGTCTGTCCGCTCGACTGCCCGGACACCTGCAGCCTTTCAGTCCGGACGGATGGGACCCGCGTCCTGGACGTGCGTGGTTCGAAGGCCAATCCGTACACGGCCGGCGTGATCTGCAACAAGGTCGCACGCTCCTATCCCGAGTTCGTGCACGGACCCGCTCGGCTCACCCGTCCGCTCAAGCGCACGGGCCGGCGCGGCGAGGGCGCGTTCGCTCCAATCTCCTGGGACGAGGCCCTGGACCTGATTCATGCAGGCATCCGTGGCGCCATCGCGCGGTACGGCCCGCAGACGGTGCTGCCGCTGAACTACGCCGGGCCGCACGGCGAGCTTTCGGGAGGCTCCATGGACCGCCGCTTCTTCCACCGGCTTGGAGCCTCGCTGCTCGCGCGCGGGCAACTGTGCGGGATTGTGAGAGGTTCCGCGTACGCAAGTCTCTACGGAGCGGCGCCCGGGATGGCGCCCGAGCAGATGCGCCATTCGGACCTCATCGTCGTCTGGAGCAACAACGTCACCGTGTCCAACCTGCATCTCGCGCGGGAAATCAAGGCGGCACGCAGGACGGGCGGCGCCCGGTTGATCGTCATAGACCCGAAGCGCACGCGCATCGCCGAACAAGCCGACCTCTTCATCCAGATCCGACCGGGTACCGATGTCGTGCTCGCCCTGGCGATGGCGGCGGAACTCGAGCGACGCGGCGCCCACGACCGCGCCTTCATGGAGCGGTGGGTCGAGGGGCACGAAGCCTACATGGCGCATGCACGAGCGCATACGCCCGGAATGGTGGCCGACATCTGCGGCGTTGACCGTGCGAGCTTCGACACCTTCGCGCAGTGGTACCGCGATGCGAAGACGGTCGGGGTGTCCGTCGGCAACGGAATGGAGCGCGGGCGCAGCGGCGGCTCGGGCCTGCGCGCGGCGATGGCGCTCCAGGCCCTCACCGGCAATCACGGCCGGGTCGGCGCCGGCGTCTTCGCCAAGCCCGGCCATGCGTTCCCCAGAGCTGCCGCCCGCCTGCAGCGCCCGGACCTCGTTCCCGACGGCACGAGGACACTCAACATCGTCGATGTTTCGCGCCTGTTGCTGGACGAGACTCTGGACCCGCCGATCAAGGCCGTCTTCATTTACAACCACAACCCGGTCGCAACCCATCCCGATCAGAATCGCATGCGCCGGGCGCTCGCCCGGGAGGACGTTTTCGTTGCGGGGGCCGATGTCGTGATGACGGATTCGATGAGGTATTGCGACGTGGTGCTGCCGGCCGCGAGCCATTTCGAGCATGCCGACATCTACGCCTCCTATGGACACTGCTATCTGCAACGGGCGGAGCCGGTCATCCCCCGCATCGGCGAGTCGCTGCCGAATACGGAGATATTCCGTCGTCTCGCGACCCGTTTCGGTTTCGATGACCCGATGTTCCTCGAGTCCGACGAGGCGCTGATGGACGCGGCGTTCCTCGATGACGATTCGCGGCTGCGCGGCCACCGGCCGAGCCGGCTGCCGGTGGGCTCGGCTCTCGCCATGACGACCGTCGAGGGAGTTGATCCAATCATGTGCAACACGGTCGCGCCCGCGACGGGGTCGGGCAGGATCGAACTGTTCAGCCGCCACCTCGAGGACCGATTCGGTTATGGATTGCCGCGCTACGAACCGGTCAAGCGAGGATTCCCGTTCACCATCATTTCGCCATCGTCGCCGAGACGGACCAATGCGACCTTCGGCCACTGTGCGCTGTCCGAGGGACGGGAGGAGGTCGAAATCAACCCGGCGGACGCCGAGCACCGGGGCATTTCCGACGGCGACTTGCTCCGGGTCTTCAACGACCGCGGCGAAACGCACCTGGTGGCGCGTACCACCGACGCGGTGCTGCCGGGCGTCCTCTATACCCCGAAAGGCGTCTGGCTCTCGGCCAGCCCAACGGGACAGACCGTCAACGCGCTTCTCGACGCCGACATCCGGACCGACATCGAAGACGGCGCTTGCTGCAACGAGGCCTTCTGCGACGTAGCGAGAGCAGGGTAGCGGGAGGAATGGTCGACGCCCGAATGCCGACCATGCGGTTGGAGGCCGGGCTCGCGCCCTGACGGCCCCACCGGTAAGGTATCCGCAGCTCGAAAGTCGGAACACGCCATGGACGACCCGAAGCAGATTCTGGTGGAGCGCGACGGACACGTGGCGCGGGTGACCATCAACCGGCCGGAACGACGCAACGCGATCTCGTTTGCAGCCTGGCAGAGTCTCGCCGCTTCTTTCGACAACCTCGCCGCCGATCCGGGCATCCGCGTCATCGTGCTGACCGGAGCCGGCAATCGGGCCTTCTGCGCCGGCAACGACATCTCCGAGTTCGCCGAGAAACGCTCCACGCCCGAGCAGGTCGAGGCGTACGACCGGGTGCTTACACACACCTACGAGGTCATCAGTGGCATCGACAAGCCGCTCGTTGCGCGGGTACGGGGCTTCGCGGTCGGCGGCGGCTTCGAGCTCATGCAGCTCTGCGACATTCAGATCGCGAGCGCCGGCGCCCGCTTCGCGATGACCCCGGCCCGCCTGGGGCTCGGCTACAAGCTGGCCGACGTCCAGCTCCTGGTGGATCGCGTCGGGCCGCGGGCCGCCCGCGAGATGCTCTTCACCGGCCGGTTGTTCGACGCGGCCGAGGCCGAGCGCATGGGGTTCGTGACCCGCGTGGTCCCGGACGAGGACCTCGATGCGGCGGTCGACGCGTGCGCGGCGAAGATCGCGGCCAACGCGCCGCTCTCGGTCCGAGCCATCAAGGTGGCGATTGGCGAAGCGCTGAAGCCTCCGTCCGAGCGCGACCGGGTCCGCTGCGATGCCCTCGCCGCCGCCTGCAACGAGAGCGAGGACTACCGGGAGGGGCAAACGGCGTTCGCGGAGAAGCGCGCGCCGATGTTCCGGGGACGGTAGGAATTGGTGCTCTCTACCGCGCCGGCACCGCCAGTCCGAATGCCGTCGCCACCTTGCGCAGCCGCTCGCATTGCCAGTCGCGGAGCCGGGTGTTGCCGCTGCCTACGCGCTCGTTCATGAGGTTGCCGGGATCGGTCTCGTGCCGGCCGAGATCGGCCAGCACGTGGAACAGCTCGTGCGCGAGCACGACCCCTGCGGGCTCGGCGGCTCGGGTGATCCAGACGGTGTCGCGCATCCACGGTGTGCGACGCGTGTTCGCCTGCCCGAACGCTTCCGCCTCGAAGGCCGGTCGGCGCAGCGTCCCCTCGACGAAGAACACCGCGGGACGCGACGGGTCGAGCCGTTGCACGAGCCGGCGGCTCCACGCGTCGTGGAGGTACCGGTACCGGCGGGGGGTTTCGATCATGCGCAGCCGGACCCGGTTCACCGCGACCTCGCACTGCGCCAGGATTGCGGCGGCGCGACGCACTGCGCGGAGAATTTCGCGGATCCGCCACCCTGCTCCGCTCACGAAGACGACGTCGAGCGCGACGGTGTGCGCATGGGCCGGCGCTTCTCCATCAGGATGGAGTTGCTCGGCCGTCCACGCGCCGAGCGGGACCTCGGCGACGGTAGAGGGCTCCGCCTCGCAGGCGCCGCGGCGGGTTCCAGTCGGGTCGCGCAGCGTCCCCGTGCTCACGTAGGCGACCATGTCGCTCGCGGGTTTCTCGGCAAGGTCGAGGATGGCCGACCGGAGTTCCTGCGTGGTCCACTCGGGGTGCGCGGCGAGCAGGCAGGCGGCAAGCGCCGAGACCCGTGCCGCCGCGTAGCTCGACCCGGACACCTCGCGCACCCGGCCGTCGAAGCCGGTGACCGGAACTTCCTCCGCCGGCACCGCGAGGTCGATGCTCTCCCGCCCCCAGTTGGATCCGCGCGCGGGAAGTCCGGACGCGTCGGACGAGGTGACGGTGAGGAGGTTGTCGAGCGCAAGGGCGGCGGGCCACACCGGCGTCTCGTCGATGTCGACGCCGTTGTTGCCGGCGGAGACGACGAACAGCATCTCCGGGTGCGACCGGGCCGCGGCCTCGAAAGCCGTCCAGTCCGAGAGCCGGCGGCTGCCCATCGAGATGTTCATGATGCGTACCCCGGCAGCGACGGCATGCTCGACCAGCTCCGGCATCCTCGACATGTCGTGACGCGGATAGCGGTAGGGGACCAGCACCGCAACCGGTGCCTCCTCCAGAATCAGCGACGCGGTGCGCGTGCCGTGGCGCTGGGGATGGAACGGACTGTGGGCGGGATTGGCGTCGAAGGGGCGTCGATCCAGGTCCCAGAAGTCGAAGCCGACGAGAGCACCGCCCGGATCGCGGGCGAGTCGCGATGCGATCCGCGGTAGCCGGTAGTCCACGCCTGAGTCGACGTGTGCGACCCGAACACCCCCGTCCACCGTGGCGTCCCGCGCCTCGGTCGGCACCGGAGGGTTCAGCGGTTCGACCTGGACCGCCCGTTCCAGATTGCTCTCGAGATGCTCGATGGAATGCTGCATGCCGTTCGCGTCGTACACGAGGCGCCGGCCCGCCATCACGTTGCACGCACTGCCGGCAACCACGAGGAGCACCGGGCGGCGCCCGGAGCGGGACGGTTCGGCGTAGGTCGCCACCACCCGGCGCAGGATGCCCTCGGGCTCGATGCGATCGATCCGGATGCGTGCCCCATCGCGAAGCATCAGCGAGTGGCGGACGCCCACCGTGCGATCCCGGACCCGCAGCGGTTCGCGCGAGAGCTCGATCCCCCCGTCCAGCGAGAGCGTGAGCGCGGAAGCTGCCGGCTCGTCGGCGCTGCACACCGCGGCGACCACGGCGCGGGTCCGATCCTGGACTGTCGTCGGCGATTCGGGTCCCGGTGCCGCGACCATCGGCGCCGGTGTGGAGCCCGGTGCCGCAGCGACACAAGGGCCGGGAACGAGAAGCGCCGCCAGGATCAGAGCGAAGACTCGCGAACGTGGTGCATCGACTGGCATGGATCATTCGCGCCGTATCGGCGCCGGTAGTTTCGCATCGCAGCGTCAGGGAGGTGTATGGGACTGTATCCGGCTTTCCCGACCCGGCATAGTTCACCAATTCGAGCGGCGGGGCGACCAAACGCCGGGAATCGCCGCGGGAGGTGCGAAACGTGAGCAATACTTGCACGGCCATCTTCGAACGAGACGGCGAATGGCACATCGCCTACTGTCCGGAGGTACCGGGAGCCAACGGTCAGGGCAGGACGAAGCAGGAGGCTCGGGAGAGCCTCGCGGACGCGATCGAGTTGATCCAGCAGGATCGTCTGGACGATGCGTTGCGAGGCCTTCCGGACGACGCCGAAGAAGCAGTTCCCCGCCATGTGGAGATTCCCGACCGCTTGGCGGAGAAAATCTGCAGGGAACTTTCCGTACCGAAAATCGGCGGGTAAGCTCGCGAAACGAGTCGCCCGCCGACCGTGATTCTCCCTTGATTCCGAACGACATGCCACGCACCGAGAATCCACCGCGGCTCCCGCCGCAGTTCGAGCTAGTGACGCTTGGCCGCACCGCAAGCGTGGTGGATGCCGCGCTGGCGAGAGCCGCAGACGGGGCCGGCGAAGGCACCCTCGTCTGGGCGCGGGAGCAGACGAGCGCGCGCACCCGGCGCGGCCGGGCGTGGATGGGGTACGGCGGCAACCTGCACTGCGCGCTGATCATCGAGCCGGACTACCCGAACGAGGAGTCGTGGCAGCTCGCCTACGTCAACACGCTGGCGGCGGGAAGCGCGATGGCGGAGATGGTCTCGCCGATGACCGGCCTGCGATTCCAGTGGCCGAACCGGCTGCTCGTCAACGACCTGCTCGCTGCGCGTCTCGATCTCGCAGCCACGGAGCCGGCGCGCGACCCCTACCCGGTGCTGGTGCTCGGAGCCAGCGTCAACGTAGCGATGCACCCGCCGCAGCCGGAGCCGGAGGAATACAACTCCCTCCACGCGAGCGGTGCGCACGAGATCACCGTCGTCGACGTCCTGGAGGCATATGCGAGCCACTTTCTCGCCTGGTCCAGCCGATGGGCGGACGAGGGATTCGGGCCGATTCGCCGCGCATGGCGCATCCGCGCCGAAGGGCTCGGCTCGGACGCGGAGATCCGGCTGATCGACGGACCGGTCGACGGCCGGGTCGACGACGTCGACGAACACGGCGCCCTCGCCCTCGACATCGGAGGCGGCACGCGCCGCATCACCATCGGGGAGTACTTCGGGCTCGACACCGCACCCGCGAACTGACTCGCGGACGCAGCTTCGACGGTGGATCGTTCAATGGGGATGCTGCCACGCGTCGGAGTCGTCGGCGGCTCCATCGGAGGCCTCACCGCGGCGCTCGTGCTGCGCGACCTCGGCTGCGAGGTCGACGTGTTCGAGCGCTCGGGGACCGCGCTGGAGGCACGCGGAGCCGGAATCGGGCTGCATCGGATGACCACCCGGTACTTCCACGAGGCCGACGGGATGGACGCCGGCATGGTCGAGATCGAGCTCCCGTGGCTTCAGTTCCTCTCGGCGAGCGGGGAGCGGGTCTACCACGAGCGGATGAACTACCGGTTCTCGTCGTGGAACACCATCTATCGCGGCCTCTTGCAGTGCTTCGACGAACCCCGCTACCACCTCGGCTCCGAGGTCGCCGGGTTCGACCAGGACGACCGCGCAGTGATCGTCCACCTGCGGGACGGCACGACCGGCACCTTCGATCTGCTGGTGTGCGCGGACGGCATCTCGTCGCAGGCCCGCGCAGCGCTGCTGCCCGGCACCGAGACCCGCTACGCGGGCTACGTGGCTTGGCGGGCGACGGTTCCGGAGTCCGAGCTCGGTCCCGCAACCTTCGAGGCGCTCCGCGACTCCATCACCTACTCCCTGCTGCCCTCGGGACACGTCCTCGTGTATCCCATACCGAGCCTCGACGGCGCCCTGGAACCCGGACGGCGGCTCGCGAACCTGGTCTGGTACCACAACTACGAGGAGGGCGGCGCGCTCGACGATCTGATGACCGATCGCTTCGGCCAGCGCCAGACGTTGTCGCTTCCTCCCGGAACGGTGCGTGGCGAGCACGTGGCGTGGACGAAGGAGTTCGCCGATGCTCACATGGCGCCCGCAATCGCGGAGATCCTGCACCGGACTCCGGAGCCGTTCGTGCAGGTGATCTACGACATCGACGTGGAAAGGATGGCGTTCGGGCGTATCGCACTGATCGGGGATGCCGCCTTCGCGGTCCGCCCGCACGCGGCGGCCGGGACCGCGAAGGCGTGCGCCGACGCCTGGGCCCTCGGCGAGGCGCTGCGCGACGCGGACGGCGATCCGGTGGCGGCGCTCGCGCGCTGGGAGCCGGGTCAGCTCGCGCTCGGCCGGCAGCTTCTGGAGCGTACCCGGGACATGGGAGATCGTTCGCAGTTCAAGCGCAACTGGGTTCCAGGCGATCCGTCACTGCGGCTCGGACTGTACGGACCGGGGAGGTAGCTGCGCGGGAGCCGGGCGACCGAAAATGGCGCCGGCCTGCACAGGCCGACGCGGCAGCCCGGCCGGTGGACGATCCTGCCAGGCTTCGCCGGAGACCGGCCATCCAGCGCCTGCCGCGGCAGTCATGGCCCTGCGGCGAGTCGTCCGTTGCGGGCCCGCGGCCCCCGGTTGTTCAAGTGGGCGGACGTCCGCGCTCCCGGGCGGAACTGCCGACGGGGGCGCCCCGAGGTGCCGGGCGCCGCCTACGGCTTCCCGAACGTCGCGATCCGGTCGATCCGGCACTCGAACAGCACGCGTTTCTCGTCGATGGCGGGATCGCGCAGCCCGTAGTCGCCCTCGTCTCCGGTGTACTTGCGCCAGATGCGGTTGAGCTGGGCGGTGACCCGAGCGCCGTCCGGTCCGTCCTCGTGCAGCTCGTTCTCCACCGTGCACTTGATGCTGACCCAATGATAGGGATTGTCCGGGTTGACGACGAGAATCGTGATCTGAGGGTTCTTCCGAATCCAGCCGCATTTCGGGCGGTGAGAGGCGGTGTTGACGAGAATCTTGTCGTTTTCGTGGTCGAACCACATCGGGGTCAGGCCGGGGCGTCCATCGGGTCCGATGACCGCCATCGTCACCGTGATCTTCCGGTCCAGCAGCTCACGGTACATCGGCTCCAGGTCGTCGAGGCTCGCCGCGTTCCTGCGCTCCCCGACCGCGAACTGACCTTCCTGCAAGCCGTCGGCAACATGCTTGAAATTGGCAACTACGAATTCGTTCGACATCGTCTCCATCTCCTGTTGTTCGCGCGCTGACCGCCGTCGAGTATCGGGAACGATCCCGACCTGGTCAATTGCCGATGGAGGGGCGCGGAAGGGAGGCCCGGGTGTCCGTTCAGCGGATACGTTCCAGGATGCCGTCGAGGGCATCGAGCGAGCTGTAGTGGATGGTGACCGAACCGGCTCCCTTCGTCTTGTGGTCGATCCGGACCTTCGCGCCGAGACGCTCGGCCAGCTCGGTCTCCAGCTTCACCACGTCCGGATCGCGGGGCCTTCGCTGCGGAGGCGATTCGCCGCGCACTCTGGAGCGCACCAGCTTCTCGGTCTCGCGGGCCGAGAGACCCCGCCGCACCACTTCCGCCGCCGCCTCGCTCTGGGCGGCGCCGGAGAGCGAGAGCAGGGCCCGCGCGTGTCCCATGTCGAGCTCGCCGCGCTCCACCATGGCGCGGACGTCCTCGTTGAGATCGAGAAGACGCAGTGCATTCGACACCGCGGAGCGCGAACGCCCCACCGTGTCCGCCAGCTCCTGGTGGGTCAGTCCGAACTCGTCGGCGAGGGAGCGGTAGCCCTGCGCCTCTTCGATGGGATTCAGATCCTCGCGCTGGATGTTCTCGATCAGCGCCACCGCCGCGGCTTCCCGATCCGAGCAGTCGCGCACGACCACGGGCACTTCGTCGAGCCCGGCCATCTGGGCGGCCCGCCAGCGCCGCTCTCCCGCCACGATCTCGAAGCTCCCGGCCGCGGACGGGCGCACCACGATCGGCTGAACGATGCCGCGCGCCCGCACCGAGTGCGCGAGCTCCTCCAGAGCCGCTTCCTCGACGATGCGCCGTGGCTGGTGCTTGCCGCGGCGGATGAGGTCGACGGGCAACTGCCGAAAGCTGCCGTCCTGGGCCAGGTTCGCCGGGCCGGGCGCTACGCCTTGCCTCGTCGGAGTATCCGCGACACCACCGAGCAGGGCGTCCAGGCCTCGGCCGAGCCCGCGTCTCTTCATCATGTCGGTACGCTCACTGGTTCGCAGCCCGGAGGTGGGTCCCGTCTCGGCGAAGCACTTCGCCCGCGAGAGCCAGGTAGGCGAGGGCGCCGCTCGAATTCTTGTCGTAGAGTCTCACCGGCAATCCGTGGCTGGGAGCCTCGGCGAGCCGCACGTTGCGCGGGATGACGGTGCTGTAGACCTTGTCTCCGAAATGCTTCATGAGCTGCTGCGACACCTGGCCGGAGAGGTTGTTGCGAGGGTCGTACATGGTTCGCAGCAATCCGTCCACCTGCAAATCCCGATTGAGTATCCGACGAATCTTCTCGATGGTGTCGAGCAGTGCCGACAACCCCTCCAATGCGAAGTACTCGCACTGGACCGGAATCATCACCGAGTTGGCGGCGGCCAGTGCATTCACCGTGAGCATGTTCAGCGCCGGCGGACAGTCGATGATGATGTACGCGTAGTGATCGCGCACCGACTCGAACGCACTGCGCAGGCGCAGCTCGCGCCCGATTTCGTCGAGCAGGCCCACCTCCGCGCCCGTGAGATCCGCGTTGCTCGGGGCGAGGGTGTAGTTGCTGTGCTCGACCTGGATCGAGATCTCTTCGAGCGTCGATTCCTCCATCAGGACATCGTAGTTCGACAACGCGAGCGACGACTTGTCCACGCCGCTTCCCATCGTCGAGTTGCCCTGAGGATCGAGGTCGACGAGCAACACCCTGCGCCTCGCGGCGGCAAGAGACGCGGCGAGGTTGATGCTGGTCGTCGTCTTGCCGACGCCGCCCTTCTGGTTGGCTACCGCGATGACCTTGGCCATGGACTGTCTCGTGCCGGGGCCAGTTCGCCCGCGATTTTCCCGAGGTCCCTCCGCCCGAAACCCTCGACCTCGCTGACGACCTTCTTCGAGTCAGGGATCGAAAGCACCAGAGAATCGAATCTGGTGCGACGCCGGGAGCTAGCCGATTGTGACATCCTCCCGGACCGCGGCGCCATCGTCGGGAGCGGTGCGGTCGAGCAGGACCAGGGTGGCAACCGGCGATTGGTCCCCGACCCCGACCGGTTCGACGCGGATCTCGAGTCCTTCGCGGTCGAGTTCGTCGAGCTCGGCTCCGGGCCGCGGTCCCTTCATCGCGACGATGCGCCCCGGCGTGCCGAGAAGTGGTCGCGTGCCGGCCACGAGGTCCGCGACGGAAAACGTGGCGCGGCTGATCACGGTCGAGTAGCGATGCGGCGGCCGGTGGTCGGAGAGCCGCTCCGAGACCACATCGACGTTGTCGAGCCCCAGCGTCATCGCGGCATGGGCGCAGAATCGGGTCTTCTTGCGCACGGGGTCGAGCAGGGTGCACCGCACGTCCGGGCGCACGATGGCCAGAACGAGGCCGGGCAGACCCGCCCCGGTGCCGGCATCGAGCAGTCGCGTTCCGACCAGGAAGTCGCGGGCGGTGAGGGAGTCGAGCACGTGCCGGTCGATCATCGCGAAGGGGTCCCGGACCGCGGTGAGGTTGTAGGCCCGGTTCCACTGCGCGAGCAGCGCCACATACCTTGCGAGCGAACGGCGGTGCTCCGAGGAGACGCGAATGTCGGCCTCCCCGAGCGAGGAGTCGAGCCGGGATTCGATTGCCCGGACATCCGGCCGAGGCAAGGCCGAATGCTCGGTCCCCTCACGGGTTGCGGGAAGACGCCGGGGTCTGCGCGGAACGTTCATGCGGTCAGACGGGGTCGATAGGCCGCACGCCGGCCCGAAACCGCCACGGGCCCACGCTTGCTGTTCGATCACGCTCTGCGGCGTGCATCCCCGGACGATGCGGGCGTGGTGCCCAACGACAGCTCCCGTTTCTTCAGATGCACGAGGAGCAGGGAAATGGCGGCCGGCGTCACCCCGGCTACCCGCGCCGCCTGGCCCACGGAGGCGGGTCGGTACCGTTCGAGCATCTCGCGCACCTCGGTCGAAAGACCGCGCACCGCCGCATAGTCGAGATCGTCGGGAAGCGCCCTGTCCTGATGCTGCAGGGTCCGTTCGATCTCGTCGCGCTGGCGCTGGATGTAGCCGTCGTAGCGGGCTTGGGTCTCAAGCTGCCGGGCGACCGCCTCGTCGAGGACGCCGGGACCGAGTCCCTCCACCTCGACGAGCGTGCGATAAGAAGTCTCCGGACGCTTGAGCAGATCGAAGACGCTGCAGTCGCGGGTGAGCGGCCCTCCCAGCACGTCGGCCAGCGCCTGCGCGTACCGCGAGGAGGGACCGACTCGCAACGTCTCCAGGCGCTTGCGTTCTCCCTCGATTCGGTCCCGTTTTTCGGCGAACACGCTCCAGCGCGCATCGTCCACCAGTCCGAGATCGCGTCCGACACCGGTCAGCCTCAGGTCCGCGTTGTCCTCACGCAGCATCAGACGGTACTCCGCACGGCTCGTGAACATTCGGTACGGCTCGTTCGTGCCTCGGGTGACGAGATCGTCGACGAGCACGCCGATGTAGGCTTCGTGACGGCGCGGGTACCACGGCTCGTGGTCCCGGGCACGCAGCGCGGCGTTCACACCGGCCACGAGTCCCTGCGCGGCCGCTTCCTCGTAGCCGGTCGTGCCGTTGATCTGGCCGGCGAAGAACAGGTTCCCGACCCGGCGCGTCTCCAGCCACGGACGCAGCTCCCGCGGATCGAAGTAGTCGTACTCGATGGCGTAGCCGGGACGTGTGATGTGGGCGCGCTCGAAGCCCGCAATCGAACGCACCAGATCCACCTGCACGTCGAAGGGGAGGCTGGTGGAGATGCCGTTCGGGTAGACCTCGTCGGTGTCCAGTCCTTCCGGCTCGACGAAGATCTGATGCGAGCCGCGCTCGGCGAACCGCACCACCTTGTCTTCCACCGACGGGCAGTATCTCGGACCCGTGCCGTCGATCACCCCCGTGTACATGGGCGACCGATCGAGGGCGGCACGGATGATCTCGTGGGTCCGCTCGTTCGTGCAGGTGATGTGACACGGCACCTGCTCGGGATGCCGGTCCCGGCTCCCGAGGCAGGAGAACACCGGGCGCGGCTCGTCGCCGGGCTGGGGTTCGAGTCGGGAGAAGTCGATGGTGCGGCCGTCGATGCGTGGCGGCGTGCCCGTCTTCAACCGTCCGACCGCGAACTCGCGTTCGCGGAGCTTGCGTGCCAGCGCGTTCGACGGCGGATCGCCGGCGCGGCCCCCCTCGTGATTCTGCATTCCCACGTGGATACGCCCGCCGAGGAAGGTGCCCACCGTCATCACCACGCAGGCGGCTTCGATGCGTACTCCAATACCCGTCACCACCCCGCGCACCGTGTCCGCGTCGATGACGATGTCGGACACCGTCTGCTGCAGCAGCGAGAGCCGCGGTGCACGTTCGAGCACTCCGCGAATGTGCTTTCGGTACAGCGCGCGATCGATTTGAGCGCGGGTCGCCCGCACCGCCGGCCCCTTTCGCGCGTTGAGGGTTCGGAAGTGGATTCCGCAGTGATCGGCGCCCACCGCCATCGCCCCGCCGAGCGCGTCGATCTCCTTGACCAGGTGCCCTTTGCCGATTCCGCCGATGGCCGGATTGCAGCTCATCTGACCGAGGGTATCGATGCTTTGGGTGAGCAGCAGCGTCTCCGCCCCGGCCCGAGCCGCGGCGAGCGCCGCCTCGGTGCCGGCGTGGCCGCCGCCGACGACGATGACGTCGAATGTCCGGTGGTAGAGCATGGGGAGGGAAGGCCGCTTCTCGGAGGTGCGATGGGTTCGCGGTGGATCGTAGCAGGCTTCAACCCGGATGCACCGTTGTCGTCATGGCCGCCATTTCTCGCGATCGAACGATGGGAAGAACCCCGGGCTCGAGCCGGGGCAGGAGGCGAGGCTCGATGTCGAGCGCCATCCGGACCAGGACCGGAGTTGCTCCAGAGCAGATTCCACGACGCGACGGGGTGGGAGTTGCGCCGACAAGTTCCTGTTCATTCAGGGACGAACGGATCACGCTGCCCGCCGCCCCGGCAGCGAGATCACCAGCGCCAGGCCAATCGCTCCCATCACCGCGAGCCCGGTGAACGCGTACTCATAGCTGCCGGTGACGTCGAAGACCCGGCCCGCCACGACCGGTCCGACGGCCGCGCCGAGGGTGCCGAAGAACACGATCCCCCCGAAGATCGCGCCGTGGGCGCGAGTTCCGAAGAACTCGGCCACGGTGGGGGCGACGACCGTGAAGAGCCCGCCGTGGGCGAATCCGTACACCGCCACCGCGGCGAACAGCAGCCCGTGCGTGTCGACCACCAGCAGCGAGAGCAGACCGGCCACCAGCGGCACCAAGCTGAATATGTAGGCGTTCCTGCCGCCTATCCGGTCGACGAAGGTGCCAACCGTCAGCCTGCCGACGATGCTCGACGCCCCGATCACCGTCAGAAGCGTCGCCGCCGTGGTACGCGTCATGCCCAGATCGATGCCGTGCACCGCGATGTGCAGCGGCACCGTCACCAGGGACGGAAAGAACAGGAACTGCGTCGCGCACAGGGTCCAGAACGCGCGGCTGCGCCGGACATTCACGGGCTGCGGGCCGGGGCTCTCGGCGGACCGGGTCGACGAACGGCTCGCCGGTGGAGACCGCATCGAAAATGCGGCGATCAGCAGAAATGCGGCCCCTGCATAGCCCAGCGCCAGCGCCGCGTGGCGCCAGCCCACGACGGCCATCAGCAGCGCCGCCAGCGGCGGCACC